>NZ_CP045292.1:1914054-2233063 GCF_009363055.1 Flavobacterium haoranii | reverse complement strand
ACAACATCATAAGAAAACAAAACGCCATTACCACTTGTGCCTCCATATCGGGTCATTCCGTATAACTTTCCATTACTAGCTTCAACTAAACTTCCAAAAGGTAGTCTTCCATCATTAGTCCCGTTATTAAAATCTAAATGCTTGGTATACGTAGCTGTTACTGGGTCATAAGAAAAAATTACTCCCATATTGTTAGTTCCTCCTTGTCGGGTCATTCCGTATAATTTACCATCAGTAGCTTCTACTAAACTGCCATTGGGATAACTACCATTATTAGTTCCGTTAAAATCTAAATGTTTAGTATATGTTGTTGTTACAGGGTCATAAGAAAATAAAACGCCCATATTATTGGCTCCTCCATAATAAGTCATTCCGTACAATATACCATCAGCAGCTTCTACTAAATTGCCTTTAGGATTACTTCCATTATTAGCTCCATCAAAATCTAAATGCTTGGTAAACGTTGCTGTTACATAATCATAAGAAAATAAAACGCCCCTACTATTTGCGCCTTGAGTTTCGGTCATTCCGTATAACTTTCCGTCAACAGCCTTAACTAAACTTCCCCTAGGATATCCTCCTTCGTTTCTAAAAAAAGATTCTTCAACACTATGATTATCTCCATTACCATCAGTTTTAAAAATGGTTCCAGCATTATACTCTCCACCATTTGAAGTCATACCCCAAAGTTCTGTATCTTGGGCGTTTGTGGTGAAATTTAAAAGTGAAAAAATAACGAATAATAGCGTTTGTAATTTTGTTTTCATCTTACAAAAAATTAAAATCCCAAATACAAAAAGTGTATCAGGGATTTGGGTTTATTTTTTAATTACTTTAATAGATTTTTCAAGGTTTTGTCCAAGAAGCTTCAAAACATATATTCCTGAATTGATTTCACTGAAACTAATAGTATTGAGCAAGATTTTACCTTGTTGCACTTGTTTTCCGGTTATATCATATAATTCATAATTCCTAAAGGTTGTACTTTCGGGTAAATACAATTGATTTTCAACTGGGTTTGGATAAACCTGTAAAGAACTATCTTGAAAACTTTCGGTTGCTAATGCGGCAAAATTTAGTTTGGAAATTTTATAACCTGCTCCTACTGAAGAATCGGCTGAAAAATATAAATCCGTTGTATTTGCTACTAAAACTTCTGGACTTCCTAAACCTGTCAATACATCAGTTGGTGTAGTAGGCAAACTTGCGGTAATATCTACTTTAGAAATTTTATTTCCATCGGGTTCCGAAATATATAAATCGTTACCATTAATGGCTAATTGAAGTGGTTTGTTGAAACCTGTTGCTACATTTACAGCTGTAGGTGCTGGATTACTAATATCGATTTTAGAAACTTTATTTGCTAAAACCTCAGCTATATACAAATCGTTTCCATTTAATGTAATTCCTAATGGTGTGTTTAAACCTAAAACCACATCTGTTGTAGTGGTTGGTAAACTAGCCGTGATATCGATTTTAGAAATTTTACCATCGCCTACTTCCGAAATAAATAAATCATTTCCGCTTAATGCTAAAAAAGCAGGCTCATTTAAACCTGTTACTACGTCAACGACAGTTGGAGTTGGATTCGTAATATCGATTTTTGAAACTTTATTAGCTGTTGCTTGAGCAAAATATAAATCATTTCCGTTTAAAAGAAGTCCAGTTGGCTCGTTTAATCCATTTATAATATTTACAGGCGAAGGATTAGCAATACTTGTATCTAATTTAGAAATACTATTGTCGTGCGTGTAATACAATTCGTTACCAACTAATAAAAAACCTGTCGGCGTTCCGTTTAATGGATCTTTGACATCTGTTACTTGTGAAAAAGAAATTGTGGTAAGAAATAATAAAAATAATTGAGTAATTTTTTTCATAAAAAATTTATTAGATCGTGATATATACTTTAGATGTACTATTGCTGTTTGAAATTGAAAATTGAATTGTTTTAATTTTTATTCAGATTTTTTTTCAAATATTTTGTGAAGATTAGCTCTAACTCCAAAAGATATAATGCTAGCTTTAAAAGTTTGTCCGCTTCCGCCATCAGCACCTTCAATGTTAGGAATTCCTAAACGGTAAGAAACGTAAGCTTGTATTGGATAAGTTGAAGATATATCGCCTAGTAGTCTAAAATCTACACCATAATTAAGCCTTTTTAATGGCGCATCATTACCATCTTTGCCCACAAATAAATCAATTGATTCTGAACCTTCTGGTTTTTGAGTTCCAAAAAGACCAAAGTCTATAAATGGTCCTGCTCCAATAAAAAGTTTATCTTGATAAATAGCATAATTTCCTACTAAATGTGTACCTACATAAAAACTACTGTAGTCAATTTTTATAGTGGGTTCATCGACTTTAGTTCTTAACCAACTAAACGTTAAACCAGATTCTAAACTAAATTTATTTTTAGTGAAAAATACATTATCTGCTCCAATTCTAAACCCAACTTGAGGTTTATAATCTACTTTCCCTTGATCTGATTTAAAAGAATAATCTCCTAATGTTACTCCAAGGTTTAATTGAAAATTTCTAACAATGTTTTTAGTTTTCTCTTGTGCATTAGCTGATAAAAACATTAAAAAAATAGCAAAAATGAGTGTGACTTTTCTCATGAATTAAGTTTTTTATATTAAAAAGGATTATTAAATTGCTCGTAAGTAGTTACTGAACATCCACCTCCACTTTGTTTAATACCATAAACAATATTACTTTCATTAAGATACGTTAAGGTCATCTCTCCTTCAGCTCCTGTTGAGTTATTATGTATGTAGATTTTAGTTTTCGAACTATTAGTCCACTCCCATGAACCCGCTAAAGTTGTAGATCCATTAATTGAAGTTTTATAATAATAATTACCATTAGGATACCACGCATAATAACCACCATCCTCAACTGTTTGGTCGTCTCCACAATCATCCGAAGAAAAATCGGCTGAAGAAACAACGTGAGTCCACCATTTTTGAGAACCATTACCTTCATCGTCAAAACCAGTTAATGTTTCTTGTCTTAGACTAACTTCTACAATTTCTCCTGTTGGAACTCCACTTAAACCTGAACCACCGTCGTCATCACTTGAACAAGATGTAAATAATGTTACTGATGAAATAAATAACACACTTAAAATTAGTTTTACTGTTTTCATATAAAATTTAGTTTAATTAATACTTCATTTTAAATTAATACTGCAAAACCATTACCTATTAAAGAGTCTAATTTTTTATAGTTTCCACTCAATACTATATGAAACCAAAATGAATCTACTAGCTGAAAAAAATTACTTAGATAATGGAATGCAGCACAATTTTCTTTTAAAAAAAGAGTTGCTTTTTAACTAAATTTGAATTGGATTTTTAAAAAATAACAAAACAAATAGTTGTTTTTTGCTCTCTTAACTTCGAATCTAAATTGAGTCAAAATATCAGTAAAATCAAACATTTGTCATGAATGACATGTTTTTGTACATGAAATACAAGTAGTATTTACTATTCTTTATGAAATATGTTCTTTAATTCTTGTTTGTAGGTTCTCGAAAGTTTTATCCACTCGCCATTTGAAACCATTAATTGTGTAGAATTAATAATCTTAATTTTATGAATATTTACAATATAAGACTTATGTATTCTTATAAAATCTTTTGAAGGAAGTTGTTCTGCTAAGTTAGATAAAGACGATCTTTCAATCTCTGGTTTTTCTTTGTCTTCTAAAAATATTTCAGCGTAATGACCGTCTGATTTTATATAAAGAATTTTAGAAGTATTAATAATTGCTTTACTCTTTAATTGTATAACAATTTCTGTTTTTGGAACTTCACTATATTCAATGTTGTATTGCTCTAATTCGTCTTGTAATTCTTTAACTTCTTTCATTTGCATCAAATACTTCTTAGCCAAAAAGAAGAACATTATTAATAATATTATTGCCAAAATAGCCGCTACAAAAAGATTTGATTTATAAAAACTCTTTTCTTTGTCTAGCTTTACAATTGTGTTACTCTTTTCTTTATTGTCTTCTAAAACTAATATTTGATTGAAACTATTTGCAGTTTTCTTTAAGTATTTTGCTTTCTTTAAACTATCGTTTTTCCTTAAATAATTATTTGCTTCTTTATAGTTTGCGCTTTTTTCATTTATTGCCGCATAAAGCGCATATTGACTTTCAAGATCATAATTGATATTTTTATCAACGGATAATGTGTGGGCCGAATCTAAATAGATTAAAGCCTTTTCAAAATCATTTTGTTTATAAAAAACCGTTGCTAGAAGTCGGTAATTTTCTATTTGTTGCGGAATGTGCTTTGCTTTTTTTATTTCTTGCAATGACGTGTTTAAATGCCAAAAAGCTGATTTGAAATCATTTGTTAAAAGTTTACTTTGCCCTACATTTAAGTAAGCCAAGTTTAAAAGAAACTTTTGGTTTGTTCTTTTGTAATAGTGAACTACTTTATCTAAATAATAATTAGCCGAATCTGCCTTTTTTAAACTTATAAAATTTGAAGCTAAATTACTGTACATTCTATAAAGGCTACTTTCATTTCTTTTATCATTTTTAGATAAATAAATGGCTTTATGAAAGCTTTTATTAGATTCAGAAATATTTCCAAGAGATTTTTGCGTTAGTCCAATATTTGAAATCGCTCCTAATTTAGCGTTATCGACTCCTAAACTATCCCAAATATGAAGTGCTTTTTCAAAATATTGAAGTGCTTTGCTGTAATTGCTTTTATTTCTTTCTATAATTCCTAAACCATTGTAAGTTTGAGCTATTTCATCTACTCTATTAGTTTTTAAAGCATCTTCAACAATTCCAGAATATATTTTTTCGGCAATATCATATTCTCCTAATTGTGCACAAGTAATAGCTTTTACACGTTTAATTCTAAAAAGTCTTGAATAATCTTGGGTTCTATCTTGATATACTAAAGCACTATCTAAATATACTATAGCTTGTTTTTTATTTCCCTTTAAAGTTTCTAGTTGTGAATAAAAGAAATAACCTTCCAAAATCGCTTCTATATTGTTATTCTTTTTACCAAATTGTAATAAACGATTACTGTATAAACTTAAACTATCTGCATTATTACTATTTTTTTGACACAGGCGCTCTAATCGCTTAAAGTCGTTATCTGGCTGATTTTGGGCAATTACTAAAGCGCTAAAAAAAAAGAAAAATAATATTTTTTGAATCATTCTTATTATTCTTGAAACAAGTAGGCTGTTTCTTATTAAAAGTGCAAAATATCACAATTTTATTTCCTAACAAAATTAAGATTATGTAAAATATTAAAATTGAAATATTCCTTTATACCTTTGCAACATGAATTTCAAGTATCCAAAAAACGAAAAACTAAAAAGTCAAACTGCTATAAATTTACTTTTTTCTGAAGGTAAATCGGTTTCAAAATATCCGTTGCGACTAGTTTTTGTTGAAATTCCAAATGCAGAAGAAAAACTACAAATAGGTGTTTCGGTTTCTAAGAAACACTTTAAAAAAGCGGTTGATCGCAATTATTTTAAACGTTTACTTCGCGAATGCTATCGTTTAAATAAACATTTGATACAAGAAAACATCGAAAAACCTTATGCTATGATGTTTTTATATCAAACTAAAGATCGTCTTAGTTACCAAGAAATTGAAGAAAAAACAATTCAATTATTTACAAAATTTATAGCCGAAATTCAAAAATAATTTTTGGTGTCATTTTTGTGTAAGTTAGTTTTCACAAAACATTTTTAAAATTTAAGTCAATTATACTTAAATTAGCATTCTATATATCGTATTCTTGAGGAGTTAAGAAAATTTACATCAAATGAGACTATTTAAAAAACACTATATCATTACAATTTTCGCAGTTGCATTTTTATTTATTGGTGCTAGCTTTAAAAACGATTTTTTTGAAATTGCCAAGCAAATAGAGATTTTCACTACTATGTTTAAAACTGTGAATCAAAACTATGTAGATGAAACCAATCCGGGTGAGTTAATTGATGTAGCTATTAAAAATATGCTATCGGAACTCGACCCATATACTGTGTTTTTTAATGAGCAAGATGTTGTTCGTTTTAAAATTAACAATACTGGCGAATATACCGGAATTGGTGCTTTAATTCAGCGAAAAGACGGAATCATTACTTTGAAAGAAGTTTATAAAGGTTTTGCTGCCGATTTGGCTGGATTAAAAGCTGGAGATGAAATTTTTCAAATAGATGATATTAATTTAAAAGAATATAAAGAAGACACTTCTCAACTTCTAAGAGGCTCAAAAAACTCAACAGTAAATGTACAATATACAAGACAAGGAAAAAAATTAGCTACAAAAGTGACACTTAAGGAAGTAGAACTTAAAGCGGTTCCTTATTATCAATTACTAGATAATTCTGTTGGATACATTGTATTGACTAAGTTTACGGAAACTGCAAGTAGAGAAACTCGAGATGCATTAATCGATTTAAAAAATCAGGGAGCTCAAAAAATAATTTTAGATTTAAGAGGAAATCCAGGAGGTTTACTTCATGAAGCAATCAATATTTGTAATTTCTTCGTACCAAAAAATGAAGTTATCGTAACGACTAAATCTAAAAACGAAAAACACAATCAAACCTACAGAACACGAAACGAACCTATAGATTTAGAAATTCCGTTAGCCGTTATTGTAGATGGCAAAAGTGCTTCTGCTTCAGAAATTGTTTCGGGTGCATTGCAAGATTTAGATAGGGCAGTAGTAATAGGTAGTAGAAGTTTTGGAAAAGGTTTGGTGCAAAGACCATTAAACTTATCTTACGGAACTCAAGTAAAAGTTACTATTTCTCGTTATTACACTCCTTCTGGTAGATGTATTCAAGCGCTAGATTATTCGAAACGCGATGCAAATGGAAAAGCTGTTAAAAAATCAAAAGATGAATTTAATGCTTTTAAAACAAAATCGGGTAGAACCGTTTATGACGGTGGTGGTATTCAACCTGATGTTGAAATTGCAGAATCGAAAACAAGTTCTATTACTAAAGCTTTGGTAGATAATAATGCGGTATTTGATTTTGCTACCCAATTGTATTATCAAAAACCCAATAATGCTTCTGTTTCTGATGCTGATTTTACAGCTTTTAAAACTTTTGTAAAACAAGATAAATACAAACTGAACACTGCAACTGAACAAGCTTTAGAAAATGTATTAGAAAAAGCTAAAAAAGATAAAATTGACGATGTTATTGCCGCTCAATATAAACAATTAGAACAAGCAGTAAAAGCAAGTGAAGAAAATGAAATTGTTAAGTATAAAAAAGAAATCGTAAAAGAAATCGAAGAAGAATTAATTATCAGAAACCAGTATCGAGAAGGGTTATATAATTTCTATACAAAAAACAATTCTGAAATTTCAAAAGCTAAAGAAATTTTAAACAACAGCGCACAATATAGTAATCTATTAAAGTAGTAACGACCATGAAGTTAAAATTTTCGCTTTTATTTCTCTTAATTTCTTTGTTTACAATAGCTCAAGACGAAGAAATACATTCCATATATTTTGAGTTTGACAAATATGATTTAAAACAAGAACAAGCTGATGCTGTAATTAATTTCGTTAAAAAATTAGATACAACAAAAGTTGAAACCATTGAAATTTTTGGCTATTGCGACGATAGAGGAAAAGATGCTTACAACTATAAATTATCTACAAATAGAGCTACAACTGTAAAAAACAAGCTGGTTGAAAAAGGTATAAAAAATAAAATTATAATTACCATTGAAGGAAAAGGACGAATTTTAATTGACGAAGATGTCTTAGACAACGTTCCTGAAGTTCGCTCAAAAAACCGTCGTGTTGATGTAGTTGTAAATTACAAAGCTGTAGTTGTATCGCATTTAGGTATTCCTCAATTATATGAACAACTTCCTAAAAAACCTATTGTTGGCGACCGAATTTATTTGGATGATGTACTATTTGAAAGAGGTAGTAGTAATCTAACCTTTAAAGCAAAAAAACAATTAGAATTTATTGCAAAACAATTAAATAAGTTTCCTAATCTAGAATTCGAAATTCAAGGGCATGTTTGTTGTACTCCTTACCATACGGAAGCTTTTGATAGAGAAACCAAAAAAAGAGAATTATCTAAAAACAGAGCAGAACGCGTGTATAAATACTTTTATTATCGTAAAGTAGCAAAAGAAAGAATGAAAACAAAAGCCTGTGGAAACACTCAACCATTAGGAAAAGGTTCTCAATTTGACAGAAGAGTAGAGCTCGTTATTACAAAGATTTAATTATTGTATTATGTTAAAAAAACTTCTTCTTTTTACTGTTATTTTACCATTAATCAGTTTTGGACAAAACTATAAATTTGATTTACTTACTAAGTATGATAATATATATCCGAAGGGAAAAATGGAATCTATTTATTATTCCAATAAAGAAGATGATTCTTATTTTTTCAAAATTTCAAAAATAGGAAGTGATTATTTAGGATATCTAGTAGATTATAAAAAAAATGATATCCATATTTTTAAAGCCATAGAATATGTTGGTCCAAATAATGAAATTGCTTATTCTTACAAATACAAACTAACTTATAAATTAACCCATAAAAAGAAAAAAAAATTAAAGGACTAACTTATTTTTTAGAAAGTATAGAAGGTAATTATTTAATTTATAATCTTGAGTTAAATTACAAAAAAGAAAATGTAAAAATTCAAGTAAAAGTTTTACCATATTACAACAATATGTTTAGGTTATTTAGAATGAGTTGTTTACACACTAATGAACTAAATGAAGAGTTGTTTGCTGATATAAAAGGCTTAGTTGTGGAAGCAACTATTAAACACAAAAAAAACATTTCTACACATAAACTTGTTGCAATTGAAAATGTCGACTTATCTCTCAAAGTAGACTAACTTCTTCGCATTCTAATATGTGGAATTTCATCTTCTAAATACATTTCGCTCGTTTTTACAAAACCGTGAGATTCGTAAAACTTCTGTAAATATTCTTGAGCTGAAATAGTAATTTCCTTTTCATTGTAAAATTCAGAAATAGCTTCAATGGCGGTTTTCATTAAATCATGTCCAAATTTTTTATCTCGATATTTCGGACTCACTACAACTCTCCCAATTGAAGTTTCATCAAAATAATAACCTTTGTTAAACAAACGCGCATAAGCCGCTAAATCGCCTTGATAATATCCTAAAACGTGTAAAGCCTTTTCGTCTTTAGCATCAATATCTTGATAAACGCAGTTTTGCTCCACCACAAACACTTCAGATCGCAATTGTAGTAAATTATACAATTCAACTGTAGAAAGTTCGTTAAATCGCTTTATTTCGAATTTTAATTCCATAGAAAAAAGAAATTCCCTTTTTCAAGGGAATTTTAAGTTTTATTTTAAAAATTTAATCGACTTTATAATTGATTCTAGTTCAAAAACCAAATCTCTCTTAGATTTTGAAGGATTATATGTAAACCCTTCTAAAATTAAATAACGATTATTTTTTTCGTCTTTAATAGCGTAATTAATAAAAGGTCCCGCCATGTAATCATTTTTCAATTCCCAAGTTCCTTTGGTTTCATAGGTTTTTTTACCTTGAATAGTGGTATCGAAAATATAAGGCGAATAAGCATCTTCTGTAATCATCCAAGTATTTGGTAAAACTCCGTGAATATTTAGTTTTCCAATTGAATCTCGCATCGAAATAACATTTTCAATAACTTCTTTATCATTTTCAATAACATCAATTGGAACTTGATACACTAAAATACTGTTATAACCAGTAGAAAACTCTTTTCTAATCCATAGAAAATTATCTTTTACCATGTCGTATTTATAACCGTAACCAATTGTTAAACCTATTCCAAATTTTTCTCTTACCTTTTGATCGCTTACAAGTGCTTTCTTTAAACGAACTTGGTTCTCAATAATTTCGGAAGCTTTAATAGATTTTATGATAGCTGCAGATTTTTCTTCTAAGACTTTAATAATTTCATCATTAGTTTTTCCTAGAACATAAAATACTTTTTGTGGTTTAGCATATTGATTAACTTGCTCATTGAAGCCATTTTTTTGTCCTTTTTGAACATAAATAATGTTTCGACTTTTTTGAGCAATGCCGTCAAAAATTTTTGTAGGATATTGATTTAAGTTAAAAAGCGGTTCTTCTTGTGGTAAACCATCAACTGGAGCAGCGAATTTTTTTCGAATTGAATCGCCAATTTCTCCGTTCCAAAGGTTTTCATCTATAAAAATAGAGATATTGTTTATTTTACCATTCGATTCACTTAAAATGGCTTTCTTTTCCTTGTCTGAATCTTGACAAGAAATTAAACTCACAATACTAAGAAGAACTACTAAAAATTTTTTCATAATTACGAATGATTTATCCATTGGTTTTTAATTTCATACCAGGTTGAATATTATCACCGCTAATATCGTTCCATTTTTTTAAATCATCAGCAGAAATTCCAGGATATTTTCTTGCAATAGAGAACAAAGAATCTCCAGGTTGTACAGTGTAATACCCACCAGCACTAGCTTTTTGTGTAGTTACCGATGCTGTTTTTACATCAGAATAAATTTTTAAAGTTTTTCCTGCTTGTATCGTATTAGAACGTAATTTATTCCATCTTTTCAATTCCGTAACCGAAACATTGTACTTGTCTGCAATTAATCCGATGCTTTCTCCACGTTTAATTTTATGGTATTGCACTCCCGAATTACTACTAAAAGAACTATTATTTGCTACAGCAGTATTCGCAACACTTATTTTTTCTTTTAAAGAATTTTGATAGTCTGCATAAGCATAAACTTTTTCTTCATTTGATAAAAATAACCCAAGTTTATTTTTTGGTAAACGAATATAATGTTGCTTTCCTTCTACAAACGGAATTACATTTAACTTATAAATAGGATTTAAAAATTCTATTTGTTCTTCTGAAATATCTAATAGTTCCGATATTTGTTTAAAAGTCAATTCTCTCTTTACGGCAATAGTATCGGTTTCGAAATAAGAAGCAGTTGCTTTTTTTGGTTGTAAACCATGTTCTTTTTTATACTCGAAAATATACATAGTTGCTAAGAAAGCTGGAACATAATTTGCTGTTTCACGTGGAAGATTTCTACGAATGTTCCAATAATTTTGACTTCCGCCAGATCGACGAATTGCTTTAGAGACATTTCCAGGACCTGCATTATAAGAAGCTAGTACTAAACTCCAATCGCCAAAAATTCCATATAAATTCGATAAATATTGACAAGCCGCTTCGGTTGCTTTTAACGGATCATAACGTTCATCTACATAAGAATTTACTTCAAGATTATATTGTTTTCCCGTTGGATACATAAACTGCCACAAACCTGTTGCACCTACACGAGATCTTGCTTTAGGATTTAATGCCGATTCTACAATAGCTAAATATTTAATTTCTAAAGGAACATTGTATTTCGCTAAATGCTCTTCAAACATAGGAAAATAATATTCAGAAATTGCCATTAATCGTTCTAATGAACCTTTTCTATTCTTTAAAAAAGCTTTAATAACATTTTCTAAAGCAGGTGTATACTCAATATTAAATGGAGATTGAGCATCTAATTTTACCAAACGCTTTTTTAACAAGTCGGTCGACAAATCATAATTAATATTTCCAAGAGAATCAATGTTTGTTTCAGTAACATCAGTTAACATTTCCTGAAAAATATCTTCATTACTCAATTCTGCCATCCATCTTTCATCGATACAACTACTTGTATTATGATTTATAAAAGTAGATTTTAAAGAATCAAGATATGTAAGTTTTGGTAATGCTAAATTAGGATCTACTTGTTCTGCTTCTTGAGCAAAAACTACGCTAGAAATACCTAATAAAGCTGCTATTATTTTGTTTTTCATCTTGTTATAATTTTTTTGGGGCAATTTGGTTATAACTCGATTTTCGAGATTTTATTATAATTAATCTAAAATTGCTGCAATACCTGGCAACGTTCTTCCTTCAAGCATTTCTAACATGGCGCCACCACCAGTAGAAACGTAGCTCATCTTTTCTTCAAAACCAAATTGTTTCACTGCGGCAACACTGTCGCCACCACCAACTAATGAAAATGCTCCGTTTGCAGTTGACTCAGCAATAAATTCGCCCATTGAAATAGTTCCTTTTGCAAAAGATTCCATTTCAAAAACACCTACAGGCCCATTCCATAAAATAGTTTTAGAATCTAAAATTAGCCTTCTAAAAATTTCTAATGATTTTGGACCAGCATCTAAACCTTGCCAACCATCAGGAATTTGATTAACATCTACAATTTGAGTGTTTGCATTGTTTGCAAAAGCATCGGCAGCAATGACGTCTACTGGTAAGTGAATTTGTACTCCTTTTTCTTTCGCTTTTTTAAGAATTTCAATTGCTAATTCTAATTTATCGTCCTCACAAATTGAATTGCCAATTTTTCCTCCTAAAGCCTTGATAAAGGTAAATGTCATTCCACCTCCAATAATCATGTGGTTTACTTTATCTAAAATATTTTCAATAATAGTAATTTTAGACGAAACTTTACTACCACCTAAAATTGCAGTTACTGGTTTTTCAGAATCACTTAAAACTTTATTAATACTTTCAATTTCTTTTGCTAATAAATACCCGAAACACTTATCGTTTGGAAAAAATTGTGCAACAATAGTAGTGGAAGCATGTGCTCTATGAGCTGTTCCAAATGCATCGTTTACATAAACATCGCCTAATTTTGATAATTTTTCTGCAAAAGCAACATCACCATTTTCTTCTTCAGCATAAAATCGTAAATTTTCTAAAAGTAACACTTCACCTGGCTTAAGGTTTTTAGCTACTTCTTCTACTTTTTCACCAATACAATCGTCAACAAATTGTACTTTTTTACCTAAAACTTCTTCTGTTTTAGCTACAATGTGTTGCAAAGAATATTTTGCTTCAACACCTTTTGGTCTCCCAAGATGACTCATTAAAATAACACTTCCACCATCGTTTAAAATTTTATCGATTGTGGGTTTAGCTGCTTCGATACGCGTGGCATCTGTAACATTAAAATTTTCGTCTAGTGGGACATTAAAATCTACTCTAATAAGCGCTTTTTTGTTATTAAAATTAAAGTCGTTAAGTGTTTTCATTAAAATATAAAATTTGATACTATGCAAATATAAAATATTGAAGTTAAAAATATTATAACATCTATCATATTTACTAAAATTTTAACGGTATCGATTTCGTAATTAAAATTATAAGTTCATTTATTCGCTTTGTGTATCTTTACGGCTCAATATCTTAAAGTATTTGTATGCTTTTTTCTGAAATTTTAGGCCAAGAACATATTAAAAACCATTTAAAAAGAACTGCAGATTCTGGTAGAATTGCCCATGCCCAATTATTTGTTGGTCCTGAAGGAAGTGGAACTTTACCTATGGCTATTGCTTATGCGCAATATATTTTATGTCAAAATGTTTCGGAAAATAATACAGGGATTGAAGCATGTAATTTGAAATTCAATCATTTATCACATCCCGATTTACATTTTGCTTTTCCTGTAGCAAATAGTGAAAGTGTTAAAAGTAAAGCAACAAGTGCCAACTATATTAACGAATGGCGCGAATTTGTTTTAGAAAACTCTTATGGTAATTTATTTGATTGGTACAAAAAAATAGGAGTAGAGCGAAAACAAGGACAAATAGGAGTAGAAGAAGCAACAGATATTAACAAAGCACTTTCTTTAAAAGCTTATGAAGGCGGTTACAAAGTGATGATTATTTGGATGGCCGATAAAATGAATGCTCCAGCATCTAATAAACTTTTAAAATTATTAGAGGAACCGCCAGCAAAGACAATTTTCATTTTAATTACTGAACATTTAGAAGATATTTTACAAACCATTTATTCGCGTTGTCAAGTACTTGATTTTATTGGTTTACCAGAGAATGTAATTGCAGAAGGACTTGTTTCACGTGAAAATTGTGATCCTAAAATTGCTCAAAAAATTGCCCATCAAAGTGAAGGAAATTTTAATAAAGCTTTACATATTTTAAAACAAGATAACGACGATTATCCGTTTGAACAATGGTTTATAGAATGGGTGAGAAGTGCTTTTAAAGCAAAAGGTAATGCATCGGCTATTCAGGATTTAATTGTTTGGAGCGAAACTATTGCAAGTTTAGGGCGAGAAGTGCAAAAACAATATCTTCATTATTGTGTCAACTTTTTTAGACAAGCATTATTATCAAATTATCAAGCTAAATCTTTAGTATATTATGAGACTAATGTAGCCAAATTTGAATTAGAAAAATTTGCACCTTTTGTAAACGGAAGTAATATTGGAGAGATTTTTAAAGAATTAGAAAACGCTATTTATCACATCGAAAGAAATGGAAATAGCAAGATTATACTTACAGATTTATCTATAAAATTAACACGACTAATACATAAAAAAGAACAACTATGATAGTACAAAACGCAACACCAATCTTACTTTTGGCTTTGTTAGCCATAACATTTTTACAATCGGGTTACGATAAAATTAAAGATTGGAAAGGAAATGTAGAATGGTTAAAAGGACATTTTTCAGGAACTATTTTTGGCAATCAAGTTCCACTAGCATTATTTATAATCTTAGTAATGGAAATTGTTTCAGGTGTTTTTTCTGTAGCTGGAATAATCGAATTATTAACGAAAACGGAATCTACAATCGGTTTTTATGGAGCAATTTTATCTTGTAAAACCTTATTGATGTTATTATTTGGACAGCGTATTGCTAAAGATTATGATGGCGCAAGAACTATTGTAATTTACTTTGTACCGGCAATTCTAGCCGTTTACTTGTTGGGTTAATTAGTTTTATAACTTATAACTAATCGACAACATTACAATTCTGGGTAAAATGTAAGTTGTGGTATTGGAAATCAAATAATCAGAAAAGCTATTGTTAATTTTTGTACCGTTGTTCAAATAATTTTGTGCAGATAATTCAAAACGAAATGGATTATTTTTCTTTTGATAACTCAAAAAAGCATTGGCAATTCGGTAATTGTTGTTTTGATTGTTGCTATTTCGGTTAAATGTTACTTCGTAATCGGTTTTAAAATTAAAATTTTTCAGAAAATTAATATCCAAATCAAAAGTGATTCTGTCGTTTGTAAAATCAGATTGGGTTAAACCCGAAAATTGACTAAAATCTTTGGCATAACCCACACTAACTGATGGCCATTTTTTGGTAGCTGTTCGCAATTTTAATCCTAATGACTGATTGTTTCTGTTGTTTGATGTTGTGGTTCCATTTAAGGTTTGAATATAATTGAACCAACTCACATTAGTTGTAAACTGCAAGCGAAAACGATAAATTTTCTTTGATATATTCGCATTTACTCGCCAATTCGTTTCGGGATTATCAGTTAAAATAGGAGTAGAGAATTGATTGATTCCGTCGAGTTCGATAACATTACGAATCGTTCTTATTTTTTTATTGAAACTCACATTGGCAAACAACATAAGACCTCGATACATACTCGATTTTGTATAACGCAAACTTGCCGAGTGAAAGCGTTCATTTTTCAAAAGCGTATTTCCTCTATACACCGAATTATAACTTTGTAACGTATAACGTTCTAGTAAACGAGTGGCATCTGGAAAATCATTACTTAATTTATAATTAAACTTTAAACTTTCCGATTGATTGAATTCGTATTCGCTATTAAATTGCGGTTCAAAATACGTTCGGTTTAACGAATAATCAGAAGCTATTTGTTTGGTTTTTAAATGATAAAAATGAGTGTAAATAGCAGGTTTATTTATCCATTTCCCTATTTTAAACTTGTATTCAAAACCTACATAAAAATCATTTAAAACATAGTCTAAATCGTTACCAAATCCGTTAGCTGCAAAATCATTAACTGAACCATCGGTTAAAAATTGTTTTTCAGAAATGGTTAATTGTGTTGTACCTAAATTGTTACCAACATTTGTATATAAATGATTGTAATTATTTAAAATCCAATAATGTTTAAACAAAGCATCAACACTATTGTTTTTCACTTTCTTTACTTGTTGAATGTTGTATTCGCTATCGTTTTGAAGCGGAATTAAACCAGCTAAAAATTCGGTATCAGTTAACCAAGTGTTTTGCGGTTTGTTGTTTTCAAAACTGTGATTCACCACAAAAGTTGTTGTGTGATTTTTATTTTTAAACTGCTTGTGCCATTCTAAAAATTGTTTCCATTGCGAATTATCTGCATTTTGAATATTTTGAAAGTTATTTTGGTCGCCATCGCGCACCGAAAGTATTTGATTGGTAATGTCGTTACTACTCGCTTGAAATTGGCCGTTATAAAACCATTTTGATTGATTAGTAGGCGAGAAGTTTAATTTTACATTTCCGATGCCTAAAAGCGCTTTATTTTGCGTTGTACTGGTTTTGTCTTCGAAAGTGAAGACGCTGTTTTGTAAATATTCATTTTGAGATTCACTAAATGATGCTGTAAAAAGCTTTGAAAAAATTCCGAAACCTTCAACATCGAGCTTTGAGTTAATTTCTTGACGGAAATTAAGCGCAGCAAATTGTGATTTGTTTTCTACCACATCAGTATTATCGGAAGCGAAATTGTATAAATTCGTCAACGATTTTCTGCCTGAAATAAAACTGCTTACACCACCTTGAAAACGCATCATATCTTCAAAAGAAAAAGTTCGTTTTCCGATGTTGTTGATATCGCCTATGTAACTCACATTCGTTTTTGGTGCGTAATAGAACAAACCGGCGTGACCGAGATAAAATCCGTTATCGTTTGCGACTTCGGCACCTGCTTCTACATCACCAAAAATAAATTTCTTTTTATCTTCTTTAAGTTTCACGTTCATAGCTAAATCTTCGCTGTCGGAAACTTGTTTTAAAAAGCCAACTTCGTTGAAATTATCGATTACTTCTACTTTATCTAAAGCATCGGCTGGAATATTTTCAACCGCTAATTTAGTACCGCCACCAAAAAAAGATTTGCCTTCTACGAGCATTTTCGTAACTTTTTTACCTTGCACGGTAACCGAACCGTCTTTGGCTACTTCAACGCCTGGCATTTTCTCGAGCACTTCTTTCATTTTACGCTCATTGCCGTTTGCAAAGGCTTTTACATCGTAAATAAGCGTGTCTTTTTTAACAATAACAGGTTGGTAATCGTAATTGATTACAATTTCTTTGAGTTCTTGCCCTGTTTCTTTGAGATTAAAAATGTGTTCGCGAATAGTAAAGTTTGCAGGAAGCTGTAACACTTCTTCTTTAAAACCCAAATAAGAAACCTTAACCTCATAAGGTGTATCTTTTTCGAGTTCTAGCTTATAGCGACCAAGATGATCTGCAATAGAGAATTTAAGACCGGCTTTTTCAACCAAGGGTTTAGCAATAACATTAGCATTTTGCAACGGATTGCCTAAACTGTCTTGCACAACGCCTATTAGAGTTTGAGAAAAGGAGAGAAGAGGTGAAATAATAAGAATAAATAGAAATTTTCGCATTAATTCATTTTAGTTCTTTCAACAAATTCCTTTTCAGAAATTGATTTTATTTTAGGGAAATCAATTGAAATTTCATTATTAAATAATTTAATTTCTTTTGCGACTAATTTTGTTTTATTATATTCTAATTCTAAAATTAAGCCAGGTAGCCCCATATACCCATTTGGACCATAATTAAAGTTTATTTGTGGCGTATACAATGCCGTTATTGCCCTTGAACCCTCACCTCCACTTCTTGTATTAAATGTGATTATACACTCAGCTTTGTAACATAAAAATTTGTCAATTTCTTTAGTCTCATTAAGTAAAGACCAATCATATGAAAAATCGGTTTCTATTTGAGCATCACCTATTTCTTTTATTAATAAACTACTATTTTTTAAAAAGAAAAAATTATTAACTAAAAAGATTGTATTTGCAATTTTAGTATATTTATTTTCATCGAGATTTACCTTATCAACTTCTTTAAAATAAAATCCTTTAGAGTTTATTTTTAAAATAAATTCTTTATCATTTAAATTTTCATTAATGTTAGTAAATAAATCTTTAACATTTTGTGGACTAGTTTCCTTAATTTCTAATTTAGAATATAGTCCGCTATACTTAACTTCAGCAGAAGTATAATTTTGTGAAAATGAATTAACAAAAACTAATCCAAAAATTATAAATTTAAACATAGTAATTAAATTATTTTTATTGTTAAAATAGACTGTCTAAAAAGGCTAAAAGTTGTCAATCTGACCGAGAGTTAGCGAACTGACGAAGTAATTATTTAGCTTCGCTGAATCTTCGATTTCAGATTCTATAAATAACTTATTAACAGCTTTTTAAAGATTCTTATCTTGTCTAAAGACGAGATGGAATGACAAAAATATAACTTTTTAAACAGTCTCTTTAAATTTAAATCTTGTTTATTTAATTATGAACACATATCATAAAAGGCTAATATCAAAGCTCCAGCTTCAACATCAGAAAATTCGCAACCCATAGCCGCTTCAAGTTCTCCTAAAGCTCCAATTGCCCACTCGATACAAGGATCAACTTTAACTTCAACTTTTTCCTCTTTCACTTCATTATTTGCCATACCAGCAAAAGAGAAAGCTACAAGTGCCAAGACACTAAACATAAAATTTTTACTCACAATGTTTAAATTGTTTTTAAGTGTTCGTGAATCTTCGATTTCATTTTTTAAACGGTTTTTAATTAATAAATTATACTTAAGTGGTTAGCCGTTTCAAAGTAAAGTAAATTAGGTAAAAATACCTTACAGTTTTTCTGTATATTTTGTTAAAGTTATAATTTTTATAACTTATTAAAAATTAATCGTTTGAAAAATATTTTAAGATTTTTCTTATAATTATTATTGTTTTTATGCATTTTTTGCATAACTGTAAATTCTTAAATTTAGATAATTTAAAAAATTATTAAACAAAAAAACCACGCTTTTGCGTGGTTTTGTATCTAAAATAATAGAAAAATTATTTTTTCTCTTCTTCTTTAACTTCTGTAGCTCCAGTATTTTCTTCAGATTTACCAGTAGATGATTTAAACTCGTCGTTTAATAATTTCAAAACGTCATTTGTAATATCATAAGAATCTTTAGCGTAAAGCACTGTTGCAGCATCACCCGTTCCGTAGATATAATCGTAACCTTGTTTTTTACCGTAAGATTTGATATAATCTTTTAAATTTTTGATGATTTCTGTACGAATACTGTCACTTTCTACTTGAATTTGACGTAATAAAGCATCTTGTTCTACAGCTAATTGTTGCTCACGTTGTTGTAACTCAGCACCTTTTTGTTGTGCCCAAGCCATACCTTTAATTTGAGCATTACGTTGGAAATTATTTGCTTCACTTTGAAAAGCTTGTAATTTAGCTTGAAGTGGGCGACCCATTTCTTGAGATTTTACTTTAAACTTCTCGTCTTCATCTTTGAATTTTTCATATTTCTCTAATAAAACCGATGTATCTATATAAGCTGTTTTAAAGTTTTCTTTTTGTTCTGCTTTGTTACATGAAAATAATGCTAATGCAAATCCTAAAATTAAAAGTGATTTCTTCATTTTTATCTTTCTATTATGTTTTTTAAAATTTTGGTAAAAATAGTAATTCCGAGTTATAAAATTGGTGTTTTTTTTAGTAATAAATAATATCTATAATCATATCTTTATGTGATTGTTAATATTTATCAACAACAACTTCCATAAATTCAATTTAAGACACTTTCTTAAATTGTATATAATAAGTACTAACTTACTTAAAAATCATTAAAATTTGATAAAATATGTGGTTTTTTACTCGTTTTTGAATACATAAATGTGGGAAGAATACTCATTTTTAAAAATTCCGCTCAAATTTGAATAAAATCCAATCAAAAATCCTTTAATAAAATTCATCTTACCGTTTTTATATTTTTCCGAAAGTAGACTCACATAAAAACTATCAAACCACATGGGTTTCATTTTTACTAATTGAAAATTTTTTTGAGCGAATAATTTTTGGATTCCATTTTTAGAAAAATGCCAAAGATGTCGTGGTACATCATATGCCGCCCAAAATTCTTTATAATATTGCGCATCGAAAGATTTATAATTTGGAACAGCAATAATTACAATTCCTCCAGGTTTACAAATTCTCTTCAATTGCTTAAGTTGATATTCTAAATTGGGAACGTGTTCTAAAACATGCCACATGGTAATTACATCAAAACTATCATCAGAAATAACTTCTAATTGATCAGCAAAATTTACGCCTTTATTTTCTGCTAAAGTTTTAGCATTTTTATTTGGCTCAATTCCTAAAGTTTGCCAACCATCGTTTTTTGCAGCTACTAAAAAATCACCTGTTCCAGCACCAATATCTAAAAGTTGACCTTTTTGAGAAAATTTACCAATTAGCTTAACTTTTTGCTGTATTGCATTTCGCTTTACAATTTGATAGATTTTTTCAAATAAAGAACGTTGCCCATCAGTATGAGAAATATAATCTTCACTTTCATAATATGAAGGTAATTTTTCTAAAGATGGAGTAGGGGTTGTTTTTAAAATTTCTCCTTCTTCATTTTGTAACAACGAAAAAGATTCTCCGGAAACCGAAAAATCTTTAACGTTGATATATATATTATTTTCTTTGAAATTCATTTTTGTATTTCTTTATGTGACTTCTCGACTCCGCTCGAAGTGACAAAATTCAGAATAATTACAATGTTTCACGTGAAACAATTTCTTTTCTCTTTATTCTTTTCTCTATTATCTAAAACCTATCTTCCCATATAAATTAATAACACAGAAATATCACTTGGAGAAACGCCGCTTATACGAGAAGCCTGTGCAATTGTTTTAGGGCGAATTTTATTTAGCTTTTGTTTCGCTTCAATAGAAATTGATTTTATTTTATCGAAATCAAAATTATCAGGAATAATTACATATTCTAATCTATTTAATTTATCTGCTTGAAGTTTTTCTTTTTCTATATAACCTGAATATTTAACTTGAATTTCTGCTTGTTGTACAATTTCTTCATCTAACTCAAATTCGTCAATATAATTTTTAACTTTTTCGAATTTCACAAAATCTTCTAATTCTAATTGAGGACGAGAAAACAACTTAAACATTTTATCAGGTTGCGACATTGGTGAAGAACCCTTTTCTTCTAAAATAGGATTTGCCTCATCAGGCTTCACACTTGTATCTTTAAAGAATTGTAAAAATGCTTCCGACTTAGCTAGTTTTTCTTCTACACGTTCTAAACGATCAACTTTAGCTAAACCAATGGCATACCCTTTTGGAGTTAATCTTAAATCGGCATTATCTTGACGTAATAAAGTTCTATACTCCGCACGAGAGGTAAACATACGATAAGGTTCTTCAGTTCCTTTCGTAATTAAGTCATCTACCAAAACTCCAATATAAGCTTCATCACGATTTAAAATCAAAGGCTCTTCACCTTTAACTTTTAGCGCAGCATTAATACCTGCCATTAAACCTTGAGAAGCTGCTTCTTCGTAACCAGTAGTTCCATTTATTTGTCCTGCGAAATATAAACCTTCAACTAATTTAGTTTCTAAAGTATGTTTTAACTGTGTAGGCGGGAAATAATCATATTCAATTGCATAACCCGGTCTAAAGAATTTTACATTTTCAAATCCAGGTACAGAACGCAAAGCTTTAAATTGAACATCTTCTGGTAAAGAAGTTGAAAAACCATTTACATACACTTCAACTGTATTCCATCCTTCAGGCTCAACAAATAACTGATGACGATCTTTATCGGCAAAACGATTAATTTTATCTTCAATAGACGGACAATATCGTGGACCTAAACTTTTAATTCTACCATTAAACATTGGACTACGATCAAAACCTTCTCGTAATAAATCGTGAACTTCAGGAGAAGTGTAAGTCATCCAACAAGAACGTTGTTCCTTTAAAGGAGATGTAACATTAGAATATGAAAACTTTTGTGGATTTATATCTCCAGGTTGTTCAATCATTTTAGAATAATCTAAAGAACGACCATCAACACGAGGAGGAGTTCCTGTTTTCATTCTACCAGATTCGAAACCTAAATTAATAAGGTCTTCTGTAATTCCAAAAGATGCACTTTCTCCGGCGCGACCTCCGCCAAATTGTTTTTCACCTATATGAATAAGACCATTTAAAAAAGTTCCGTTTGTTAATACAACTGATTTACCCTTTATTTCAATTCCTAATGAAGTACGAATACCAATTAATTTTCCATTCTTAGTAACAATACCCGAAACCATTTCTTGATAGAAATCAAGATTAGGAGTTTGCTCTAACATCAAACGCCATTCTTCAGCGAAACGCATACGATCACTTTGACAACGTGGCGACCACATAGCTGGACCTTTAGACACATTCAGCATCTTGAATTGGATAGCTGTTTTATCTGAAACAATTCCAGAGTAACCACCTAATGCATCAATCTCACGTACAATTTGTCCTTTTGCAATTCCACCCATAGCAGGATTACAAGACATTTGCGCAATATTTTGCAAATTCATTGTAACCAATAGGGTAGTGCAACCCATATTAGCAGCAGCAGCAGCAGCTTCACAACCAGCATGACCCGCTCCTACAACAATAACATCATATTGATCTTGAAATAAACTCACTTTAAAATATGAATTTTAAATTTTATAATATGTTCCACGTGGAACTTGAATTTTAAATTTTTGTTTTTGTTCCACGTGGAACAAAAACAATAAGCTTCTGAAAAAACCTAGAAAGAAATATGATTAATGTTTCACGTGGAACATTAATAGTTTTTCATCTTCTTTAGCGCGCATAATAGCTTCTTCTGAAACAGATTTATCTTTATACCCACAATAATGTAATATGCCGTGAACTAAAACTCTTCTTAATTCTTCAGTAAATTCAGTATTGAAATCATTGGCATTGTCTGCTACACGTTCAATAGAAACGAATATATCACCTTGTACTAAATTTCCTTCAGAATAATCAAAGCTAATAATATCAGTTAAAGTGTCATGATCTAAATACTCAACATTAATTTTATGTAGGTATTCATCATCACAGAAAATATAATTTACTTCTCCAAGTGACTTATTCTCTGATATAACAACTTGTTCAATCCAATTAGAAATTAAATCTTCATTCTCTAATTTGAAATCTGTTTCGTAATTAAAACTAATCATTGGTTTTAAAATATTCTTGAACTTTACTATTGAAATTTGGCTGCAAAGGTAAGCTTTGTCTATTTAATATTTCAACACTATTCAAATATTCTTTTAATGACTCTGGAATAGTGTTTTTTGAACCACTAAAACTATCTCTATTAGTTTCAGATTTACGCTTATTATCTTCACCTTGTTGCTGAATAGCTTTTTCTAATTTTAATAATTCGTGTTTTAAATTCAACATTTTATTTAAGGATTCATTTTTAAAACCTTTATTAATTAATTGCTTTTCTATATCTTTCATTTGATTTAAAGCATTTTGTCCAATTCCGTCTAAACCTTCTTTTTCGAGAGATTTTTGTAAAGCATCGCGAAGCTCTTTTTGCTGTTTTAGTATATCTAAAACTTTACCTGCATTACCTTCAGAACCATTTTCTCCATCTTGACCCGAACTTGATCCTTGATTACCATTATTTTGCTGACCTGATTTTTCTCCAGGTTTATCACCAGGTTGCTCTCCTGACTTCATGCCTTCTTTCATTTGTTCTCCTAGTTGACTTTGCTTTTTTATAATATCTGGAAGTTGCATACCTTGACCTTGTCCAGGTTTTGGTTTTCCTTGTCCTGAACTTTGCATTTGCATCATCATTTGAGATTGAATATTGCTTAAGAAATCAGCTAAACGGTTAGCAGATGTAAAAGCAAAATGTTGATGAGAAACACCTTTAGGGAAATAGCTTTCAGAAAAGGATTCCAAACTTTTATCAACGTTGTAATGTACTTCTCCAACTTCTTTAAAAACCATTTCTGTTATTTGTACATTACGTAAAGCTACAGCAAACAAGCTATCATCAATATGCTTAAATTGAACTTTTAATTCTTGCTGTTTCTTCAAAATTTGATTTAACTGTATTGAAGATTTAGAATTATTTTTAGCAATATTCATTAAATGCTCTTGATCGAAAGAGAAGGTAAGTAAGTTATCTAAAATTTGTCTCAATAATTTAGCATCTTCTTGCATAGATTCGGCTCCGCCAGCACTCATAGCAGCTGACATTTGCTGACTCATTTGTTTCATTTTATCACCAGCTTTCTTTTGAGACTTACCTGCATTTTGCTGGTCATTTTTCTCTAGATTATCTTGAGCATTTTCTTGATCTTTAGAAATACTTTCTTCTTGTTTAGAATCTCTATCTAAATCTAATGGCTTTTTTAATTCATTATTCTCTTTCGATAATTCGTCTAAATCTTTTTTAATATCATCAAATTCTTTAGTTAAAGCTTCTTGATTTTTACTATAATTTTCGTCTTTTTTATTCGCTAAATCTTTTTGTTTGTCTCCAAGTTTATCTAATTTATCAGCAATTTGATTAGCTTTTTGTTCCACATAAAAACGTTTCGTTAACTCAACCAACTGCTCTAAATTCATTTTCTGGGTTTTTGCCTTTTGTTGAAGTTTATCGGCTTTATCAAATAACTTATCCTTTTCAAGTTTTTGAGATAACTCTTCTAATTCTTTTAAGAGCTTTTCATTCTTTTCAGATTCTTTTTCAAATTCTTCTAATCTACGTTGTAATTCTTCCTTTTCTTTAGAATTAGATTTAAACTCATCTAAATTTTCATTTAGTTTCTTAGAGAATTCTTTCATCATTTCTTCTTGCAATTTTTGCTTCTCAATAAAATCTTGAACTTTCTTTTGATCTTTATTATCTAAAGAAGATTTCTCTTTATTGAGCTTTTGCAATTTATCTAATTCTGAAAGTTGCTTGTCTTGATTTTTAAGAGATTTTTCAAGCGCATCAATATTTTCTTGTTGGTCTTGGAGGTTTTTCTCAGTTTTCTCATCAGAAGTTAATTCATAATGCTGAAAAGTAGAAGATTTTGATGATTTATATCCATTAACTTGGTCATTATCAAATACTTCAAAATAATATTCATACTGTTTACCAGCTTCAATAATTAAACCATTTGGAAAAGTATACACAAAACGATCAACTAAATCTTTTTTAACTGACAAAGCACCTTTTTTTAGAGAAGTTTTATCATTAACATCGTAGTAAACTACTTGTAATTTAGATAAACCATAATCATCGGCAACTTGACCAATAATAACTTTATTATTTAATTTTAAACTATCAGGTGCAAGAGAGGCATTGATTGTTGGAAATTGATCTTTAACCGTAGTAATAGTATAACTCAATTTTTCGTAATTTGAAATCGCGTTATTAGAAGTTACAATATCATAATCTAAATCATTAACAATAGTTTTTGCGAACGAAAATTGATTATCGTTATTAGAAAAATTTTCCGTTGCATTACTTGTAAATTTAATGTTAGAAGTAGATTGTGCCGAAATTGACCAAAAAACTTTTGTTCCTTCAGGGACTTGAGCATTTCCAGTTCCTTTTATTACTTCATTTACTTTACCAAGATACTTTGGATAAACCAATTTCATTTCGAAATTTGAAATAGTTGGTACATCAATAACTTTTAATTCATAAGAATTTGAAAAAACTTCATTCGCTTCTAAGGTAAATAAAACTGAACTAGAAACATTTTCGAATGTGTATTCAAATAAACCCTTTCCTAAGTTTTCTAAAAAATAAGATTCGTTACCAAAATTGATTTTAATTTGATTCGGTTGAATATTTCCTTTAGTAGTAACTTTAAGAACAAAAGATTTATTTTGTTCAACTTGTAAATTATCATTTAAAATAAAAAAATTGAATGGAGCAGGAGGAGTATATGCTGTTTCATAATGAACCACTCTGTTAAAACTACCTTTAATTATGGAAGAATTTCCGGTAACAAAAAATAAAAGCAGAATAATGATAGGTAAAATAGCGTAAGGTAAATACTTCTTATTCTTTGAAAAGTTAACTGCATTAGTAAAAGGAATTGATTGTAAAGAAGCCGCTTTTTGATCTATGGAAGCTAATAAAAGTTCTGATGGTTCATTTGTGGTTGATAGCTGAAGAAAATTAAGCAACTTATCGCCAACTTCAGTAAAATGGTTACCAATGATTTTTGAAGCAGTAGTAAAATCGATTCCTTTTTGTAATTTAAAAAGTTTAAAAGCAGGAATAAATATAAACCGAACTAATAAAAATACTTCTACAAATATAAACAACCAAAAAAGTATAGTTCTACCTGATATAGAAAGCCATAAAAAATGTTCCACGAGTAACGTGAATATAAAATACAACAAACCAATACCAACAAAAAGTAAAGTACCTTTTATAATTTCATTGATATAATACTTTCTAATAAAGGCTTCGAGTTTACTATAAATGGCTGATTTTGCTTCCAATTATGAATAACATTTGTTAATAACTAGTAAAAGTACAAATTTTTAAAAGGCAATTTGTTAATAAAAATTCAAAAGCGGTTAAAAACTAAGATAAAAACTAATTACTGAATTCTAACTTCACAATTGTAATTGTATCTTTGCACAAGATCCTTCGAGAATCTCAGGATGACACAGAAAGAAAATATTTTTAATTTTATGACAAGACCAGTAAGAGTTCGATTTGCGCCAAGTCCAACAGGGCCATTACATATTGGTGGTGTTCGTACCGCTTTATTTAATTATTTATTTGCTAAAAAACATGGAGGTGTTTTCTATTTAAGAATAGAAGATACTGATCAAACTCGATTTGTTCCAGGTGCTGAAGCTTACATTTTTGAAGCTTTAGAATGGTTAGGAATTTCACCTGATGAAACTGTAGGTAAAAATGAAAAATTTGGACCTTATAGACAAAGCGAACGTAAGGTAATCTACAAAAAATATGCCGATCAATTAATTGAAAAAGGTTGGGCATATTATGCATTTGATTCTGCTGAAAAACTAGATGAATTAAGAAAACAAGCCGAAGCTGAAGGTAAAACTTTTATCTATAATCATACCGTAAGAGAACAATTAGATAATTCTTTGGCACTATCAAAAGAAGAAGTTGATCAACGAATTGCTAACGGCGATGCATTTGTGGTTCGTTTTAAAACACCAACCAATGAAATTTTAGAATTAAAAGATATCATTCGTGGAACAGTAAAATTCGATACCAATTTATTAGATGATAAAGTATTGTACAAAAGCGATGGCATGCCAACATATCACTTGGCAAATATTGTAGACGATCATTTAATGGAAACTTCTCACGTAATTCGTGGAGAAGAATGGTTGCCAAGTTTACCACTACACCATTTATTATACAAAGCTTTTGGTTGGGAAGCGCCTGAATTTGCACATTTACCATTAATTTTAAAACCCGTTGGAAACGGAAAATTATCGAAAAGAGATGGCGACAAAATGGGATTCCCGGTATTTCCTTTAGAATGGAAAACAGAAGAATCAACATCGATGGGTTATCGCGAACAAGGATATTTTCCAGAAGCAGTAGTTAACTTCTTAGCATTACTAGGTTGGAACGACGGAACCGATAAAGAATTATTTTCTTTAGAAGAATTAGTAGCTTCTTTCGATTTAACAAGAGTAAATAAATCAGGTGCAAAATTTGATCCGGATAAAAATAAATGGTTTAACCATCAATATTTAGTTCAAAAATCGGATGAAGAATTAGCGATTTTATTTAAAGTTGAATTAGAAAAAAGACACTTCGACAAGCTCAGTGTGACAGATGAAAAGCTAACAAAAATTGTTGGTTTAGTAAAAGAACGCGCTAACTTTGTAACTGATTTATGGGATTTAGCTGATTATTTCTTTGTAGCACCAACAAGTTATGATGAAAAAGTAACTAAAAAATGGAATGAAGAAACTAAAGAAACCTTAACTAAAGTTGCTGAACAATTGAATGCTTATGCTGATTTTACTTCACAAGCTATTGAAGATAATTTAAAAGCATGGATGACGGCAAACGAAATAGGCATGGGGAAAGTAATGCAACCGCTTCGTTTAAGTTTAGTAGGTGAGTTAAAAGGACCACACTTGTTTGATATTATTGAAATGATAGGAAAACAAGAAACAATTAAACGTATTGAAAAAGCAATAGCAACAATATAAAAATAAACCCTCAACAATGTTGAGGGTTTTTTATGGTTATTCTTTTTTACAATATAATATTGTTGTCATGCCTCCTAAATAATCAATAGTATGGATTATCATTTTTGTATCATAACTTCCCTTGTTCTCATCAATTATTTTAAGAGTATGCTCTCTATTTTCTACTTGATAGACTATATTTCCTTCTTCATCTAAATTGAAATTACCTTCCATTTTTGAAGCTGGAGTTTCCATAATTAAATACTTTTTCTCAAAATCTATTGAGACAGTTCCTTTATATTTAATTTGCATTTCTCTACCTTCTCCTTTTAAAGACATTTCTTTTATTGAATATTCTTGAGAAAAAACGGAATTAAAACTTAATATTAAAACTATTATAATTAGTAACTTTTTCATAATTTATTTGCAATTTAGGTACATTGGATTATCAAAAAATATCATTAATGTTTCATAATTCTTATTTTCTAATTTTTCTTGGATATCTTTATTATTTCCATATAATCTTGATTTATAAGTGTTTTTCATTGTGTTATACTTATATTTTTCTAACCTCTTGATTACATTTTCACAATCGCCAAAGTGTTTTCTTATTTTACTTTCTACAATAGCTCTTTCTTCATTTAGTTTCTTATTATTAGAATAAAGGTTTAAAGTTAAATCTTCAATAACATTATTATTTTCATCAATAATATAACTATGAATAAACTTATTAGTATTCTGAAAGCTAATTAATCTTAAGTTTTGATTCTCTATTAAAATAAAATAAGGCAAGTCTTTGTCTTCGTATTTGAACGTATCAATTTTATAATTACTATATTTTGCTTCTTTAATATCTAAAAATTCAATACTTTTTTCAATCCCATTCTGTTTATAGTAAATTCTAACAGTCCGTTTTATTGTTTTTCCATGGTAAAAAGCACTCATCATAGTTGAACCATCATCAATGATGATTTTTTTTCCTTTTTTATCAATAATATATTCATTTTGAGAATATATATTACATCCAAAAAGATAAATAAAAATGCAAAAAATAGTTTCTTCATAGTAAAAATCAATTAGTTTATAAATGAGAAAGCTCAAATATAAAATATTTGAGCTTTCGAAAATAATTTTATAAAAGTTATTTTACAAATAAATTGTTAACATAGCGCTTAACATACCAATATTTCCACGAAAACGTTGGTTACCATTTGCTAGTTTTAATTCGTCTTTTTTATTTAAACTATTCATAATATTAGTAAAACCATATTGATAGTTAACATTTAAACGAAATCTAGTAACTCCAGCTGTAATTCCAGCCATAACATTTCCGCTAATTTGATTAATCTTTGTAATATCCTGCGCCATTAATCCTGGACTATCTTTAAGCAATAACAATTCGTCTGCTTCATCTAGCTTTAATTTACTATTGATTTGAAGTACTGGCCCAATTTCTAACGTTAAATGGTTTTGAATTACCATATAACTTCCTACCAAATGAACTTGAACTGCAGATAATTTATAGTTAATTTCTTCATTTGTAACCGATTGTAAAGAAAAATTACTATCTGTAAAATGCATTCCGTAAACCATTTGCCAGTTGTTATAATAATTACCACGAAGCGATAAACCAGCAACCCAACCTTGTCCAGGTTTTACATTAAACTGTTTTGAAAATAAATCTAAGCTAGTTAAACCAGCAGAAATACCAATACGATTACTATCTCTATAACCGCCTTGAGCAAAGGAATTTAGAACAAGTAATAAAGTTATTAAAAGTGATAATTTTCTCATTTTATTTGAATTAGGTCGCAAAAATAGAGTTAATAATTAAATAATGTAACTTTTAGTAAAAAAAAGCGTATAATTATCAGATAACTAATCAAATTATAATCAACTATGGGATTCTACATCATTTTAGTCATTGGACTATTTATTTTTTTAAGTTCTTTTTTTACTGTAAAACAACAAACATCTGTAATTATAGAACGTTTTGGTAAGTTTAATAGTATACGAAACTCGGGTTTACAGTTAAAAATTCCTGTTATAGACAGAGTTGCAGGTCGTGTAAACTTACGTATTCAACAATTAGATGTAATTATTGAAACGAAAACAAAAGACAACGTATTCGTAAAATTAAAAGTATCGGTACAGTTTAAAGTATTACAAGACAAGGTTTACGAAGCTTTCTATAAACTAGAATATCCACATGATCAAATTACTTCTTATGTATTTGACGTTGTACGTGCTGAAGTTCCAAAATTAAAATTAGACGACGTTTTTGAAAGAAAAGACGATATAGCAATTGCGGTAAAACGCGAATTAAACGAAGCAATGTCTACTTATGGATATGATATCATTAATACATTAATTACTGATATTGATCCAGATATTCAAGTAAAAAATGCAATGAACCGTATTAATGCTGCTGATAGAGAAAAAACTGCTGCAGAATATGAAGCAGAAGCTGGAAGAATTAGAATTGTAGCAAAAGCAAAAGCAGAAGCAGAAAGTAAAAGACTTCAAGGTCAAGGTATTGCAGACCAACGTAGAGAAATTGCTCGTGGTTTAGTTGAGTCTGTTGATGTTTTAAATAGAGTTGGTATTAACTCTCAAGAAGCATCGGCTTTAATTGTAGTTACACAACATTATGATACATTACAAGCAATTGGTGCTGATACAAACAGTAATTTAATTTTGTTGCCAAACTCACCACAAGCAGGAAGTGAAATGTTAAATAATATGGTAGCAAGTTTTACAGCAAGCAACCAAGTAGGTGAAGCTATGAAAAAAGCAAATAACCAATCAAAAGCTAAATTAAATAAAAAAGATGAATTTGGTGGAACTGAAGATTCAAATGAATAATAGATCTTGAATCAAATTCTTAATGACAAAAATAAAATCCATCAGTTGAAAAAATTGGTGGATTTTTTATAACCCAACTTTAGGAATTTTTTAAAAGCTGTTTCCTGCTGTCCGTTAAATTTTTGTTTTTGACATTTCGACAAGCTCAATGCGACAAAAACAAAAGATACTACTTCCATCAGGGTTAAAAAACAAACTTTTCGGACTAATTTTAAATAAAACTTAAAATAAAGCGTTTTTAAACATTATTACTTATTGAAGTATAAAATCATACTACTCATTTTTAAAAAAGAATTAAAATTAATTTATGAAAGTTACTTTTAAAAGTAAATATTTATTAAAATACGATTTATAATAATAAATATTTATTATATATAATTATTATAATTTATAAATTTAAAATAAATTATACTAATATAGGTTCTCGATACATTTTGATTTCATCAAAATACTCGAACTGACGAAAATAAAAAAGTATAGTTTGTCATTTTGTAAAAATCTAAACTATACTTTTTTTAAAAGACACTTCGACAAGCTCAGTGTGACAATTCTTTTTTAACTAATTACTTTTCAGAAACTTTTGCCCAAGTATCTCTTAAACCAACTGTTTTATTAAAAACTAATTTTTCAGCAGTTGAGTCTCTATCTACGCAAAAATAGCCTAAACGTTGAAACTGAAAATGATCTAATTCTTTAGATTCAGTTAAACTAGGTTCCACATAACCCGTAATAATTTTAAGAGAATTAGGATTGATAAACTCTTTAAAATCAACTTCTTTATTTCCATCCGGATTTTCATGTGTAAACAAACGATCATACACACGAACTTCTGCTTCTTTTGCATGTGGAATAGAAACCCAATGAATCGTTCCTTTAACTTTTCTTTTACTAGCTTCAGTACCACTTCCAGATTTAGAATCTACATCATACGTACAATGAATTTCTGTAATATTTCCGTTTTCATCTTTTACAACTGATTCACCTTTAATGATATAAGCGTTTTTTAAACGAACTTCAGTTCCCAAAGTCAATCGGAAGAATTTCTTGTGTGCTTCTTCTTGAAAATCTTCTCTTTCAATATATAATTCTTTAGAAAAAGGTACTTTTCTATAAGTCATTATTTCTTCTTCCGGATTATTTTCGGCTTCTAACCATTCTTCTTTTCCTTCTGGATAATTTGTAATAACTAATTTAACCGGATCTAAAACTGCCATTACACGAGGTGCAATTTTGTTTAAATCTTCACGAACACAAAACTCTAAAAGTGAAACATCAATTAAATTATCGCGTTTAGCAATTCCTATAGTTTTAGCAAAATTACGAATAGAAGCTGGCGTATAACCACGTCTTCTCATTCCAGAAATGGTACTCATACGAGGATCATCCCAACCTGTAACATACTTTTCTTCAACTAATTGTAATAATTTACGTTTAGAAACCACAGTATGTGATAAATTTCTACGAGCAAATTCACGTTGCTTTGGTCTCACTTTAGAAGTATCGTAAATATTATCTAAAAACCAATCGTATAATTCACGGTGAGGTAAAAATTCTAGCGTACATAAAGAGTGCGAAACTTGTTCTAAATAATCACTTTCTCCATGTGCCCAATCGTACATTGGGTAAATACACCAATCGTTTCCTGTTCTATGATGATGCGCATGCATAATACGATACATAATAGGATCGCGCATTAACATATTTGTAGAAGCCATATCAATTTTTGCACGTAAAACGTAACTTCCATTAGGAAATTCACCATTTTTCATACGCTCAAATAAATCTAAATTTTCTTCTACCGAACGATTTCTGTTTGGGCTATCTGTTCCAGGTTGTGTAGGCGTTCCTTTTTGTTTCGCCATTTCTTCTGAAGACTGATTGTCTACATAAGCTTTACCTTTCTTTATTAATTCAACAGCCCAATCGTATAATTGTTGGAAATAATCTGAAGCAAAACATTCTTTATCCCATTGAAAACCAAGCCATTCTACGTCGCGCTTAATAGCATCAACATATTCTTGTTCTTCTTTAGATGGGTTTGTATCGTCGAAACGTAAGTTTACTGGCGCGTTATAATCGATTCCTAAACCGAAATTTAAACATATAGCACTAGCGTGACCAACATGTAAATAACCATTTGGTTCTGGTGGAAATCGAAAACGTAATTTATCTTTTGACAAACCATTTTTTAAATCTTCTTCAATGATTTGTTCTATAAAATTTAATGATTTTTCTTCAGTAGACATTGCCTTTTTTTTACTTTTGACAAAGATAAAAAAAGTTTGTGGTTTATAGTTTATGGATATCACAAGTTTTAAGAACAATAAACAATTAACGACAAACGATAAATTAAAAAAATATGGGAACAATTAAATTAAATAATATTCGCACTTTCTCTTATCATGGATGTTTAATTGAAGAAGGAAAAATAGGAAGTGATTATAAAATTGACTTAGAAATTAAAACAGATTTACGTAAATCGGCTGAAAGTGATGATTTACATGATACAGTTGATTATGTTCATTTAAATAAAATTGTAGTGGAAGAAATGGCTATTAGATCGCATTTATTAGAACATGTAGCACACAGAATAATTAACAGAACTTTTGCCGAATTACCTCAGGTTTCGAGAATAAAAGTTGCCGTTTCAAAGTTGAATCCACCAATTGGAGGCGATGTAGAAAGCGTAACTATAGAAATGGAAGAATTTAGAAACTAAAACTAGAACTAGTAATTGGTTGACATTTAAAATATTATTAATTTTTACTAGAAAAAAATATAGTAAAGTGTTAACTTTTAAACTTTAAACTTTCAAACTTTAAACTTTTTATATACATTTGCAGTCCGTTCAAATAATGGCGTCGTGGCCGAGCGGCTAGGCAGCGGTCTGCAAAACCGTCTACCCCGGTTCGAATCCGGGCGATGCCTCTAAACTAAAAGAGCAACTAAAATTAGTTGCTCTTTTTTATTTTATATTTTTACTTAAACCTCTTTTTCTACACTTTCAATTTTTTTAGTAAGATCGTTTTTCATTTTTGGAAACAAACCTTGTAGCATAAAGAATAAACCAAATATTAATATTATAATACTAATAACGCGTTTAATTTTATAAATATTTTGTGGCGTAAGTTTATTTTTTAATTGTTTGGCTAGTAAAATTTTAGCAACATCAAAAAGTAAATAAAAAGCTAAAATAGCGGTAAAGAAAATAGATATTCTTTGTGTATTCATATTCATTTGCGGACCGTAAGTAATGATAATCATCATCCAAAATCCTAATACGCCAATGTTTATGAAATTTAAAAGGAAACCTTTAAAAAATAATCCGAAATAATTGTTTTTTGGAATATTATCGTCGTCTTTTTCTTCTTCTTGTTTCTTTTTAAAATTACGTTTTAACATAATAAAAGAAACTAATCCGTAAACGAACATAATTAAACCTCCAATAATAAATAAAGCAGGATTATCTTTTAATTGTTCTAGAAGTTTATTGGTACTTAAATAAGCTATAAGAATAAAAAGTACATCGCCAAATACAATTCCTAAATCGAAGGTAAAAGCAGCTCTAAATCCTTTTGTAATACTAGTTTCTAATAAAACAAAAAAACCTGGCCCAATAGAAAAGGCTAATAAAAGTCCCCAAGGAATTGCGGTAAGTATGTCTTGAAAATGCAATTTTTAGTCTCAGTCTCAGTTTTCAGTCGCAGTTATTGCATACTAAAAATTAGTTAATAGAACGAAATTACAAAAAAAACTGAAAACTGATACTTATCACTGTGACTAACTTTAGTTAGCTTGTTCAATACTACCGCCAGCTACAATTTTTTGATCGATTTGTTTTGGTTTACCAAAAATAACAATATCACCACCAGCTCTAACCTTAGCATTTACATAAGCGGTAGCATGTACTTTAGCTATACCGCCGGCATTTGCAGTAATTGTAGTTTGTTTAGTTTCTAATTCATCAGCTTCGTATTTTGCACCAGAATTTACTAAAACATCAGTAAAATCGGCTCTTCCTTTTAAAGTTAAAATACTACCGTTTGATGTTCGAGCTGTTAATTTATCTACGTCTAATTCTATATTTATTTCAGAACCTTCTTTAAGAATAATATCGAAATGAGAACCTGAAAAAACATCAGTTGAAGCAATTCGAGAACCCTCATTAGCTTCTAAAGCTTCTAATTTTGTATAATATAAAGTTGCTGAGATATTATCACCTTGTAAAAGCTTTGTTAATGGCATTCTAATTTTTAATTCGCCATTTTTATTTACAACTTCAACATCGCTAGAACCAGAACCTTTAATAATTATCTTATTTTCTAATGATTTAACTAATTGTAAATCAATTTGATCAAATGATGTTACTTTATGAAAATCGCCTAAATTCTTTTCCACTTGGGAAAAACCAAATGAAAAAATTGAAAAAGCAATAATGTTTAAAAATGTTTGTTTCATATTTTTATTTTATACCTACAAGGTTATAAAAACCTTGCAGGAAATTAATCTTCTTTTTTCCTTAAAAACCAAAAATCTAGTTGTTTTTTAACTAAATCGGCATTTTTTACTTTAACGTATACTTCATCTCCTAATTGTATAATATTCTTTGAAACTTCACCAACTAATGCATATTGTTTCTCATCGAATACATAATAATCGTCTTTAATTTCACGAATACGGCACATTCCTTCACATTTATTTTCGATGATTTCTACATAAATTCCCCATTCGGTAACTCCAGAAATTACACCTAAAAACTCCTGATCTTTATGATCTTGCATGTATTTAACCTGCATGTATTTAATAGAATCTCTTTCAGCATTTGCAGCTAAATTTTCCATTTGTGAAGAATGTACACATTTCTCTTCATAATCTTCTTCACTTACACTTTTTCCACCATCTAAATAATGTTGTAACAAACGGTGTGCCATAACATCCGGATAACGACGAATTGGCGAGGTAAAATGACTGTAATAATCAAAGGCTAATCCGTAGTGACCAATATTTTCAGTCGAATAAGCAGCTTTGCTCATACTTCGAATAGTAAGTGTATCTACTAAATTTTGTTCTTTTTTACCTTGAACTTCTTTTAATAAATTATTTAACGAATTTGAAATGTCTTTTTTAGATTTGAAATTAATCGAATACCCAAACTTAGAAATCACAGTTTGAAGATTGATTAATTTATCTTCATTTGGTTCATCGTGAATTCTATAAATAAAAGTTTTCTTTTGTTTCCCAATGAATTCTGCTACTTTTCTATTCGCTAACAACATGAATTCTTCAATCAAATGATTCGCATCTTTACTTTGTTTAAAGTATACTCCAATTGGTTCTGCGTTTTCATTTAAATTGAATTTTACTTCTACTTTATCAAACGAAATTGCTCCAGCTGCCATTCTTTTTCTTCGAAGAATTTTAGCTAATTCATCCATTTTTAAAGTAGCATCAACAATTGGTTTTGGAACACTATATTCGCTTCCGGTTAATGAAATTTCGGCTGGAATAACGTCTGATTTTGTTTCGATAATACTCTGTGCTTCTTCATAAGCAAAACGTTGGTCAGAATAGATTACTGTTCGTCCAAACCATGCATCTAAAACTTCTGCTTTATTATTCAATTGAAAAACCGCTGAAAACGTATATTTTTCTTCATGTGGACGAAGTGAACAAGCAAAATTTGACAAAACTTCAGGAAGCATTGGAACCACTCGATCTACTAAATAAACCGAAGTAGCTCTTTTATAAGCTTCATCATCTAAAATCGTTCCTTCTTGTAAATAATGAGAAACATCGGCAATATGAACTCCTATTTCATAATTTCCATTTTCTAAAACCTGAAACGATAACGCATCATCAAAATCTTTTGCATCTTTTGGATCAATCGTAAAGGTTAAAACATCACGCATATCGCGACGTTTTTTAATTTCTTCTTCTGTGATTGAAGTATCAATTTTATTTGCATACGCTTCCACTTCAATTGGAAAATCATAAGGTAAACCGTATTCCGCTAAAATCGCATGAATTTCAGTGTTGTGTTCGCCTGGTTTTCCTAATACTTTAATTACAGAACCAAAAGGAGAATCGGCTTTTTTAGGCCAATCTTCCATTTTCACTAAAACTACATCACCATGTTCGGCATCACCTATTTTATTTTTAGGAATAAAAATATCGGTATACATCTTTGTATTTGCAGTAGTTACAAAAGCAAAATTCTTTTGAACATCTATAACACCAACGAATTCTTCTTTGGCTCTTTCTAAAATTTCTAAAACTTCAGCTTCTGGTCGACGAGAACTTCTTCTGTTATAGATGTAAGCTTTTACTTTATCACCATCTAAAGCGTGATTTAAATTTATAAAAGGCACAAAAACATCGTCTTCTAAATCATCGCAAACAAAATAACCAGTTTTACGGGAAGTCATATCTATATAACCTTCGTAATATTCTGCTTTAGAAACCATTTGGTATTTACCACGATCGGTTTCATGAATTTTATCTTGAGATTTTAAAAGCTTTAAATCGCGAATAATTTCGTTTCTACTTTTGGTATCTGTTAACTCTAGTTGCGCTGCAATTTGTTTATAGTTAAAAGATTTAGAAGGTTCTTTGGCTAAAATTTTAAAAATTTGAGAGGTAAAATCTTTTGCTTTTTTACCTAATTTTTTAGGTTTCTTACTCATTATATCATTTCAATTTTTGTTAAAATTACAAATAAGAAAATAGAAATAAGAAAATAGCATCTAGAATTAATAAAAATCTAACATTTATTAAAAAGAAAAGTTTTCAACATATATTAAAAACAATAAAAAAAATATTTTTTAAAAAATTAAATTTTTGATGATTATTATAGCGTGTTAATATGTGGTATAACTTTTTTAATATGGTTTTGAAATTTGACTTTTACAATTTTATACAATGCTATTAACATTAGTTAATTTATTTAATTTCTTGATTTTTAAGTTTTTTTTATCAAGCGATAGATAGTTATTAACAACTGTTGAAATATGATTTTAAGATTGTTTTGTAGATAACTTCACTTGTTAAAAACTGTTAATAAGTAATTGTTTTTTACTCAAAACTTCCACATAAAAAATTAAAAAATACACTTGCATATTTCAGTTCAATTTTTGATTATAAATTTTTGAATACGATTTTAAAATATTTCTAATTTTCTATTTAAAATTATTAACAATTAATGTTAATTTATAATTAATTAAATATCAATGAATTACATAAATTAATTAACATAGCAAAATTTTATCGTTGAATGTTTAAATAAATCGTTGATTTTAAGTAAAATAGTTGTTAAAATTTTATTTTATTTCGAAATTCTTTAAAATCTTGTTGGAGTATTTTTCCATCTACTTTTCCTTTCATCTTTTTTAAATGTTCTAAGATTACAAAACTGCGTTCTATTCTTAGTTGAGAACTTTTAATTTTATTTATTAAATAAATTAATGATCGTTGAACACCAGGAGTAAGTTTATGAAATAAATCACTTCCTTCTGGGTCACTAAATAAAACTTCTTCCATTTCTTCAGTAATATCAATCCCATATTTAGAAATATCAGGTTGTAATTCTACCAAAACTTCATCACCAATTTCGAGTTTACATTTTTTCAAAACATCTTTATTTAGAAGTATATAATGAAAATCACCTTTTGGTGACATTGCTCTAGATACTGTTAAACTAGAATTTAAAGTGCATTTTATTCGTTTATCAGGCGCTAATTGGAGCATATTTTCAAAAATATCATTTGGTATTACAATATGCGGACCATATCCCAAACTGTTTTCTTCAAATGCTTTTAAAATTCCTTTAAACTTCATACAAGAAAAATTTACTTTCAAAGTTAAGGTAACTTGTAAGAGATTCTGATTATTTTTGTAAAAATAAATAAACACATAACGAACAACATTATGATTATCTCAATAGGAAACGACCATGCTGGTCCTGAATACAAAAAAGCGATTGTTAAGTATTTAGAAGTTAACGAACACATAGTTATTAACCACGGAACCGATACTTTTGAAAGTGTAGATTATCCCGATTTTGGTCATCCAGTAGCCTATGACGTTGAAAGCGGAAAAGCCGAATTAGGAATTGTGATTTGTGGTTCAGGAAACGGAATTGCTATGACCGCTAATAAACATCAAGGTGTTAGAGCTGCACTTTGTTGGACAAAAGAAATTGCACAATTAGCTCGCGAACATAACGATGCAAATGTAATTAGTATTCCTGCGCGTTTTACATCTATTGAACAAGCAGTTGAAATGGTTCATACATTTTTAACAACAGCTTTTGAAGGCGGTCGCCATGATAGACGCGTTCAAAAAATTGCTTGTAAATAATACTTAAACACGAGATTTTTAGAAATAATATTTTTTTCTCACTTTCTAATTATCTAAAATCTAAACATCTAAAAAAATGAGCCACAATCACGTTCACATACATAAGCATGAAGTAAAAGGTAAAAATCTTTTTTTTTCAATTATACTGAATGTGATTATTACTTTGGCTCAAATTATAGGAGGAATTATATCTGGAAGTTTAGCTTTAATTTCTGATGCTTTGCATAATTTTTCCGATGTATTATCGCTTGTTTTTAGTTTAGTTGCACATAAATTATCAAGAAGAAAAGCTTCATTAGATCAAACTTTTGGGTATAAACGTGCCGAATTATTAGCCGCGTTTGTAAACGCGGCTACTTTAATAATAGTGGCTTTTATATTAATTTATGGAGCAATCGAGCGATTAATAAATCCTCATCCTATTGAATCAACTTTAGTAATTTGGTTAGCGTTATTAGGAATTATAGTAAACGGATTATCAGTAATTCTACTTAAAAAAGATGCCGATCATAACTTAAATATGAAATCGGCTTATTTACATTTACTTACCGATATGATGGCTTCTGTTGCAGTTTTAGTTGGTGGATTAGTAATGAAGTTTTATGGTTGGTTTTGGGTAGACAGCGCTATGACAATTTTAATTGCGATTTACTTAATTGTTGTTGGATTCGATTTAATCATAAAATCAACAAAAATGTTAATGTTGTTCACGCCTGAAGACATCGATATTAAAGCAATTGTTCGTGAAGTTCATAAAATAGAAGGTGTTAATAAATTACATCACATTCATGTTTGGCATTTAAATGAAGAAGAATTGCATTTAGAAGCGCATTTAGATTGTTCTGAAGATATTAAAATGAGTGAATTCAACGATTTACTTTTTAAAGTAGAAAGTGTACTCTTTCAGCAATTCGGAATTAATCATATCAATATTCAACCCGAATTTAAAAAAGAAGATCCTAAAGATTATATTGTTCAAGATTAGAAATAGTCAAAAGGAATTACTTTGAAATAAAGTGCAATGATTTGCAAAATTAAAATGGCACCAATTGCCAATTTAAAGGAAGTTTTTTGTGTTTTATGACGAAAAACCAGCATTCCTAAAATACCACCAATTATACCGCCAACAAAAGCAAAGCTTAATAACGTTCGTTCAGAAATTCTGTTTTTATTGTTGCGTGCCAACCATTTATCTAACCCAAAAATAAAGAAGGTTACACAATTGATAAAAATAAGATAAATCAATACGGGCGACATATTTTAAAATTTAATCAAAGATAGTATTTTAGCCAATAATTTTATTTTGATGACAAACATCCAATTCATACAAACAGCGACCCAACTTCCTGTAAAAGGAATCGAAAATACATTACAATTATTAGCTGAAGATTGTACCATTCCATTTATTTCGCGTTACCGAAAAGATAGAACTGGAAATCTTGATGAGGTTCAAATTGAAACGATTGCAAAGCTGAGCAAACAATTCGACGAAATTGTAAAACGCAAAGATTCGATTTTAAAATCTATCGAAGAGCAAAATGCGTTAACAACTGATTTAAAAGTAAAAATTGAAGCCAGCTTCGATTTACAAGAATTGGAAGATTTGTATTTACCTTATAAAAAGAAACGCAAAACCAAAGCCGATACCGCTCGCGAAAACGGATTAGAACCGTTGGCAAAAATCATCATGAGTCAAAAAAATGACGATTTAGAATATTTAGCATCTAAATATATTAACGATAAAGTATCCAATGAAGACGAAGCCTTACAAGGTGCTCGCGATATTATTGCCGAATGGATTAATGAAAATATCTTTATTCGTAAAAATCTACGTCGCACGTTTCAAAGAAAAGCTTTGGTTGAAACTAAAGTGGTAAAAACCAAAAAAGACGAAGAAGAAGCACAAAAATTCAAACAATATTTCGATTGGAGTGAGAATTTAATGAAAGCACCTTCACATCGATTATTAGCAATGCTGCGTGCAGAAGCGGAAGGTTTTGTAAAATTTAAAATTTCACTTTCCGATGAAGATAAAGAGGAAACGTTACGTTTTATTGACAAAACGATTATTAAAAATGAAGGTGAAAGCGCATTTCATATTGAAAAAGCAATTGATGATAGTTACAAACGCTTGTTAGAACCTGCTATATCTAATGAAGTTTTACAAGAGGCTAAAGAAAAAGCAGATATCAAAGCAATAGACGTTTTCTCCGAAAATTTACGCCAATTGTTGTTAGCGCCACCATTAGGTGAAAAACGAATTTTAGCTATCGATCCGGGATATAAAACGGGTTGTAAAGTGGTTTGTTTAGACGAAAAAGGCGATTTGCTGTACAACGAAAATATTTATCCCCATGCGCCGCAAAACGAAAGTGCCATGGCGATGAAAAAAATCCGTTCTATGGTCAATGCTTATAACATTGAAGAGATATCAATTGGTAACGGAACGGCGAGTCGTGAAACCGAATTTTTCATCAAAAAAATTGCTTTTGATAAGCCTATTCAGGTTTTTGTAGTTTCCGAAGCAGGTGCGTCTGTTTATTCGGCGAGTAAAATTGCCCGTGAAGAATTTCCAAGTTATGATGTAACCGTTCGTGGTGCTGTTTCTATCGGGAGAAGATTAAGTGATCCGTTGGCCGAATTGGTAAAAATTGATCCGAAATCCATCGGAGTAGGGCAATACCAACATGATGTAGACCAAACCAAATTAAATTCAGCATTAGATTCTGCAGTAATTAGTTGTGTTAACAAAGTTGGAATTAATTTGAATACCGCCAGCAAATCGTTGTTGAGTTATGTCTCAGGAATTGGCGAAAAAATGGCGGAAAACATTGTCGCTTTCCGTTCCGAAAATGGTCCGTTTGAAGATAGAAACCAATTAAAAAAAGTACCGCGTTTAGGTGAAAAAGCATTCCAGCAAGCGGCAGCGTTCATCCGAATTAAAGACGGAAAAAATCCGTTGGATAATTCGGCTGTGCATCCTGAATCGTACAAAATGGTGGAAAAAATGGCAAAAGATTTAGGAATTCAAGTTTCGGAACTCATTGGTAACAAAGAACAAATCAGTAAAATTCAAGCCGATAAATATATTACAGAAAATGTAGGTATTTTAGGAATTCAAGATATTATTAAAGAATTAGAAAAACCAGGATTAGATCCACGAAAAGCGGCTAAAGTGTTCGAATTTGATCCCAATGTTCGTTCGATTGCTAATGTAAAACCTGGTATGATTTTACCTGGAATTGTAAATAATATTACTGCTTTTGGTTGTTTTGTTGATATCGGAATTAAAGAAAGTGGATTGGTTCACATTTCACAATTAAAAGAAGGCTTTGTTTCCGATGTAAATGAAGTAGTGAAATTACACCAACATGTTCAAGTAAAAGTAGTTGAGGTTGATGAAGCGAGAAAACGTATTCAATTATCGATGATTATATAAAACAAAAAATCCCGAAATATTTCGGGATTTTTTTATAGAAAGAATATAAAATTATTCTTTAGTTTCTTCTTTATTTGAATTTTTAGGCTCGTCGTCTTTCATAGCGTTTTTAAATTCTTTAACACCACCACCTAAACCTTTCATTAATTCAGGAATTTTTTTACCACCAAAAAGTAACAAAACAATTGCAATAATCAAGATAACTTGCGGAGCTCCAATTGTCCCTAAAAATATAGCTAATGCATTCATGATTTCTAATATTTATAGTACAAAGATAAAAAGTTTTTAGCAATGTGTTATTTTTTAACGAATTATTATTATTACATATTTAGCTTAACCTAATGAATTATTATATTTGTAGGATATAATACCTAAAAATGGCGAAGAAAAAGAGTAGAAAAAGAAAACTTCTATTAAAAAAATTACTCAATAAAAGACGTTTAATAATTTTAAATGAAGATACTTTTGAAGAAACATTTTCATTAAAATTAAATCTTATGAACGTGTTTTTAGTGGCGACTCTTGGTGCTATTTTTTTAATAGGAATTACCACTTATATTATTGCGTTTACGCCATTACGCCAATATATTCCGGGATATGCTTCTACAAAATTAAAACAAGAAGCGACAAATCTAGCTATTAAGTCCGATTCATTAGAAAGTCTAGTAAAAGACAATACAGCTTATATTAATTCTATCAAAAAGGTATTAACGGGCGATTTAGAATATGCAAAATTCAATAAAGATTCTATTATCGCTGCCGAAAAACAAACAATAGATGAATCTGCTTTACTTGCTTCTGAAGCCGAAAACCAACTTCAAGAAACAGTTAAAAAAGAAGATAAATACAATGTATTTGAGTCTTCTAAGCCAAAAGTAAGTTTTGTATTATTTCCACCTGCAAAAGGTAAAATAATTGAAAAGTATAATGCAAAAAATAAGCATTTAGCAATTTCGATAGCACTTGCAAATAATACGCCAATTAAAGCTGTGGCTACAGGAACTATTGTTTTTGCAGATTGGACACCTTCTTCAGGTTATGTTGTTATTATAAGACATCAAGATGCTATTCTTTCAGTTTATAAAAATGCAGGAAGTTTAACTAAAAAACAGGGCGATACAGTAAAATCAGGTGAAGTTATTGCTTTAGCAGGTAATTCAGTGAATCCAGATGCAAGTATTTCGCTTCATTTCGAACTGTGGAAAGATGGTTTCCCTATTGATCCTACTCAATTTATCAATTTTGAATAAACTATGTCAATAAAAGCTTTTGCAGCAAAATTATTTGCAAAACACATTCATAATAAAACTCAAAAATGGGCGCAAAATCCTATTGAAACCCAACAAAAAGTTTTTAAAGATTTAATTCAAAAAGCTAAAGAAACCAAATTTGGGAAAGATCATCATTTCGATAAGATTAATTCGTTCGAAGAATATCAAAATAATGTACCTATTCGAGATTATGAACAATTGCGTTCTTATGTTGATGAGGTTGTAAAAGGGAAAGAAAACATTCTTTGGCCTGGAAAACCAATCTATTTTGCTAAAACATCTGGAACTACTTCGGGAGCCAAATATATTCCGTTGACAAAAGAGTCGATGCCTTTTCATATTGAAGCCGCTCGAAATGCAATTTTAAGTTATATTCACGAAACAGGAAAAGCCGATTTTGTTGATGGTAAAATGATTTTCTTACAAGGAAGTCCCATTTTAGAAGAAAAAAACGGAGTAAAATTAGGCCGACTTTCAGGAATTGTTGCCCATTATGTTCCGGCTTATTTACAGAAAAATAGAATGCCAAGTTGGGAAACTAATTGTATTGAAGATTGGGAAACTAAAGTTGATGCCATTGTAGAGGAAACAATACAAGAAGATATGGCGGTTATTTCAGGAATTCCGTCATGGGTGCAAATGTATTTCGAAAAGCTAAAAGAAAAAGCGAATCAACCTGTTGGCGAAATTTTCAAAAACTTCAATTTGTTTATCTATGGCGGAGTAAATTATGAACCCTATCGTGCTAAATTCGAAAATTTAATTGGCAGAAAAGTCGATTCCATAGAGTTATTTCCGGCTTCAGAAGGATTTTTTGCCTATCAGGATTCTCAAAAAGAAAAAGGAATGTTGTTGCTTTTAAATTCGGGAATATTCTACGAATTTGTTAAAGCAGATGAGTTTTTTAACGAAAGCCCGAAACGCTATACCATAGGCGAAGTAGAATTAGGAATCAATTATGTTTTAATTCTATCAACCAATGCCGGACTTTGGGCTTACAATATTGGCGATACGATTCAGTTTACGTGTTTAAAACCTTATCGAGTGATTGTTTCTGGAAGAATCAAACATTACATTTCTGCTTTTGGCGAACATGTTATTGGTAAAGAAGTGGAAGCAGCTTTACAAGAAGCTATGGAAGGAACAAATGTTAGAGTGAATGAATTTACTGTAGCTCCGCAAATTAATCCAGAAAATGGTTTACCGTATCACGAATGGTTTATCGAATTTGAGAATGAACCTTTAAATTTAGAGGAATTTGCTCTAAAAATTGATAACGCTATGCGCAAACAAAACGTGTATTACGACGATTTGATTGCGGGAAGCGTTTTAAGAACTTTAGTAGTTACCAAAGTTGTAACAAATGGATTTCAAGAATACATGAAATCAATTGGTAAATTAGGTGGACAAAACAAACTTCCACGTTTAAGTAATGACCGAAAAATTGTTGATTTTTTTAATAAATAATAAATAACATTTTGTCATTCTGAACTTGTTTACTTCGTCTGTTCGCAAGCTCGGGTCAGAATCTATGAGAGAAGCTGAAATCGTTTTAGCTTAACAGGGTTTCAAATAGAACATTTAATGAATAAGTTTTTAGTTTTTTTTCTTTTTCTAACCATTTCCCTTACTGGCCAAATAAAAGGCGTGGTCAAAGACAGCATTTCTGGTGAACCAATTCCTTATGTTTCAATATGGATTGAAAATAAAAGTACAGGAACTTCAAGCGAAGAAAACGGAACATTTGTGATTAATGCAAAAGAGACTAATCGGCTACAATTTTCATGCTTAGGTTATAAGGACACTACTTTAAAAATTAACGAAAACGGAATTTATTTGCTTTCTCCTGAAATTTATCAAATAAATGAAGTTATAGTGTTTTCAGCAAAAAGAACAAAAGTAAATAAGATTGGAAATTCGGAATTTAGTAGAAGTTCTCACTTACAAGGAGCTATTCCTCAAATTTTAGCAAAAAAATTTGATTATGATTCAATAGTTAAAGAAACAAATTTTTTAAAGGAAATCGAAATATTTACAAAATCCCCAATTAAAGATGCTATTTTAAAAATAAGAATTTTAGAATTTGATACAATTACAAGTTTGCCAGGAAAATCTTTAGTAGATGAATCTATTTTAGTGAAAGTAGGCAAAGGAAGAAAAAAAACTATAGTTGATGTTTCAAATCAAAATATTTCAATTCCTAAAAGCGGAATAGTTATAGGAATTGAAAATGTAATTATTGAATCAAATAAATACTTTGAAAGTCATGGACAAAAAATCGAAAGAACTTTTTATGCACCAGCAGTTTTACTTAATTATGTAGAGGAAGAAAACTCATTTATGTTTGTAAATTTACATTGGTTTAAAAGAATTAAACATTTAGTTGAATTTGGTAATAATAAAGGAAAAAAAATGGTTATAGAACCAGCAATAAACATTGTTTTAACCAACTAATCTAAAAAACATTACCTTTGCAGGTTAGAAAAACAAAATATTAATGAAAGACATTAAAAACATTTCGCGCTCAAGAGCGCAAGAGTCCTCAGCAGCTATTGAGCGACTGTACATTACCATGAGACATTTATTTAACAGAGGTTTTTACAAACCAATGGGTGTTTCAGGAGAAACTTTAAGAGAAGCTTTATTATCGCTTCGACCAGAAATTTACGGTTCTATTGCCGAGGAAAAAGTAGAGTTAAACGGGCTTTTATACGTAATTGAACGTTTACCAATTGGAATTGAAGAATGCCGTTACATCAACTTAACTTCTGACGAAGGTTATGCTAATTCTCATTTTAAAGCAATTGTTCCACCAAAAAGAAGAAGAAATTGTTACCGTATTGATGATGAACAAATGAATGTGGAAATCACACGTGGACGTTCGGACATTTACGACATTCTTACGCATTTGACTTTTATTTTTATCGAGTCACACAAAATTAAAGACAGAGTTTTAATTGATGATGAGGGTTCGGTTTCTCGCGATTGGCAAAAATTAGAATTAGCGGTAAAACAAACTAAAAAATTAAGCTTAATTGATCGTGAAAAAGCGATTTCTCATGCAGCTAATGTTTTAGGACGAACTTTTGCTGAGGTACAAAATATTTATGATGATTTTGCTACAGCTGAAGCACCAGATCGTTTTCTACATGTGGTGTATTGGTTAGGAAAATTAGCCATAGAAGAAGTAGTAGATAACAATAAAAGAACCATTACTTTTAGCCCTATTTTAAGAGAACGATTAGGACATCATATTTATGGTGATATTTGGGCAAATACGATTAAAGAAGTTTTACTTAAAAACGACTTAATTGAAAGACCTATTCACATTATTAGTGCGAATATGCACAGTGTAATGAATTCGTTATTTGCAGAGCCTGTTTTAGGAAAAAAATACAAAAATACACCTGAATTTCAGATATTTGAGGATTTAAGTAGTTCGGCAAACAAAGAGCTACGCAAGAAAGTAGAAGATTTTGCGTTATCTCAAGGGATGATTTCTTTGCCAGATGCATCAGGAACTAATATCGACGTTCAAATTTTTGATACGGCTAAAATTGATTTCAAGAAAACCATTTTTGCTGAGGCTAAAATAGCAAAAGAAAAACCGGTTATTATTGTAATGGATTACGCTTTTGGTGAGCAAGCTTTTGAAACGATAGATGAGTTATTAAAACCTTATAAAACAGAAAAGAAAAATAAGATTTTCTTGAATGTTGAATCGGTTTCTATTATGGGTAAAGCCGGAATTTTGGAGGGTGGAAAAGGCGATATTATGATTCCATGCGCCCATGTGAATGAAGGAACAGCGGATAATTATCCGTTTGAAAATGAGTTAACCAAAGAGATGTTTGAAGGGAACGGAATTCCTGTTTTTGCAGGTCCAATGATTACGGTTTTAGGAACATCACTTCAAAATAGAGATTTGTTGAAGTTTTTTCACGAATCAACTTGGCAAGCAATCGGATTAGAAATGGAAGGTGCTTATTATCAAAAAGCAATTCAGTCGGCTTCTAAAATTAGAAAAAGTATTAATCCAGATGTAAAAGTAAGATATGCTTATTACGCATCTGATAATCCTTTAGAAACCGGAAGCACTTTGGCATCGGGCGGATTAGGAACCACAGGAGTAAAACCTACATATTTAATTACGATTAAAATATTAGAACAAATCTTTAACTTAAAATAAGTTTAAATGAGTACAAATTCTCAAGATCAAGAAATCGATTTAGGACAAATTTTTCATAAGGTTGGAGGCATTTTTCAAAGTTTAATTAATAAGCTTTTTGATTTTATTCTTTTTGTTAAAAAAAATATTATACAACTAATAATATTGTTTGTAATTGGAGTGGGTTTAGGTTTATTTTTAGATAAATCCAATAAATCATTTAATAATGAGATTATAGTAACTCCTAATTTTGGAAGTGTTGATTATTTGTATTCTAAAATTGCTCTTTTAGACGCAAAAAAGAGAGAAAATGATACTGTTTTCTTTTCAAATTTAGGGTTTAAAAACGTAAAAGATTTGAATATAATTCAAATTGAACCTATTATAGATGTATTTAAGTTTGTGGATCAAAAACCTGATAATTTTGAATTAATTAAATTAATGGCTGAAGACGGTGATTTAGATAAAATTGTTGAAAATGAAGTTACGAGTAAGAATTATCCTTTTCATTTAATTAAGTTTTCTACTTCTAAAAAAACGGATATAGATAAAACCGTTCAACCATTACTGAATTATTTAAATGATTCTGAATATTTCAAAACTATACAAAAGCAATATTTAGATAATGAAACGATCAAAATGAAAGCTAATGATAGTATTATTAAACAAATTGATAAATTAATAGAAGGTTTTTCAAAGTCTGTTTCTAGTGGTTCTAAAACAGATAAAATGGTTTATATAAGTGATAATAACCAGTTGAATGAAATTATTAATACAAAGAATTTATTAATTGCTGAACAAGGATCTTTGAGAATAAATTTTATAAATAGTGATAAGGTAATTAAAGAAATAAGTACTACAGTTAATATTTTAAATTCAAAAGGTTTAAACGGAAAAATGAAATTAGTTTTACCTTTCATTTTAATAATATTATTTTTATTCTTCAAAGGTTTTCAAAATTTTTATAAAAATCAATTAGCCAAAAGAAATTTAGCTTAAATGAAAAATATTTTAGTAACTGGCGGCGCTGGGTTTATTGGAGCTAATTTTGTTCCCTATTTTATAGAAAACAATCCAGATTATCATTTAGTAAATCTAGATTTGCTAACTTATGCGGGAAATCTAGATAATGTTAAGGAAGTTGACAATCATCCAAGATATACTTTTGTGCAAGGTGATATTTGCGATAGAAATTTTGTGGAAGAACTATTTCAAAAATATCAATTTCACGATGTGATACATTTCGCAGCAGAAAGCCATGTAGACAACTCCATTTCGGGTCCAGAGGCTTTTATTAAAACCAATGTTTTAGGAACATTTAATTTGTTAGATACGGCTAGAAAACTTTGGATGTCAGCTCCTAATCAATACAATGTTGGATTTGAAAATTCACGTTTTCACCATGTTTCTACAGATGAGGTTTATGGAACATTAGGAGAAATAGGTTTGTTTGAAGAAACCACACCTTATGCACCAAATAGTCCGTACTCAGCTTCAAAAGCAGGTTCTGATATGATTGTGAGAAGTTATTTTCATACGTATGGAATGAATGTGGTAACGACCAATTGTTCTAATAATTACGGACCAAAACAACATGATGAAAAGTTGATTCCTACTATTATTCGTAAAGCGATTTCAGGAGAAAATATTCCTATTTACGGAGATGGAAAAAACGTACGCGATTGGTTGTATGTCTTGGATCATTGCAAAGGAATTGAATTGGCTTTCAAAACCGGAAAAGCTGGCGAAACATACAATATTGGAGGTAGAAACGAACGCAATAATTTATATATAGTTGATACTGTTTGTTCTATTTTGAATGAAATTCAACCAAAATCTGAAGGAAGATATCAAGACCAAATTACATTTGTAAAAGACAGACCAGGACACGATTTGCGTTATGCAATTGATGCGTCTAAAATTGAAAATGAGTTGGGCTGGAAAGCTGATGAAAATTTTGAAACAGGGATTTTAAAAACGGTTCGTTGGTACTTAGACAAGTATAAAAACAAATAAACAATTACTTAGGTTTATATGGGATATGTACGGGATATGTACGGGATATCTATGAAGTATCTACCTACTTATTAATAATAGAAATGAAAGGAATTATATTAGCTGGAGGTTCAGGCACTCGTTTACATCCGTTAACATTAGCGGTGAGTAAGCAATTGATGCCAATTTATGATAAACCCATGATTTACTACCCATTATCGACTTTGATGTGGGCAGGAATCAGTGAAATTTTGATTATTTCAACACCTCAAGATTTACCTTTATTCGAAAAATTATTAGGCGATGGTTCTAAACTAGGTTGTCGATTTGAATATGCAGTGCAAGAACACCCTAACGGATTAGCAGAGGCTTTCATTATTGGGAAAGAGTTTGTTGGGAATGATAAAGTAGCGCTAATTTTAGGAGATAACATTTTCTACGGAACAGGTTTAGCGGAACTATTACAAGCAAATAATAATCCTGAAGGAGGAATTGTTTATGCCTATCACGTTCACGATCCTGAGCGTTACGGAGTTGTTGATTTTGATAAAAATGGAAAAGTATTATCAATAGAAGAAAAGCCATTGCAACCAAAATCAAATTTTGCAGTACCGGGTATTTATTTTTACGATAATTCGGTTTTAGAAATTGCAGCCAATATCAAACCAAGTCCACGTGGCGAATTAGAAATTACTGATGTTAATAAAGCCTATTTAGAACAAGGAAAGTTACAAGTTTCCATTTTAGATAGAGGAACGGCTTGGTTGGATACAGGAACTTTTCAATCGTTAATGCAAGCGGGACAATTTGTACAAGTTATTGAAGAAAGACAGGGATTAAAAATTGGTGCTATTGAAGAAGCAGCTTATAAAATGGGTTTTATTGATGCACAACAATTACAGAAATTAGCAGAACCGTTGTTGAAAAGCGGTTACGGAACACACTTAATGAGTTTGATTAAAGAATAATGAAGTTTACAGAAACTAAATTAAAAGGCTGTTTTATTTTAGAACCCAACGTTATCGGTGATGAAAGGGGTTATTTCATGGAAAGTTTTAATGAGAAAACTTTCAGTAAAGGAATTGGGCAAGAGGTTCATTTTGTACAAGACAACCAATCATTTTCTTCAAAAGGTGTTTTACGTGGATTGCATTATCAAACAGGTGAACACGCTCAAGCGAAATTAGTACGCGTTTTACAAGGAGAAGTAATTGATATCGCAGTTGACATTAGACCAAATTCGCCAACATTCGGACAATACGAATCCATAATTTTATCTGCTGAAAACCAAAAACAATTTTTTGTTCCAAGAGGTTTTGCACACGGATTTTTAGTATTAAGTGAAACAGCAACTTTCTTTTACAAATGCGATAATTTCTATAATAAAGAAAGCGAAGGCGGAATTATCTATAATGATCCAAATTTAAATATTGATTGGAATTTTCAAGAATCAGAATTGATTATTTCGGAAAAAGATAAAGTATTACCCAAACTAGAAAATGCTAAGAAAGTATGGTAGTTTTAGTTACGGGCGGCAATGGCCAATTAGGACAAGCTTTACAATCGGTTGCAGGTAATTATCCTTCAATCGATTTTGTATTTTGTAATTCATCGCAATTAGATATTACAAATCTTGAACAATGTAAATCAGTTTTTAATCAATTTAAGCCTAATTTTTGTATCAATACAGCAGCTTATACTGCTGTTGATAAAGCTGAAAGTGAACCCGAAAAAGCTTTCGATATCAATACAAATGGTGCCGAAAACTTAGCTGTAGTTTGTAAAGAATCCGATACTATTTTATTACATATTTCAACCGATTTTGTTTTTTCTGGAGATTTCTCGACTCCGCTCGAAATGACAAAAGGTTATACAGAAACGGATAAACCTAACCCAACAGGAGTTTATGGTTTAACTAAATTACAAGGTGAACAATCGATTCAAAACATTTGGGAGAAGCATTTTATCATAAGAACTTCATGGGTGTATTCGGAATTTGCAAATAATTTCATGAAAACGATGCTACGATTAGCTTCTGAAAGAGAATCATTATCAGTTGTTAGTGACCAAATTGGAACCCCAACTTATGCAGTTGATTTAGCAAATGCGTTATTAAAAATCATAACCGCTTGTCATGCTGAGCCTGTCGAAGCATCTTACTTCGGAATTTACAACTTCAGTAACGAAGGACAGTGTTCTTGGTATGAATTCGCAAAAGAAATTTTTGCTCAAAAAGACATAAATATAGATTTAAAACCAATTCCTACTTCAGCATATCCTACACCTGCAAAAAGACCAGGATATAGTGTATTAGATAAAACCAAAATAAAAACTATATTTGGCTTAACTATTAATAACTGGGAAGATAGTTTAAGTATTTGTCTATCAAAAATATAATTATGCAGAGAATTTTTGCCTTTTTACTTTTATTCAGTATCAGTTTGTTGCATTCGCAAGAAGAGGACAAAAATTCAACTTATATTGACGCCCAAATTTTTAGAGGAAATATTATAAAACATGCCGATTATGTAGGACATTTAATTTCAGGTCATCCCGATGGTGTTTTGTTGGGATATAATTGGAAAACTTATGGAAATAAAGAATGGGAACAAGTTTACAATTATCCCGATTATGGAGTTTCCTATCAATACATAGATTTTAAAAATCCTTATATTGGGCACAATCATGCCATAGGAGTTCACTATAATTTTTATTTTTTTAAAAGGCATTTAATGTTCCGAATTTCTCAAGGTATTGGAATTACTTCAAATCCTTATGATAGAGAAACCAATAATAAAAACAATGCATTTGGAACTAAAATATTAGACAACAATTACTTCTTATTACAATATCAAAAGCAAAATATTGTTGGACGATTTGGCCTGCAAGCAGGATTATTTTTAACACATTTTTCGAATGGAAGATTCAAAGCGCCAAATAGTGGTATAAATACAGTAGCATTGAATGTAGGTATAAATTATAATTTTAACGAAGAAAAAAAGTATATTAAAGATAGTTTGCCTTCAAACTCAACTTATAGAGAACGAATAAAATACAATATTGCTTTTAGAACGGGGGTTTCAGAAGGACCAGTTCCAAGATTAGGACAACGACAGTTTTATCATATTGGTTTATATGCTGATAAGCGTGTAGGAAGAAAAAGTGCTTTACAGTTTGGAACTGATGTTTTCTTTTCGAGATATTTAAGAGATTATATTAAATTTGTTTCGGTAGCTTTCCCTGAAGATCATCCTGATTATGCAGATCCAGATACTGATTATAAGAGAATAGGACTTTTTATTGGGCACGAATTGTTTATTAATAAACTATCAGTAGAAACACAATTTGGTTATTACGTTTATAAGCCATTTGATTATGAAATAGATGTTTATCAGCGTGTTGGATTAAAATATTATATATACAAAAATGTGTTTACCGGAGTTGGTTTAAAAACCCATGGCGGAAGAGCAGAAGCAATTGAAGCTACAGTTGGGGTAAGGTTGTAAAAGTTCCCCTCTTCAGAGGGGTTAGGGGTGTGTAAAAATGAAACGAAAAATAATACCATATAATCCAAAGTTAAAAGAGTTAGCTAGGCAGTTACGAAATAATAGTACTAAAGCTGAAATAGTTCTTTGGCAAAAGTTGAAGGGCAAGCAAATGTATGGTTATGATTTTCATAGACAGAAACCAATTGATAATTATATTATTGATTTTTATTGTTATGAATTGAGTTTAGGAATTGAAGTTGACGGTTATTCGCATGAATTTTTAGAAGTTTACACTAAAGACACAATTAAAGAAGCTTGATTGAATGAGTTAGGAATAGAAGTTTTAAGGTTTTCAGATGAACAGGTTCTGAAGGATACAGAAAACGTTTTAAGAACAATTGAATTTTATATTGAGGAATTTGAAAAACACACCCCCAAACCCTCTCAAGAGGGGAGCTAAAAATATGAACAAAATAGTTTACATATTACTTTTTATAATTACCACTAGTTGTGGTATTTCTGAAGATTGTTTAAGTGGAAACGGTTCTAAAGTCATGGTAAATTATCCATTAGAAGGTTTTACAAAAGTAAAAGTATACTCTGGTGTTGGATTAGTGGTCAAAGAAGGACCCTCATATGATGTAAGAATTGAAACAAGAGATAATATAAAGGACAATATTGAAGTTTCACTAAATGGCGATATGTTAATTGTAAAAGACAATTCAACCTGTAATATAGCTAGAGATTATGGTTTAACCATAGTTTATGTAACAGTTCCTAATTTAATTGAGATTCAAAGTAAAACAGATCAAAATATTACAAGCGATGGTGTCTTACATTTTCCAGAATTAAGATTATATTCAATGGGTGATGATGGAGATGGTGCAGGAACAGGTAATTTTAATTTAAATTTAGATAGTAATTTTGTTTATATTGAAAGTAATACGGTTACTAATTATAATTTAAGCGGCGAAACAAACGATATGAATGTGTTTTTTGCATGGGGCGATGGTCGTTTTTATGGAGAAAATTTTAGAGTAAAAAATTTATTATCGCTGTATCATAGAGGTTCAAATGACATGATACTTTTTCCATTAAATAATATAGATGGGACAATTTATTCTAGTGGAAATGTAATCTTAAAAAACGAACCAACAGGAACTATAAACATTCAAGAATTGTATAGTGGGAGACTAATTCTAGATTATTAATGGAGTTAAATTCAAAAAAACGAATTTCTATAAATGTAATTTTTTCTGTACTTCAAGTGGGTATAGTGGGTTTAATTTATTTGGTAATTTATAAAATTCTATTAAACAAGCTTGGGGTAGAACAATTAGGCGTTTGGTCTTTAATATTGGCAACAACTTCAATTGCGAGTTTAGCTAATTTTGGTATTACTTCTGGAATTGTAAAATTTGTCGCCGAATTCTATGCCGAAGGAGATTTACAAAAAACTAAAAAGTTAGTATATACAACGTTTTACGCTTCCTTACTATTTTTTATTGTAGTTTGTTCTTTATTATATCCAATAGCAAGATATGTTTTAAAATTTATAATTGAACCAAAGTATTTAGATATAGCAATTAAGATCTTACCTATTTCCTTAATTTCTTTAGTTATAAATTCTATTTCAGGAGTTTTTACTTCAGTTTTTGAAGGTATTCAAAAGAATTACATAAGAAATGTTATCCTAATCTTAGGAGCTATTTTATTCCTAATTTTTACTAATATTTTTTTAGATAAATATGGATTAATGGGAGCAGCATATTCTCAAATTATACAATCCTTTTTTATATTAGTAGTTTCAATTCTTTTACTAAAAAAAGAATTTAATAGTTTCTTTATTTTTAAGTTTAATTGGGATTTTAAACTATTTAAAGAAATTGCAAGTTTTGGATTAAAGTTTCAACTCATATCAATTTTTGTAATGCTTTTCGATCCAATTACAAAAGGCTTAATAAGTAAATTTGGTGGATTATCTTATTTAGGATATTATGAAATGGCCAACAAACTTGTGTTTCAAATTAGAGCATTTATTGTAAATGCTAATCAAGTAATGATTCCGGTTATTACACATTCACTTAAAACTAAAGTTGAAGGAGTAAAACAAATTTATTTAAATAGTTTAGATGTTACTATTTTTGTTGACGTATTGATGCTGATTGGATTATTATTATTCACACCCATCATTTCAATTGTTTGGATAGGTACATTTCAGCCTGAGTTTGTAATCACAATGGTTGTATTAAGTATTTCTGTATTTTTAAATATTTTAAATGGACCAGCCTATTTTAGTTGTATTGCCGAAAATAAAATAAAGTTACTACTTCATTCACATGTTTTAACTGCAGTTTTAAATGTTGTTTTAGGCTTAATCATAGGTTTTTATTTTAAAGGTTTAGGTGTAATTCTCTCAAGTAGCTTTTCGTTTATAATTGGATCTTTATATGTTGTTTTTAAATATCATAAAGAGAATTTATTTGAAAACAAATTTTTATATTCCTCTCATAATTTTAAAAATATAATAACTATCATTTTTGCTGTTTTTTTATTTTTACAATATAATGTAATTTCAAATTATTTTGAGTTTTACCAAATCATAGTAATCTATACTACAGCTTTCTTAATATTTGCATTATTTACAGTATTCAACAATAAAAAAATTAAATCTATTATTAAATAAAGTGAATCCTTTTTTTTCCATAATTACTGCAACTTATAACAGCGAAAAAACTCTAGAGAGAACTATAATTTCTGTTTTAAATCAAAGCTTTACAAACTTTGAATATTTAATAATTGATGGAAATTCTAAAGATGCAACAGTTGAAATCGTTAAAAAGTATGTTCCAATTTTTAATGAAAAACAAATAGCTTTAAGGTATGTTTCTGAACCCGATAAAGGAATTTATGATGCATGGAATAAAGGAATAAATTTAGCTAAAGGCGAATGGATTAGTTTTCTAGGTTCTGATGATTATTATTTAGATAATGCATTAGAAATATATAAAAGAGCAACAGCAACTAATTGTAATTATATACATAGTAAAGTTCAATTAATAAATGAAAAACAGGAAAAACTAAGAATATTAGGTGGTGATAATTTTAGTAAGGCTAAATTTTTCCGAAACATGAATATTGCTCACGTTGGTTCTTTTCATCATAAATCATTATTTGAAAATCAAAAATTTAGTTTGACTTATAAATCTGCAAGTGATTATTATTTTTTCTTAACTAATTTTAATGAGCTAAAGCCATATTTTATAAATGAAATTACAGCGGTTATGCAATTTGGAGGTATTAGCACAAATGTTGATGCTGCTTTAAAAGAAGCAATGCAAGTAAAGATAGACTCAAAAAGAAGAAGTAAGTTTTTGTGTTATTTAGATTTTTTAGTAGATCATTTTAAACATTTTCTTTTAAAGTATATTCGTAAAACTTAAGATAACTGAATACGAATAAATTAAAGAAAAACAACCCGTAATGTCTGTAGAGAAAATCTTCTACAAAGAAAAGAGCAATACAGTTAAATAGTACAACATTTAAAAGCACATTCTTTATTTTTAGGCAATTTCTTATGACTGTAAAGAGGTAAAAAAGAAATATTGAAAACCCTAATATTCCTGAGCCTAAAAAAATATACATCAAATAATTATGCGTTAAATAATCGTGATTTTCATAAAATTTAGAATCATAATTTGCAGCATAACATTCATTAAGTTCCGTTTGGATATTTGAAAAACCAACACCTCTTAAATAATTTTCTTGCAGTATTTCAAACGAACAACTAATAATACTTTTTCTAATATTAGTTGAATTGAAATACATGCCTTTAGGAGGATTATTAAAATCATTATAGGCTTCTAAAAACCTAGATTTAATTCCTGGTAGAAAAATAAGTCCAGAAAAAAACACAGCAATTATTGGAATAAAATATCTTTTTTTAATAGAAATTCCTTTTGTTACCGCATAGATTATTGAAATAAAAGAAATAACAATCATTAATCTAGAAGACAAAAGTAGTATCATTATTAGAGAAAAAATGAAAGTAAAAAGATTCAAATATTTTAGTTCTTTCTTAAAGCGAAGTAAAGAATGTATAATACCAACATTTAAAAAAAGTGAAAAATAAGTTGGATGAATCTTAAAAATAGCTATGCTATAAACATGTTTTCTAAAAACCGATTCATTATAACTTTCATTAAAAAAATCTGAAAAGGAATGGTTTAATAAAAAAGAAATAATGTAGAAACTACTTATAATTAAGCAGGAAAATTTAAAAATATAGATAAATTTAGTTTCTAAATTTTTAAAAACATTGGCTGGAATATTAAAAAAAACTAATGGGAAAATAAGAAACATTAAAGATTTACTCACATTTTTCCAGTCTATTTCTGCATTTATAGCAAAGATATTAGTACATAAAACAATAAAGAAAGGTAATGTGTAAATTAGATGTTGTTTCTTTAAAAGGATTTTCTTTTTGGCGGTTGAAAGGTAAAAAACTGTTACAACTGTAGTCGCAATTAAAAAGATTGAAGAAATATTCTCCTTAAATAATGGGAATGTAAATAAACACCCTATTAAAAAAGTTATTATAACTAATAGCTTATCTTTCTTCATGTAACACATCATTAATTTTTACTAAAAATGAATCTAATACCGCTTTGTCAGAAAAACTATTCTTAACAAATTCGCGGGCTTCTTTACCCATGTTTAATGATTTTTCGGTATTGTTTTTTAGAGAAATTATTTTTTCATAAACCTCTTTTACTTCATTACTGGCAATGTAAAAGCCACCATTTGAATTGTTTAAGATGTTATTTACTTCAGAGTTTTCATTACCAGTTATAATTGAAGGCTTTGCACTTGCCATCATACCTAATAATTTTGAGGGCATTACCGAATCTACAACATCATTCTTTTGAAATAAAAAATGACAATCTGCTGTACAAAGTAAGTTTGATAAATCACTATAGGGCACTACATCTTTAAATTTTACAAATTCAAAAATAGAAGCTCTTTCTCTTAATGTATTATAATAACCTCCATTTCCAACAATCGTAATGGCAATGCTATCTTCAGGTTTTATAAGTTTGCAAAATTCTATAAAAAAGTCCCAATCTTGTTTTTCTCCAATATTTCCCGAATATAAAAGATTGTATTTATCAGAATCAAAATAAGGATGAGGTTGAGAAGTACTCGGATTTATGTTGTCTATTGAAACCCAATTTGGAAAATAAAAAACTTCTTTCGGATTCGATTTTTCATAAACTTTTCGAATCATCGAATTACTAATTGTACTTACAATATCAGCTGAGTTTAAAAGTATACTTTCGGTTTTTAATAGGAATTTAAAAAACAGATTTTTAAAAAAAGAGCTTTTAGTTCCTATTCCAGCATCAATTAATAAATCAAATTCAAAATCTTGTAAATGAATCCAGAATTTTGTTTTGTTAAAAAAAGAATAGAATTTACCCAAGAAACAATTACTGGTAAATGGTACGATACTAATAATTAAATCCGTTTTTTTTAACTTAAATAAGTTGATAAATAATCCAAAATTAAAACTTAGAATCATTAAAATTCTACCTAAAAATGTCACTTTTTTAGGAACATATTGTTTGAAACGAATAATTTTTATTCCATTATAAGTTTCAGTATAAAATGCTTTTTTGTCTTTGTAATCGCTATTAATTTCCCATTTAGGATAGTAGGGAAATCCTGTTAAAACAGTAATTTCAAAACCATTAGATTTTAAGTAATTAGCAAATTGTGTTGTATAAAGACCAATTGCAGTATCTTCAGGATAAAAATTTGCCGTAATAATGGTTATTTTCTTAGACATTTATCTAAATTTTAAATCAAAAATACTAATTAATGCACTATAAAGAATCTTTTGTATGAATCTTCTTGATATTACTGACATTATTCACATGTAATAGTTAGAAAATCAGTTGGTTAAAAAACTAAAAAAAAAATTTTGTTGAATTGAAAAAGTAATATATTTGCATCATAAAATTCAACAAAAAAAATGAAAAAATTAATTTTAGTATTTGCTACTGCTTTAGCAGTTATTTCTTGTGGTAGAGAGAAAAATACTGATACAGAAACAACATCAGAGGCAACATCTGAAGTAGAAGTAAAAAAATCAGAATTTTCTGTTATTCTTGACGCTATTTATGAGAAAAATGATAGTGTAATTTTACAAGTTTATGATGTTGACGGTAATGAATATTTAGATAAAGACGTAGTTGTTGCTGTTACAGGTTCTCCATTAGCACAAAGGATAGAATTAAAATCACCTATTGGTGTAGATATTCATAACATTGTAATAGTTTTTAGTACTAATAAAGAACAAAATTCTTTTACATTGAAAAGTATAACAATGGTTAAAGATGGTGTTGAAGTAGTTAAACCAGATAACTTCTTATATTTCTTTGCAAATAATGATCAAATGGTTATGGATGCCAATACAGGGGTTCATAAATTAAAACATGAAAATAAAGGTTATCATCCAGCTTTTGGAGGAAATGAACAAATGAAAGCTATTTTAGAAGACTAAAATTATTTTTACAATATAAAAAAAACAGAACCTAATTAGGTTCTGTTTTTTTTATATACTTATTTTATTGTACAATTCTAACCAAAGATTACCTTTTTGCTCCCAACTATAATTTTCGAACACAAATTTTGAAGGGATTTTCCTCTTTCAATTCTTTCAAGTTCATTCCATTGTAAACTATCTTGTAAAGCATTTTTAATTTCTTCAATTTCAGGGTTAATTAAAATACCGCCCATTGATCCAAATTCAGTTTTTAATCCTGTTTGATGTGTTGTAATAACGGGTGTTTTACACGCCGAAGCCTCTAAATTAACCATCCCAATTACTTCTGAATACGATGGAACAACAACCGCTCTAGCGTTGGCTATTAAATTATATTTTTCATGATTAAAAATTGGCCCTAAAAATTCAACAATATTTTCTAAACCTAGTCTATTTGTTAATTGTTTGAGTGTTGTGGTATAATCGTTTTCTGGACCAACAATTTTAAGTTTAACTTTTTTAGTGTTAAGACTAGCTAAAGCATTAATTAATAATTCTAATCCTTTAATTTTATCAGGTCTTCCTATAAAAAGAAAATAATTTTCTTTTGGTTCATAATTTAAATCGGTCGGAATAGTTGAGAAGTCCATTAAATTTGGAATTTCAACTATATTTTTATGTTGGGTAAGCTTGTATAAACTGTCTTTTTCTATAGGTGTTATACAATGTAAAAACTGAGCATTCTTAATTATTTTATTTAAAATAAGCTGCAAATACAGCTTCTTTTTTAAACTATTTTTAGCTAAAACTCTAGGTTCTAACATGCCATGCGGACTTAATAAATAAGGAATTTTGTTTTTAATTGCTACTTCCGAACTTACATATTGTGTATAAGAATAAGCGCCATGTAGGTGGAAAATACTGGTATTTTTAGATAAATTCTCTAAATAAGATTTAATTTCTTTTTGATAAAACCAAGGTTTGTTTGTTTCAAAATGGATAAAATTATCAGCTTCTTCTTTTAAATTAGTGATAATATTTGAAGGTATTTTATTTTGGTTCAAATAATTGTTTAGAAGTAGTAAAATAGTTCTTACACCTCCACTTTCAAAAGAAACGTTTTCTGCTATATGATAAATTTCCTTCATTTTTAAATAAGAATGATTTTGTGTACGAGAAATAGAAAATTATAAGAAAGAAAAATAATTCTGGGGGAAAATAATGTCCGTCTCTAAATAATTTTAATAATATATAAATACCTATACTTTGTTCTACAATTAACGATTTATCTTGAAAACATTGAATAACTAAATAAATGATAAATGCAGTAGCTAATAGTCCAATAATACCGAATTCTGAAAAGAATCTAATAAACAAAGATGCGGCATCTTTAGAGTTAATATCGTCTAATTCCAATCTATAAAGGTATTTTGGAGTTCGCATCACTTTTTTATAGCGATTATGATACATATAATAATGACTTCCAATACCGCTACCAAAAGGATGTTCGATAAAATTTTCTTTTGCAATGTAAAAATTGCTTAATAAAGCATAAGTACTGATATTAGTTCCTTCATCAAATTTACCAGTTTCTAATACTTTTAAAGAATTATAAGTATCGTCAAACCTCATTTTCACTTTTTCATTATTTGAATATACCCAATAAAAAATTGCTAGGACAAAAGGAATAACACCTATAGCATATTTAACTCTTGTAAGATTAATATTGGGTAGTATAAACATCAGGGCACAACCAATGTAGGCTATAGAAGATTCTGTTAAAACAAGAGATAAAAAAATTATAAAAAAGAAAAGATATTGTTTTGTCTTTAAAAAATAATAACAAGCAGGTAATACAACTATAGCATAATGAGCAGGTTCTTTTAAAAAACTGCTAAAACGGGGATCAGTATTTACATTTAAATTTACACCTAAAAAATAGCCAGGAAATCCTATAATAGCAACAAATAAGGAATATTTTGCAAATAAGTCATAAATCTCTTCTTTAGTAAAAAGTTTTAAAACATTATAGAAATAGGTACAAGAAACAGCAATTCCTAAAACTTGGGATAGCATAAAATTTGGCGGAATGCCAATCCATAAATAAATAATACAACTATGAATAAATAAAAAAGTAAAAAAAGTAATTAAAAAACTATTTAGTGTTACTTTTTTATACTTGAATAATAGAATGAAGTTGATGAATAATATGAAATAAAATAATTTAAAATCAATTATAAATCTATAAAAGAAAGCCTCAGTAAAAATTGCAAATACTGAAGAGTGTAAAAGATATTTATTTAAATTAATTCTCAATTTATTTTTTGGTTCTAAACCCATCTTGCAAGTTTTCACCTCTTAGTTCAATATTATATAAATAATTGGTTGTGCATGGAAATTTATCGTATATGTAGCTATCGCCGTAACTAGAATGCATTTTAATTTTTCTCTTATTTGGAGTTTTAAGATTAAAATCTAAATATTTAATAGATTTTGTTTTTTTTTGTTCGGAAAAATCATTCGGCAAATACAAATATTCTACAATTTTTTGCTCGTTATAATTATGTTTAAACAATATAAAACTATGACTTAAATTTTTATAAAACATATAACAGAATGATATAACAATAATTATTGTTGTAAACATTCGATTAATCTTTATAGATTTTAAAAAATATAGAGGTAATAAAGATAAAAATAATATAAATGCAAAAGAAAATCTAATATCAGGTGCTGTAAATAACCATAGTAAAACTCCAGTAATACATGTGATTAAAATAACTCCAATTTTGAAATTCTCTTTTCTTTTTTTTACTATGAGAAGATTTATTGTGATTAAAAATGATGAAAATAAAGACAAAATATAAAAGGTTTTATTCTTTAGTAATGCCGCTTCCCACCAAATAGGAAACCATTCTTTAAATGATAATTTTAAAACTTCTGGATAACTCTTAAAAGGAATTCTTCCAAATGAAATTATCCATTTGTAAGTAACCGATACTCTTTCTTTAGGTACTTTCCAATCAACTGAAAAAAAATCAAGAGAAGGATTAGGATAAAATAAATATCCAGACAATATAAAATTACGAATTAACCATCCTCCGAGATAAAATATTGAATAAAGAGTAACGGTTTTTATAAAATTAAGTTTTAATTTTTCTACTTGAAATATACTATATAAACTAATAATTAATATTGGTAAAACAGAGAATTTAACAGTAATGCAAACAAAAGGAATTATTATAAAAACTAATTTTTTTGAATTTATCGCATTTGGAATAATTAACAAGGATAACAATATATAAGAAATTAATATATTAGCTATTGTGTCTGTACCACAAGAAGAAATCAAATGAATATATTGTTCTGAAAAAAAATACAAATAAATTACAAGTAATAAACTATATATATTTTTTAAACGAAATGCTTTTACAATTAACCAAGAGCTAAAAACTGTGAATAAAAGAGAATTAATTATAAAAATATGTTGATTGTATATTTCTTTAAAAGTAAAACCGGCACTTAAAACAAACATTGATGAATTAAACCCTAAGCGATCATAAAAGTTTGCTAAACCAGGAATAACTCTATAAGATTCATTCCATTGAATTGCCGCAACATGATACAACAAAGTATCAAAATTTCTTGGATTTATTATATAATAAAAAAGTAATGATATGATAAAAAATGAAATAACTATAATTGCATTCTTATTCTTTTTTAAACTTAAGAGAACTTCATTTTTAATTTCTAAGAACAATTTCTTTTTTGCTAAAAAATAAATAAAAATTAAAAACAAAAAGAATAATGTTGTTATTAAATTAATAGGAAAAAAAATAGATATGATATTATAAAATGATGCTATTGTACAAATACCAATGAAGAATGAATCTGATATATTATATTTTTTTGAATTAGTTCTGTCTAAATATTGTATTACAATTTTTCCAAAAAAAAAGCAAAAACAAAAAGTAAATAATAAACAAATTAAGATTACATACATATTCTATTATTTAATTTTCAACATTCCATATTTTAAAATACAATAAATTGCTCTAAAACCATCTTTCCAACCAATTTTTTTACCTTCTTCGTAAGTTCTTCCATAATATGAAATTCCTACTTCATATATTCGTATTTTTGGGACTCTTGAAATTTTAGCCGTTACTTCTGGTTCAAAACCAAAACGTTTTTCTTTTAAGGTCAAAGACTGAATGGTTTTAGTATGAAATAATTTATAACAAGTTTCCATATCGGTTAGGTTTAAATTAGTAAACATATTCGATAAAAATGTTAGGAATTTATTACCTATCGTATGCCAAAAAAACAGGATTCGATGCGGATTTCCACCCATAAAACGACTTCCATAGACTACATCAGCGAAGCCATCAATTACAGGTTTTAAAAGTAAATTGTATTCTTCAGGATCATATTCTAAATCGGCATCTTGAATAATTAAATATTCACCAGTTGCCTTTTGAATTCCTGTATGTAAAGCGGCCCCTTTACCTTTATTAACTTCGTGTTTGTAATATTGAATATTTAAGTCACTATTTTCAGAAATGTATTTTTTAATAGCTTCTTCAGTATCATCAGTTGAGCAGTCATTTACTATTATTACTTCTTTTTCGATGTTATTAATTAAAGATAATTTTTTAAGTTTGTTTAAAATTAAATGAATAGTTGGTCCTTCATTATAAGCTGGCACAACAATAGATAATTTTCTGAAATTAACAGTCATCAATTTAAGTATTAATTAGTTCTGAGCAAATATAGTATAAAAGGTATAAAGTTGTATGATATATCAAGATTTAAGCTCATTTAAAATGCCTAAAAATTTTAGGGGTGGGAGTAAAGTGAAAGTTCAATTATGGGGTATAGTAGAATTTTTATTTTTTCGACCATCTCTACAATTCATGTATGGGTTTAGAAACTTTTTATTGCGATTATTTGGAGCTAAAATTGGTAAGAATGTTTTAATTAGGTCAAGTGTAAAAATAACTTATCCATGGAAATTGGAAATTGGGGATAATTCTTGGATAGGAGAGGAAACATATTTATACAATTTAGCAGAAATAAAAATTGGCAAAAATGCCGTTATTTCTCATCGTTCTTTTTTAAATACAGGAGGTCACGATTATAATAAAACAACATTTGATATTTTTGCACAACCAATCATTATTGAAGATGAAGCCTGGGTTACAAGCGAAGTTTATGTTTCACCAGGAGTAACTATATCAAGAGGGGCTGTTATTGGTGTTAGAAGCGCAGTTTTTAATAACATGCCAGAGGGAATGTTATGTTACGGCAGTCCAGCAAAACCAATTAGGAAAAGAGATATTAAATAAAAAAGGCTAGAATTTTCTAGCCTTTTTTATTTAATTATGTAAACATTTCAAAATCGTTTTCTGTAACCCAATCTAAGGTTTTTTCAATGCCTTGTTGTAAGTTTACTTTGTGTTTCCAGCCCAAATTATTAATCTTAGAAACATCTAATAATTTTCTTGGTGTTCCATCAGGTTTCGTAGCATCAAAAACTAATTCTCCTGCAAAACCAACAGTTTTTTTAATAGTTTCTGCTAATTCTTTAATAGTAACATCTTCGCCTGTACCAATGTTTACGGTTTCAGCGTCGTTATAGTTTTGCATTAAGAAGACACAAGCTTCTGCTAAATCATCTACAAATAAAAATTCGCGCATGGGTGTTCCAGAACCCCAAACAACAACTTCTGATGAATTATTTTGTTTCGCTTCAATGAATTTGCGAAGTAAAGCAGGTAATACGTGCGAATTCTGTAAATTGAAATTATCGTTTATACCATACAAGTTAGTTGGCATAGCCGATATAAAATTACAACCGTATTGTTTTTTGTAAAACTCACACATTTTCAAACCAGAAATTTTTGCAATAGCATACGCTTCATTGGTTGGTTCTAAAGCTCCTGTAAGTAAATATTCTTCTTTTAAAGGTTGGGGTGCAAATTTTGGATAAATACATGAACTTCCTAAGAAAAATAATTTCTCAACTTTATTCAAATAGGCAGCATGAATAACATTATTTTGAATCATCATGTTGTCGTAAATAAACTCAGCAGGATAAATATTATTTGCATGAATACCGCCAACTTTTGCAGCTGCTAAGAAAACAAATTCTGGTTTTTCCGTTTCAAAAAATTCAAAAACGGCTTGTTGGTTTCTTAAATCAAGTTCCTTAGAACTTTTGGTAATGATATTGGTAAATCCATTTTGTTCTAAGTTACGAACAATGGCAGAACCTACCATTCCTCTTGAACCTGCAACAAATATTTTAGCTGTTTTTAGCATACTCTTGGTAATTTTACGTATTCTAAATCGTGCTTCATCATAATTTTCACTAACTCTTCAATTGAAGTTTTACTTGGATTCCATCCTAGAACAGTTTTTGCTTTTGTAGGATCACCTAATAAAGTTTCTACTTCAGCAGGACGATAGTAATTTTCATCTACTTCAATTAATACATTTCCAGTTGCTTTGCAATATCCTTTTTCATTTTCTGCTTCACCTTTCCATTCAATTTCAATGCCTGCTTCTCTAAAAGCTAATTCACAGAAATAACGAACAGAATATTGAACTCCTGTCGCTATAACAAAATCTTCTGGTGTGTCTTGCTGTAACATCAACCACATACATTCTACATAGTCTTTTGCATATCCCCAATCGCGAAGTGCATCAAGATTTCCTAAGTATAATTTTTCTTGGATACCATGCTTAATACGTGAAGCGGCTAATGTAATTTTTCTGGTAACGAAAGTTTCTCCTCTACGTTCTGATTCGTGATTGAATAAAATTCCGTTTACAGCATACATATTGTAAGACTCACGGTAGTTTTTAGTAATCCAATAGGCATACATTTTAGCAACACCGTAAGGTGATCTTGGATAAAATGGAGTGGTTTCTTTTTGAGGAATTTCTTGAACTTTACCATATAATTCAGATGTTGAAGCTTGGTATATTCTAGTAGTTTCGGTTAAACCGCAAATTCTTATTGCTTCTAATAAACGTAAAGTTCCTACAGCATCAGTTTCTGCTGTATATTCTGGCATATCGAAAGATACTTTTACATGAGATTGAGCGGCCAAATTATAAATTTCATCAGGACGAATTTGTTGTACCAAACGAATTAAGTTTGTAGAATCCGTCATATCTCCGTAATGTAATTTTATTTTCTTCTCTTTATGTAAGTCTAATAATAATCCTTCTATATATAAATGTTCAATTCTTTCGGTATTAAAAGTAGAGCTTCTTCTGATAATTCCATGAACCTCATATCCTTTTTCTAATAATAGTTCAGCCAAGTACGAACCGTCTTGACCATTTATTCCAGTAATTAATGCTACTTTCATTTTATGTATAAATATTATAAGGCTACAAATATAACTTTTAGATATTTAAAATGTAATTATTATAATGTAAAAAATACTTAAATTGCACAATATTGAATAAAAAATATGCTAAATAGTATTGTTCTATTTTTAAGAAATCAAAGTAAATTAAGCTTATTAGTTATTTTTTTAGCTATTTCGGTTTTTTTGCCCATTCCTGCAAGTAATTTAGCTGTATTGATTAGTTTTATTTATACTATTGTTTTTTTTAAGAAACCTATAGTTTGGAATAAGCTTTTAATCCTACCCATTTTATTATTTTTTTGGATTGTTGGGTCATACTTTTGGAGTATCCAACCCAAATTAACTTTAGAGTCTATTCCCAGAACTATTTTTTTATTAATTATCCCTTTATTATTTTTAGTTGCTAAAAACTATAGTTATAACTTAAGAGATTCAGTTCTTAAGGTTTATTCTTATACAGCCGTTGCTTTTTCAGTACTTTTCTTAATAAGAGCTGTAATTAGATTCTTTATTTACAATACCACTTCAGTTTTTTTTAGTCATGGTGAATATAATTCAGATACTGGAATTGTTCCAAAAGAAATGAATGCTATTCATGTGTCTGTTTTTATAGCGATTGCCTACTTTTATTTTATAACCAAACAAGAGAAATTTAAACATGAAAAAATTGTATTGCTAATTCTATTACTTTTTTAGTATTGCTTTCTTCTACAAATGTTTTAATAATTTCATTGGTTTTAAGTTTAATCTATTACTTTTTTTATTCAAAGTTTGCAAATAAGCTACGTTTAAGAAACAGCATTCTTGTTTTAACAATTTTTATTTCTTTTTTATTTTACAAAAAAATTGAAGCATTTGTTGAACTAGAATTTAAAAATAATACTGAAAAGGGAATAGGGCATAATGTAATTACAAAATCAGATGATTTTGAAAAAAAAATTACTATGTATGAAGCTTGGAATAATAAAACTTTTTCACAAAAAGATTTTTTTCCAGGAACTGCTTTTAGAATATACCAATTTAGAGTGTTCTTAGAATTATTTGAAGAAAACTCTGTTTTCTGGAAAGGATTTGGATTTAATGCGTCTAACATCAAAATTGAAGAAAAAGGAGTAGAACACAATGTTTTTTTAGGCGATGTCAATCATGAGGGTTATCAAAAGAAAAATTTTCACAATCAATATCTCCAAATTTTTGCAGAATTAGGCTTTATTGGTTTTTCACTTTTAGTGCTTATTTTGTTCTTTTCTTTAAAAACTGCATTTAAAGCCAAAGATTTTATTCACATTTCTTTCACATTTCTAATGATAAGTTTATTTTTGACGGAATCATTTTTGTGGAGACAAAGAGGAATAGTATTTTTTACTGTTTTTTATTGTTTGTTTGCAATTTCAAATACAAAGAAAAGTCTACAATGAAAAGAATATTAATAACAGGTGCGGCGGGTTTTTTAGGCTCACATTTATGTGATCGTTTTATAGCTGAAGGATATTATGTAATAGGAATGGACAATCTTATTACTGGAGATTTAAAAAATATTTCACATTTATTTAAGGAGAAAAATTTCGAATTTTATCATCATGATGTAACAAAATTTGTACATGTACCTGGTAAATTAGATTACATATTACACTTTGCTTCACCAGCAAGTCCAATTGATTATTTAAAAATTCCTATTCAAACCTTAAAAGTAGGGGCAATGGGAACTCATAATTTATTAGGATTGGCTCGTGTTAAAAAGGCAAGAATTTTAATTGCATCAACATCGGAAGTGTATGGAGATCCACTTATTCATCCTCAAACAGAAGATTATTATGGAAACGTAAATACAATTGGACCAAGAGGGGTTTATGATGAAGCGAAGCGCTATCAGGAAGCAATAACTATGGCATATCATACTTTTCATGGTTTAGAAACGAGAATCGTTCGTATTTTTAATACATATGGACCAAGAATGCGATTAAATGATGGACGCGTAATTCCTGCATTTATTGGACAAGCATTACGTGGAGAAGATTTAACCGTTTTTGGAGATGGAAGTCAAACGCGTTCTTTTTGCTATGTTGATGATCAAGTAGAAGGAATTTTTAGGTTGTTACATTCTGATTATCATTTACCAGTGAATATCGGGAATCCTGATGAAATCACAATTAAAGATTTTGCTGAAGAAATTATCAAATTAACAGGAACTAATCAGAAAATTATTTATAAACCATTGCCAAAAGATGACCCAATGCAACGTCAACCAAATATTGACAAAGCCAAAGAAATTCTAGGTTGGGAATCTAAAGTTGGTAGAGCTGAAGGTATGCGTTTAACTTATGAATATTTTAAATCTTTGTCTCCTGAAGAGTTAGCAAAAGAAGAACATAAAGATTTTGCAAATTATATACACTAGTTTTTAAGTGCAAAAAAGGTATTCCAAATATTTGAGAACAATAAGTTATTTGCTTGATGTAAGTATAATACTTATTCTTTTTCCATTTTTTATAAGGATAAATTACATATAAATGATTTATATTTTGGTTTATACTTGTTTTTGAGTTGGACAATTTTATCCTTTTTTGTAAAGTTTTATGAAATTTTTCGTTTTACACCTTATACAGAAATCTTAGGTAAAATTGCGAAACAAGTTGTAATTTTTTTATTGTTGACTATAGCAATTTTTCCCTTTTATAAATCAGCAATTTTTAGTGGAAGGGCAACTGCTTGGTATTTTATTACGCTCACATCTTTTATAATCATTTTTAAAACCGCCTTATTTTATTATTTAAAAAAATATAGAATTTTAACAGGTAATAATTTAAGAAAAGTAGTTATAGTAGGGTATAACACCAAAACAATAGATTTAAAAAACATCCTTGAAACTAGAGCCGATTATGGTTATACATTTAAAGGATTTTTTTCAGATAAAAAACAAAATGAATTAGTCATTGGGAAGATAAACAATGTTAGAGAATTTGTTTTGGAACAAAAAATTGATGAGATATTTTGTTCTATAGGTGAGTTAACAAATGACCAACAAAAAGATTTAATCGATTTTTGTGACGACAATAAAATAGAAATAAAGTTTATTCCCGATACGAAGATAATTTTCTCAAAAAATATGAGAGTGAATCATTTCGAAATGTTTCCAATATTATCTATAAGAAAATCACCTCTTGATTCTTATTATACAAATTTATTTAAGAGAACTTTTGATGTTTTATTCTCATTATTTGTTATAATATTTCTATTATCATGGTTAACACCAATTTTAGGTTTGTTAATTCTTTTAGAATCTAGGGGTCCAATTTTTTTCAAACAGAGTAGACCTGGAATAGGAGAAAAAGAATTCTTTTGTTACAAGTTTAGATCAATGCAATTGAATGTTACTACCGAAAAAGAAGCGTCTAGAAATGATCCTAGAGTCACTAGAATTGGTAAGTTTATTAGAAAAACTAGTATTGATGAATTACCACAATTTTTCAATGTTCTTTTAGGGGATATGTCTATTGTGGGACCTAGACCTCATCTTTGGACGCAGAATAAAAACTATGGAAAAAGAATCAAAAAATACATGATAAGACATCATGTTAAACCCGGTATTACAGGACTCGCTCAAGTAAAAGGATGTAGAGGAGAAATTGAAACTGACGATGATATGATTAACAGAATTAAATATGATGTTTTTTATATTGAAAACTGGTCATTTATTCTAGATATTAAGATTATTATCCAAACGGTTATAAATATTTTTAAAGGAGAAGAAAAAGCATACTAATGAAATTGGTTTCTATCATAACGCCAACGTTTAATGCGGAACAATTTATTCTTCAAACCATTCAATCTGTTTTAGAGCAGACGTATACTCATTGGGAACTGATTTTGGTAGACGATTGTTCGTCGGATGCCACTTGGGAACTAATCCATTCGATTTCTGATTCTAGAATAAAATGCTTTAAATTAGATCAAAACTTTGGACCGGGTGTGGCTCGAAATTTTGCCATTCAACAAGCAAAAGGAAATTATATCGCTTTTCTCGATGCCGATGATGTGTGGAAACCCCAAAAGTTGGCTAAACAATTGCAATTTATGGAAGATGAAAACCTTCCGATGACGTTTTCTTTTTACGAACAAATAGATGAAGAAGGTAAGAGTTTACACAAACAAATTACGGCACCCTTAGAAGTTTCGTATAATCAATTGTTTTACTGCAATTGGATTGGAAACTTAACCGGAATTTATTCGGTAGATTTTTTTGGTAAAATTCCCATTTCAAGTATCAAAAAACGTCAAGACTGGATTTTGTGGCTGACTTTGGTACAAAAAATTAAAACGGTAAAACCGGTTCCTGAAAGTTTGGCTTTTTATCGCGTGCGAAAAGATTCGGTTTCGTCTTCCAAAGTAAAGTTGATTCAATACAATTATGCTATTTACAGAAATTTTCACGAGAATCATCCGTTGAAAGCTGCGTTTAATACTGCCTTGTTTTTGGTTCACCAATTGTTGATTAAACCGCGTTTTACAAAAACAATCTAACTATAAATCCGATTGAAATTGTTTCAGTTTTCCTCTAGCAGTTCGTTTCAAAACGTCTTTTCGGTTGTAGGTAAAATGCAATCCGGGTTCTAAGTATTTGGCAATGGCTTTCTCAATTTCGGCTATTTGTTCCAAAGTCAATTCGTTTTCACTTACATAATCAATATCGAAAGAATCCAATGTTTTTTGGCGCACAATAAATTCTTTCACGTTTCCGTCGTCTTCAATAATGCTTTTGGTTACGTAGTAAAAAGTCAGTCCGGGCGATTTTTTTCCGCTAGGAAGCAAAGCGATATCACTGGTTCTTCCGACTAATTTTTTTAGAATCGGTTTTTTAGCGGTGCTTCTTTCGTCCAAAATTCCCACGTCGCCTATTTCATAACGAATAAACGGATGCGCTTTATTGTCTAACGAAGTGATGACTACTTTTCCTTCCGTGCCATTTGGAACCGGCTGGTTATTTTCGTCTAAAATTTCTACGAATAAAGTTTCGCTGTTCACTTGCCATTCGCCTTGCGGATTTTGAAACGCAATTAAATCCAATTCCGAAGCGCCATATTCGTTTACAATAGGAATTCCTAAATAGGTTTCTAGCAACTTTTTATCTTCTTCAAACAACATTTCGGAAGTCACCATGCAAACTTTTAAAGTCGGACAAACATCCGTTAAAATAATGTTGCGCTGTTGTAAAAACTTGGCAAACAAAACTATCGAACTCGTATAACCATTGATGTAGTCGAATTTTTTGGTTTTAAAATGTTCCAAAACGCCTTCCAAAACTTTATCCGATAAATCAAAAATAGGGAAACGATAGCGGTGGCTCAAAATGTCTTTAAATCGCTCTTTGTAATAGCCCACTTTATCCAAAGGAATTCCATAAAATCGCGCTTGATAAGACGAATTAAAATCGATGTCAAACCAACCAAAACGATAGCTATTGGACGCCCAAGTTAAAGCATGCGAATGTTTGTCTTTAGCAAATACAAAAGGATCGCCACTGGAACCAGAAGTTTTATTCACAAAAACTGTTTTTTCGGTATAACCTTCCGAAAGTCTTTCTGATAAAGGTTTTTGCAAATGTTTTTTTGTTACAACCGGTAAATTGTTCCAGGAAGTAAAGGTTTCGTTTCCAACTAAATTGCGATAGAAAGTATTGTACTTCAAATGAAAATCGACAATTGCTTGTTTTCGTTTTTCAATAAATTCCGGATAATCTTCTGCTGAAACTGCCGCAAATGCTGCAAATTCTTCTTTTGCTTTGGCAATAGGAAAGCCGTTTAATTGTAAGCTTAGATCAAATAATTTCAGCATAGCTTAGGGTTTGCCCAAAAATATAAAAATTATGGCAAAAAAATTCTTTTCTCTTTCTTCTTTAGAAAATGTATTTTTGCAGAGAATTAACAACATTATCTGAATCATTCAGATAAAAAAACAACACAACACATGAATATTCTTCTTTTAGGTTCTGGAGGTCGCGAGCATGCATTGGCTTGGAAAATGTTACAAAGCGATAAATGCAGCCGACTTTTTGTTGCGCCAGGAAATGCAGGAACAGCACAAATAGCTAAAAATGTTGCGCTTAATCCAAACGATTTTGAAGCGGTAAAACAATTGGTTTTAACAGAAAAAATCGAAATGGTGGTGGTAGGACCAGAAGATCCTTTGGTAAATGGAGTGTTTGATTTTTTCAAAAACGATGCTGAGTTGGCTTCCATTCCTGTTATTGGACCTTCAAAATACGGAGCGCAATTAGAAGGAAGTAAAGAGTTTGCGAAAGAATTTTTGGTAAAACACAATATCCCAACGGCTCGTTACGAAAGTTTTACTGCTGAAACGGTTGAAAAAGGCTATGCTTTTCTTGAAACATTAAGCGCGCCTTATGTTTTAAAAGCTGATGGTTTAGCGGCAGGAAAAGGTGTTTTGATTTTAAATGATTTGGCAGAAGCAAAGGACGAATTAAAAAATATGTTGGTCGATGCTAAATTTGGTTCAGCAAGTGCGAAAGTGGTTATCGAAGAATTCTTAAGCGGAATCGAATTAAGTTGTTTCGTGTTAACAGATGGCAAATCGTATAAAATTTTACCAACAGCAAAAGATTACAAGAGAATTGGCGAAGGCGATACAGGTTTAAACACCGGTGGAATGGGAGCAGTTTCTCCAGTTCCGTTTGCAACACCTGAATTTTTAGCTAAAATTGAAGATAGAGTGGTAAAACCAACAGTTGCTGGTTTGCAAAAAGACAATATCGATTACACAGGATTTGTGTTCATTGGATTGATTAAAGTTGGCGATGATCCGTTTGTAATTGAGTACAACGTTCGTATGGGTGATCCGGAAACTGAAGTGGTTATGCCGCGTTTAAAAAGCGATTTAGTTGAAATTTTTGAAGCAATGGCTAAACAAGAATTAGACAAAGTTGCTTTAGAAATTGACGAAAGAGCTGCTACGACCATCATGATGGTTTCAGGTGGATATCCAGAAGATTATGAAAAAGGAAAAGTAATTACGGGAATTGAAAACGTAACGAATTCGATAGTTTTCCACGCGGGAACTGCTTTAAAAGATGACGAAGTAGTAACTAGTGGCGGACGTGTTTTAGCGGTTACGTCTTACGGTTCAACGTATCAAGAAGCTATTGCACAATCGTATCAAAGTATTGACAAAATTGCTTTCGATAAAATGTACTTTAGAAAAGATATTGGTTTCGACTTATAGTCAAAAGATTACAAAAACAAAAAGCGCTAAATTTTATTTAGCGCTTTTTTATATTATAAATTCAAAATTATTTCAAGAAAGAATGTGAAGTAGTATTATCATCGTCTTCATTATTCGCTTTAAAAATATTAAGTTGTTTTAACCAATACACTAAAGCTCCACAGCAAATGATAATAAAAATCCAATTTAAAAAATTGGCACCCCACCAATTTGTTAATTCTAAATTTCTTAATGCATCAAACGGTAAGAATAAAAAATCAACAAAAAGTGATTGTATAGCTTCAAAAAATGATTTCATCTTGATAAAGTATTATATTTACACCACAAAAATATAAAATATCCTGATGATTACAAGTATTTTTGACAAAACTCGTCCATTAAATTATTTAATAATAGCAATATTGCTATTACTAGCCCAATTCGCCTATTTTTTTCTTAACGGATTGTTTAGTAATGGATTAATTTCCATTGCATATTTTATTGTGTATTTTGGTATTAATGTAGCTTCATTGGCACTAGTTAATTTCGTTACACTAAGAAACACTTTAACTAAGAACAATAACTTTGCAGTATTATTATATTTTATCTTTTTGTTATTTTTTCCGAAGACATTTCAAAACGGAGAAGTATTAATTTCTAATTTCTTTCTGTTATTAGCATTAAGAAGATTGGTTTCACTAAGATCAATGATTAGTACTAAAGAAAAGATTTTTGATGCTTCCTTTTGGATTTTTGTGGCAGCGTTATTCCACTTCTGGAGTATTAGTTATATTCTTTTAGTTTTTATTTCGATTATACTTCACGTTTCAAGAGATTTTAAAAATTGGTTAATTCCTTTTATCGCTTTGTTTTCGGTTACTGTTTTGTTTTTTGCCGTGAATATAGCTTTCGATAATAAATTGTTTTCTCATTTAATGGAACAATCTTATCTAAGTTTCGATTTTACATATTTTGAAACGGTTTATCAAAATATAGCCTTGTCAATTTATGTTTCGGTGGCGTTGTTGTTTTTCATCAATATGAATTTAACCCAAGCATCAAAACCACTTAACTTACAATCTTCATTTAAGAAAGTAATTTTTTCGTTTGTACTTGGGGTATTCATTTATGTTTTATCTGCTAATAAAAATAACAGTTGTTTATTGTTTAGTTTTGCTCCACTTGCAGTTATGGGAGGAAACTTTTTTGACGGACTTCAAAACAAAGTCCTTAAAGAAATAATCTTAATTGCATTATTTGTATTAGGATTATTCTTTTTTGTTATGGCTTTATAATTTGCTTCCGTAAGCTAAATCGCCTGCATCGCCTAGTCCGGGAACTATGTATTTTTTTTCATTTAGTTTTTCGTCTAAAGCGGCAACCCACAAATGACAATTTTCAGGAAGGTTTTCTTCAAGAAAAGCAATGCCTTCTGGTGCAGCAATCACAACAGCAATATGAATTTCTTTAGGTTTTTGTTCTAAATGCAACTGATTCAAAACTGCAACTAAAGATTGTCCTGTTGCTAACATTGGGTCAATTAAAATTAAATTTTTACCTTCAAACGATGGAGCAGCTTGATATTCTACTAAAATTTCAAATTTATCATCGTTGTTGTAATGATGACGATAAGCCGATACAAATCCGTTTTCAGCATCGTCAAAAAAGTTCATAAAACCTTGGTGCAAAGCCAAACCAGCTCTTAAAATGGAGCACAAAACAACAGGTTCAGCAATAGTTGTGGTGTGTTTAATTCCTAATGGCGTTTGAACATCAATATTTTTGTATTCTAAAGTTTTACTCAATTCGTAAGCCATAATTTCGCCTATGCGTTCTATGTTTTTACGAAAACGCATACTATCTTTTTGAATGTTTACATCGCGCAATTGCGTTAAAAAATGATTTAAAATACTGTTTTCCTCTGAAATATAATGAATATGCATCTGTCAAATGTTATGAAATGTTTCTAGGATAAAAGTATAAAAACTATATTTGTAAATAAAATTTAAAATCATGTTTGCAGAATTTGCTTTTCCCATCTTTGAACAAGCTATTAAAGATTATCATATAATTGACGATGTGTATCAACCTGTAAAGAATCCTTATGAGAAAGGAACCATTGAATATTTGCTTTACGCAAAAAACTGGGTAGACACGGTACAGTGGCATTATGAAGACATTATTCGTGATCCACAAATCGATCCGGTAGCGGCATTAGATTTAAAACGTAAAATTGATGCTTCTAACCAAGTTCGTACGGATATGGTAGAATATATCGATAGTTATTTTCTTCAAAAATATGCAGACGTTCAGGTAAAACCCGATGCAAAAATCAATACAGAAAGTCCGGCTTGGGCAATTGATCGTTTGTCAATTTTGGCTTTGAAAATTTACCACATGAACGAAGAGGCAACTCGTGCAGAAGCAACAGCTGAGCACAGAGCAAAATGTCAAGAAAAATTAAATGTATTATTAGATCAAAAGAACGATATGTTTACTTCAATTTCGCAATTAATCGAAGATATTGAAGCCGGTGACAAATACATGAAAGTGTACAAACAAATGAAAATGTACAACGACGAGGAATTAAATCCGGTGTTGTATCAAAATAAGAAATAAGTGAATGGCTAAGCCAAAGCACATTTTAGTTATGAGGCTCTCGGCTATGGGTGATGTCGCAATGACAGTTCCCGTGTTGAGAGCTTTTTCTTTGCAATATCCTGAAGTCAAAATTACCGTGGTTTCTCGACCCTTTTTTGCGCCTTTTTTTAACGGAATTTCCAATGTTACTTTTTTTGGAGTGGATTTAAAAGAACGGCACAAAGGATTTCTAGGTTTGTTGCGATTGTTTTCAGACGTAAAGCAATTTAAGATTAATGCCGTTGCCGATTTGCACAATGTATTGCGATCAAAAGTCGTACGAACGTTATTTGCTTTGAGTGGAAAAAAAGTAGCCGCAACCGATAAAGGCAGAGCCGATAAAAAAGCATTAACGCGAGCGGAAAATAAAGTTTTTGCTCCGGTGAAATCGATGTTTGAAAGACATGTGGAAACCTTTGATAAATTAGGTTTTTCTCTTTCTTTAGAAAATCCAATATTTCCTGAAAAGGCAAAATTAACTGAGGAAATTATTAGTAAATTATTTGGAAATGAGATTCCTGATTTCTCAGGAATTAAGATTGGAATTGCACCTTTTGCACAATATGAAAGTAAAGTGTATCCATTGGATTTAATGCAAGAAGTAATTGATGCTTTGGCTGAAAATAAAAACCAAAAAATCTTCTTATTTGGTGGAGGCGAAGCCGAAATTCAAAAATTAAATCAGTTTCAAAACCAACATAAAAATGTTATAGTAGTTGCCGGAAAATTGAAGTTTCAACAAGAATTAGATTTGATTTCTAATTTAGATGTAATGCTTTCTATGGATAGTGGAAATGCTCATATTGCTGCCATGTTAGGTGTAAAAGTAATCACACTTTGGGGTGCTACACATCCGTATGCTGGCTTTAAACCTTTTAATCAACCCGATGATTTTTGTATAACTGCTGATAGAACTCAATATCCGTTATTGCCAACATCTGTTTATGGAAACAAAAAAGTGGAAGGTTATGAAGATGTAATGCGAACGATTCAGCCTGAAATAGTAGTAGACAAAATAAAAAAGGAGCTTAATTAGCTCCTTTTTTTATTAAATATCATCAAAATCTACGGTAATACTTGTCGTAGTTGGAATAGCCTGACAAGATAAGATTAAGCCTTCTTCAATTTCAGAATCTGTTAAAATTTGATTCTTTTTCATTTCAGCTTTACCATCTGTAACTCTACAAATACAACTGCTACAAACTCCACCTTGACAAGAATATGGCACATCAATCCCTTGTTTTAATGAAGCTTCTAAAACTGTTTGCTTTTGGCTCATTTCAAATTCTTGTTCGTCGCCATCACAAATTACTTTAATTTTTGTGTGACCGTTACCTGTTTCAATTTCTTTTTCAGAAGAACTCGAAGTAGTAAATAATTCGAACTTAATATCTTTTTCTAAGACATTGTGTTCTTTTAAAGTATTGCTTACAGTGTTAATCATTTCTTCCGGACCACAAACATAGAATTTGTCAAAAGTAATTTCATTGTGCTTGTTGAAAAGAACATTGTTAACGATAGATTTATCAATTCTTCCGAAATAAGAATCACCTGATGGTTTTGCTGTAAAAGCATATTCTACAATTAGGCGACCCATATATTTTTGTTGTAAATCTTGAATTTCTTGATGAAAAATAGTTTCTTCAACAGATTTGTTTCCATAAACTAATAAAACAGTACTATTGCTTTCGTCTTCTAAAATACTTTTTGCAATAGATAAAATAGGAGTTATACCACTTCCTGCAGCAAATAAGGCAATACTTCTTTGTTTGTCTTTAGGTTCGAAAATAAATTTTCCTTCAGGAACACTTACATCTAAAACATGACCAGCTTGTAATTGTTTGTTTGCAAATTGCGAAAATTTACCTTTTGGAACAGCTTTAATTGCTACTCGAAGTTCTCCGCTATTGGGTGAAGAACAAATAGAATAAGCTCTACGGATTTCTTCTCCGTCTAATGTTAGTTTTAAAGTAACATATTGACCAGCAGTAAACTTATAAAAATCTTGAAATTCTAGTGGAATTGTAAAAGCTACAGAAACAGTATTTGGCGTTTCTCTTCTTACTTCTTTTATGTGTAATTTATAAAATTGTGACATTTTTAAAACATTTTTACAAAAATACGTTATTCTTTAGAAAATAGAGAAAAGAAGATAGAAGAAAGACTTTAAAAAGATATACTTAAGAATACTATACATAAGAATATTATGCATATATTTGTTTTGAAATTATTAGGGTTATGAAAAATTCTCAATTATATAAAGGAAGTTTAAATACCATAATCATGAAACTTTTGGAAGAAAATGGCAGAATGTATGGTTATGAGATTACACAAAAAGTAAAAGAAATTACAAAAGGCGAATTAAACATTACTGAAGGTGCTTTATATCCTGCTTTACATAAATTAGAAGCAGAGGGTTTGCTTGATGTTGAGGTGGAAAAAGTAGATAATCGATTAAGAAAGTATTATAAACTTACCGAAAAGGGTACTACAGAAACCGTAAACCGTTTAGCGGAATTAGAAGAATTTATCCAAAACATGCAAACTATTGTTAATTCTAAATTGAGTTACTAAGATGCAATTAAGTAAAGAAAACATAAAATTCATAGACAATTATTTAAAAAACAGCGAAGTCATTTATTACGACATTCGTATGGAAATGCTCGACCATGTAGCAACGGCAGTAGAACAAAAAATGGAAGCTGAAAATTTAGATTTTTACGATGCTTTTAAAAGTTACATGGTTTTGAATAAGAAAGGGATATTGAAAGGAAACAAAGATGGTACGAATGTTTCATATTCTTGGTCAGTAATAAAAAGCTTTTTAATATTTATTACAAAACCATATATGCTAATTTTGCTTTTGCTTTTGGTTATTTTATTTAAAAAAGTTGAAGTTGCCGATTATTTGAATGAATCTTTTACCATCAATAATTTGTTTTTAGTTTCAATTTTAAGCATAGCACTTTTTCAACTCTTTTATTTTTATATTTATTTAAAAGAAAGGTTTTTTGTGATTGAAAAAGTGGGAGGAGTCTTGGCTTTATTGTATTATGCTCAGATATTTTTTTTTAATGGTTTTGATAAAGAAGCTCCTTCAAGTATAGTTGTTGCAATTTTCTTTTATTTGTTATTTGCTTATATCATTTATTTTATAAATGAAATTTTAAAATTTAATAAAAAGAATAAACTTCTTTTACAATGAAAATCACACCAGAACAAATAGAACGTTTATACCAATTTACACGCCAACATTACGTGGAATGGTATGATTTGCAAACAGAGTTAGTTGATCATTTAGCAAATGCAATTGAACAACAATGGTACGAAAATCCGAATGTACATTTCGAAGAAGCTTTACAAATAGAATTTAAAAAATTTGGTGTTTTTGGGTTTATGGATGTAGTTGAAAAACGTCAAGCTGCGTTAAATAAAAAATACAATAAAATTATTTGGGGACATTTTAAAGATTTCTTTTCTGTTCCAAAAATAATAATCACGTTTTCTTTAATAGGAAGCTTATTTTTAATGCTTAAAAACTTTAAATACGCTGAATTAATTTCAACTACTTTAATATTTGGAGTTATTATAACTTTTTGGATTGGTTTACTTATTCAAAAAAGAAAATCGAAAAAACAAACAAAGGAATCGGGTAAAAAATGGTTGTTAAAAGATATTATTTTTGGTTACAGTACTTTTGCAGGATTAAGTTATTTGCCATTGCAATTAATTATTAATGTAGATTTTGAAAATATTGGAAATTTAAAAGCATTAGTTATTAGTTCAATAACAATTTTTCTTTATTTAATAGAATATATAATGCTATTTGAAATTCCGTCGAAAGCCGGAAAATATTTAGAAGAAACTTATCCCGAATATAATTTTGTAACATAAAAAAAAGACAAGTTTAAAACTTGTCTTTTTTATGAATATTTACGCAAACAAAGCTTTTAATTCTGTAGCTTCACTAGCTTTCATTTTGCCAGCTAAAACTAAACTTAGTTGTTTTCTTCTTAAAGCTGCCGCAAAACGTTCTTTTTCTAAATCGGTTTGTGGTTCAATTGGTGGAACTGCAACAGGTCTTCCTGTTTCATCTACCGCTACAAAAGTATAAATACCTTCGTTTGCTTTATTTTTGATTCCTGATTCGCGATCTTCAATCCAAACATCGATATAAATTTCCATTGAAGAATTGAAAGTTCTAGAAACTTTAGATTCTACAGTAACTACGCTTCCTAGTGGAATGGCTCTATTAAAAGCCACGTGATTTACAGATGCTGTAACACAAACTCTGCGTGAATGTCTACGAGCCGTAATACTTGCAGCTCTGTCCATACGTGCTAATAATTCACCACCAAAAAGGTTGTTCAATGGATTTGTTTCTCCTGGTAATACTAAGTCGGTTAAAACAGTTAAAGAGTCGGAAGGAAATTTTGGTTGCATTGTTTTCAAGTTTTATGCAAAGATAAAAAAAGCCTTTTTAAAAATTAGACATAAAAAAATCCCAAAAATTGGGATTCTTTATTCTATCAATAACCAAGCATCAGTGTTGGTTTCTTGTCTTATCTTTTGTTTTTCTACTTGAGCTTCTTCTAGCGATTTGAAACTTCCATAGGTTACAGGAATTAAACCATATTTATTAATTGGTAATTTTTCCGATTTATAACCTTGAGCAACTAGTAAGTTTACTGCTTTATCAGCATTTTCATCACTTCTAAAAGCACCAGCAATTAAATGATAAGGCAACTTTTCTTCAGTAATTGGTAATTCCACAGCAACATTTGGAGTTTCAATAAAAAATGTAGCTTGTTGAATTTGCTCGTGTACTTTATTTTGTACATTTTTTTGAACTAATAAAGTTTGTTTCGCTACTTGGTCATCGTTGTAGAACTTATAGCTAAATAAACCAACAGTAACAAACAATGCAAAAGAAGCAGCGTATTTTAAATAAGAATAATCTCTTTTAATTTCAGGAATGGGAGCAATTGAAATAGGTTCGTTTTCTATTACAACTTCAGTTAACTTAGGTTCAAAAACAATTACTTCACGCTTAATTTCAGGTGAAACTAATTGGTTTAAACCAAAAGAACTCACTAAGAAATTAGTCGTATTTGAAGGTTCAAAAACCCAAGTTTTTTCATCTCCAATTGTAGCAATAGCACCAATATTTTTTAATGTAATGGTGTTACGCTGATTTAATTCGGCAATCCAATTTGTAACTTCAACTTGAATTTTGTTTAAAGCCACCTCGAAGCTTACATTTTCATTAGAAGCTACATGATTTGCTAACAAACCATCGTTGTTTTTAATGTTTGCATTAAAAGTAATTACTTTTCTTGGTGGTAAAAATGTAGCAGCGCTTCCATTTATTTGTGCCGAAACATTTTCGGTAATAAAAGCACCAAAGCCAGGAACTGTAACACACTGATAGCGATATAGTAAATCGGATATGTATTTTTCTAACATCATAAAGACAAAATTAATGAAACAATAAGTTCTGCAAAATTTTATCAACAATATTTATTAACAATTCGCAATTTTGATAAATGTGACATTTGTCACCAATAGATTTCAATAAAGATAATATCTTTGGAAAGTTTCTTTTTTTCGTCAGTTCGAGTAGCGAAGTGTATCGAGAACAAAGAAAAATTAAATCTATTCTCGATAATTTTTTTGAAATCAAAAAATACTCGAATTGACGATTTGATAAGTGTTGTTACATCTAAATAAATTTTAAATAATGAAAAAATTAGTTTTTAGTTTGGCGATTTTAGTTTTAGTAAGTTGCGGAGGCAAAAAAGAAGAAGAGCCATTTGGAAAATCAAAAGAAGTAGAATCAGTTTCGGTAACAGAGGAATCGGTTAAAGACGTAAATCCATTAGTAGAAGAAGGACAAAAATTATTTGAAGGAAAAGGAACTTGTTCGGCATGTCATCAACCTGAAAATAAAGTAATTGGGCCTAGCTTAAAAGAAATTTCAAAAATATATACCGAAAAAAACGGCAATATTATTACCTTTTTAAAAGGAGAAGCAGAACCAATTGTAGATCCTTCTCAGTTTGAAGTAATGAAAGCTAATTTTGCTATTACTAAAAATATGACCGATGAAGAATTAGCTTCTTTAGAAGCTTATATTAAAAGTTTTTAATAGACATTTATTCAATTACTAATTTGAAACCTACGCGCGGAATATTTTCAATTCGAACGTGGGTTTCATCTTTAAAAATTTTGCGCAAACGCGAGATAAAAACATCTAAACTTCTGCCAGAGAAATAATCATCGTTTCCCCATAGTTCGGTTAGTATTTTCTCTCTTTTTAAAACCGTATTTTTATTTTCTACAAATAAATTCAGTAAAGTCGCTTCGCGTTCGGTTAAGGTTATTTGTTGGGTTTCGTTTTTTAAAGAATAGTTGGTTGGTTCAAAAGTAAACGTTCCAATAGTATGATTTTTGTTCGATTTTTCAACTTTTTTCTGACTACGATTTAAAAATATTTCGATTTTTAAAATGAGTTCTTCAATAGAGTAAGGTTTTACCAAATAATCATCGGCACCTAAACGTAAACCTTTTATGCGATCTTCTTTCATGGTTTTTGCAGAAATAAAAATAATAGGAATTTCTTCGTTTCTATTTCTTATTTCTTGTGCAATCTCAAAGCCATCCATATCGGGTAACATTATGTCTAATACACATAAATCGAAATTTTCTTTACAAAACAATTCAAAGGCTTCTTTTCCATTGCTTACATGTGTAACATCAAAATGTTGTTCTAAATTATCGGCGGTTAAAAAAGCTAATGTTTCGTCGTCTTCTACGTAAAGAATTCTTTTTTTAGACATAGTGTAAATCTTTTTTAGGAATTTTAATTTCAGTTTCTAAACCTATAGTTCCGTTTTTTACTTTTATTTTCCAATGGTGAAGTTCGCATATTTTTTTAACATAGGCTAGCCCAATACCAAATCCTTCTATTTCTTCATTGTCTTTTCTACTTACGCGATAAAATTTATCGAAAATAAAAGGCAAATCTTTTTCTGGAATTCCAGGACCATTATCGGTAATAATAAGTGAAAAATATTTTACATTCTCTATCAAAGAAACTTTTATTACTATATTGTTATTTCCATATTTAATGGCGTTTTCAAATAAATTAAATAAAAGATTATAGAAATGAAAAGAATCGGCGGTAATTGTTACATTTTCTTGAATTGAATTGTGAACATCAAACTCAGTATTATGTTTTAGTTTGCAATTTTCAATAATTAAATCGATAGTTTTAACAACTTCTACGGGCGATTTTTTTAATTGAATTTGGTGACTATCTGTTTTGGCAACCGAAAGAATTTGTTCTATATGTTGGTTGAGTTTATTACTTTGATCGATAATAATTTGGATGTATTTACTTAGTTTTTTATTTTCAGAAATTTCTTTCTGAGTATTTGCATAATTTGAAGCAATTAGAATTGAGGATAATGGTGTTTTAAACTCATGCGTCATATTATTTATGAAATCGTGTTGTAATTCGGTATATCTTTTTTGCTTCAGTAATAAAAAAACCGAATAAACATAAATGATTAAAACAAAGAATAACACAACTGTAAATGCCCAATATTGTTTTAAGCTACTAAAGTAACTTTGTTTTAAATTAGGAAAACGAATGGCGAAGTAATAAATTAATTCTTCATTTTTTGTAAAACAGTCTTCGCATTTTTTTTCGGGTTTACCATCAGCGGCAATATAATTTCCATAAATCATATCGTCTGTTCCACAATTATAAATAGCATATTCGAAATCTTGTTCGAGTTTTACTTTTTCAAATTCAGTTTTTAAGTAATGTTCTAAAATGTTGTTTTCAAAAACATCGTCTACATTTACTATATAATAGTTGTCTGAAACTTTTTTTATTTGATTAGTAATTGGTAAAGTAGAATGATTATCGGCATATATTTTTTCAACAACATCTTGTAAAGCAAAATGAATTTTATCTTCTACATCTTTCTTTTCAAAACTATAAGCCTGATTTAGTAAAAACAATTGCATGATAATTACCCCAACAATTGCTAGTAAACCAATAACTACTAAAACATTAATTCTTTTCAATTTCATTTTACATCATTAACAAGTCGTTAACAACAATTAAATTATGCTTAACAACAATACTAAAATTAGTTTTTAAATTTGTTAAACCAAAAATAAAAATAACTTAAAACAATAAAGGTATGAAAGCATTAAAATTATCATTAGTAGCAGTTTTTGTTTCTGCGTTATCTTTCGCTCAAAGTGTAGAGAAGAAGCCTACATTAGACACAAAAAAAGCAGCTATAGAAACTGCACAAGCTCAAACTAAACAATCTGATTTAAAATGGGCTGATGATACACATGATTTTGGTGAAATTGAAAAAGGTAAACCAGTTTCTTATGAGTTTACATTTACAAACACTACAAAACAAACTGTATTATTAACAAATGTAAAACCTTCTTGTGGTTGTACAGCAACTAACTACACTAAAACTCCTGTAAAACCAGGTGAAAAAGGAACAGTTATGGCAACTTACAACGCTGCTGCTCCAGGAAACTTCCACAAAACAGTAACAGTTACTACTAACGAAGAAGGTGCTGCTCCAAAAGTGTTAATCATTAAAGGTAAAGTTAAAAACCAAGAAGAAGAAAAATCTATTTTGTTAAAATAATTCCAAACAACTTTTTTAATCTTATTAAAACCATCTCATTTTATTGAGGTGGTTTTTTTATTTTTATAAAATGAAATCAATTTATATAGATTCGCCATTAGGAATAACAAAAATATCAGGAGATGAAAATGGAATTTCCGAAATTTCTGTAGGTTATGAAGAGACTATTACAGAACAAATACCTATTAATTTTAAACAAGCAGTAATCGAGTTGGAAGAATATTTTAATGGTATTCGTAAAGAATTTACATTTAAATTAAATCCAAAAGGAACCGACTTTCAAAAGAAAGTTTGGCAAGAACTTCTAAAAATCCCTTATGGAAAAACTACATCTTATCTCGATCTTTCTAAAAAACTAGGCGATGTAAAAGCTATTCGTGCTGTTGCATCTGCTAATGGAAAAAATCCACTTTGGATTGTTGTACCATGTCATAGAGTTATTGGTTCCGATGGTTCTTTAACAGGTTACGCCGGTGGTTTATGGCGCAAACAATGGTTGTTAGAACACGAAAAAGGCGAAAAACAACAAACTTTGTTTTAATAGGTTTAATTCGCTTGTATTTTTTTATAAATTAGTGCAATCAGTTTTAATTAAAAACAACGCCATGAGATTTCTAAAAAACTTCTTTAAATGGTTGGCTATACTATTAGTTTCAATCATAATTCTAATGTATATTTTCGATGTCGATTATTTAATAAGAGCGGTACGAACCATTTACTTTCGCGGACATACAACGGCTTTTCTAGATGATTATACACATTTTCCTAATCGAGAAATTAAAAAAAGGACTGCGCAACCTTGGGCAATTGCAAAAGATTACAATTCGGTTCCTGCTACTGAAGTTTTAGAACAAACACATAAAGAATTACAAACGGTAGCTTATTTAATCATCAAGAATGACAGCATTTGGCACGAAAGCTATTTCGATGGTTACGGAAAAGATTCAAAATCAAACTCTTTTTCAATGGCGAAAAGTGTTGTTACGCTTGCTTTAGGAAAAGCCATAATGGAAGGAAAAATTAAAAGTTTAGACCAAAAAGTTGTTGATTTTTTTCCAGAATTAAAAGGAGAATTTGCAAAAGAAGTTACTGTTGGTGATTTGTCTTCAATGGCTTCAGGATTAAGTTGGGACGAACGTTATTACAGTCCTTTTTCAATTGTAACGCGAGCGTATTTTGATGATGATTTAAAGAAAGTAATTCTTGGCTTAGAAGTAAAAGATAAACCCGGACAATCATTTAGTTATTTAAGTGGTGCAACACAATTATTAGCAATGTGTATTGAAAAAGCAACGGGAGAATATTTATCTGATTATGTTTCAAAAAACTTTTGGCAACCAATGGGCGCCGAAAATGAAGCACTTTGGCAATTAGACCACGAACCGGACGGTATCGAAAAAGCGTATTGCTGTATTGCAAGTAATGCACGCGATTTTGCTCGATTTGGAAAGCTAATGAAACAAAATGGTAAATGGAACGGACAACAACTTCTCGATTCTAAATTTGTGAAAAAATGTGTTACGCCTCGTTTTCCTGAAAGTCCACAATATGGTTACGGTTGGTGGTTGCATAATGTAAGCAGTAAACAATTGTATTATATGCGTGGGCACTTAGGTCAGTTTGTAATTGTAATTCCCGAAGATGATGTTATTATTGTTCGTTTAGGGCACATTAAAGGTTTACAAACAGAAACCGATCCTCATAGTAATGATTTGTATGTTTATGTTGATGAAGCTTATAAAATGTTGGATGAAAGAGGCAAGAAGCAAGAGTAAAGAAAATAGATCATAGAGAATAAATTAACCTGAAACTTGAAACAAAACAAAAAACAATCAACCACCAACTATAAACAAAAAAACAAATGATAGAAAAAATTCAACTCAACAACATTCTATTTTTAGATATTGAAACCGTTCCGCAATACGATTCGTATATGGGAATGGATGAAGAAACTAAAAAGCTTTGGGAACTTAAAACTCAATACCAACGTCGCGATGAGGTTACTGCCGAAGATTTTTATGAAAGAGCAGGAATTTGGGCCGAATTTGGAAAAATCATTTGTATTTCCGTAGGGTATTTTACCAACAAAGCCGATATCCGAAACTTTAGAACAACAAGTTTTTGGGGCGAAGAAAAGAAAATATTACAAGATTTCGCCAATTTATTAAACCAACATTTCAATGGCGCGGCACATGTTTTATGCGGACATAATGCTAAAGAATTTGATATTCCGTTTATTGCGCGTCGCATGATAATTCACGGAGTTGCCTTGCCAGATAAACTGAATTTATTCGGAAAAAAACCGTGGGAAGTACCACATTTAGATACTTTAGAATTGTGGAAATTTGGCGATTATAAACATTTCACTTCTTTAAAATTATTAACAAAAGTGTTAGGAATTCCTTCACCAAAAGACGATATCGATGGAAGCGAAGTGGCACGTGTTTTTTATATTGACAAGGATATCGATCGCATTATCACCTATTGCGAAAAAGATGTAATTGCCGTGGCTCAAATTTTCCTTCGTTTCCGTAGAGAAGATATTTTAATCGAAGACGAAATTACGCATGTGTAATTTTTGAAGCAATTCCCGCTGTTCGCTATATCTTTTTAGTTTGCACTTCGACAAGCTCAGTGTGACAAACAAAAAGGATGCCGCTGCCATAGGGGCTAATTTTTATATCTTTGAAACAATTAACAATAAACTACTAACTGAAACATGGTTTTAAGCAGATTTTGGCTCGTTATATTCGTTTGTTCTATCACTTTTGTAATCGCAGGATTATTTACCAATCAATATTATTCTATCGATTATGTATTAAATGGTAAACAAGGCGAACCACTATTAATAAGTGAAAAATACTTAAACGAAGTTCCACAATTTGTACAAGACAGTTTAAAAGTATCTGGAAATAATGAGTTTGTTGTAAATAGAGTTACTTCGGATGCTGATACTACCTATGTTTACAACAAACAAACCGTAAAAATCTACAGCGGAACTCAAAAAGCAGATGGTTTATTACCTATGGCAAAAAGCAGTTTGTTAGATTTAATACTCCCATTAATTGCCTATTTAGCTTTCTTCTGTGGAATTATGGAATTGTTGATTATATCAGGAGCTTCCGAAAAATTGGCAGGTTATTTAAGTCCAGCCTTTGCTAAAATCTTTCCTTCCATTCCAAAAAATCACGAATCCATTTCCTACATGACGTTGAATTTTGCTGCAAATTTTCTCGGATTAGATTCTGCTGCAACACCATTCGGGCTAAAAGCGATGGAAAAATTACAAGAAATTAATCCTGATAAAGACAAAGCCAGCGATGCACAAATTATGTTTATGTGTTTGCACGCAGCTGGTTTAACGTTAATTCCAACGTCAATTATTGGCTATCGTGCTGCTGAAAATGCTGCTAATCCAGCTGATGTAATGTTACCTTGTATTATTACTTCTTTTGTAGGAACTATCGCAGCATTTATTTTGGTTGGAATTAAACAACGTATCAACTTTAAAAGCGCTTCTTTATTAGTAGGATTAATGTCATTGATTGGAGCTATTATAGGTTTGTTGTTTTACGTGAACACTTTAGATTTAATTGGTAAAAATTATTTTACAGCAAATTTATCAGGTGTTTTATTATTAGCAATTATCGGATTTACATTACTTTTTTCATTCATAAACGAGAAGAAATTCATTGCCAAAAACACCAATTTATTCGACACTTTTGTTGTTGGGGCTAACAATGGCTTAAAAACCGGAGCCATGATTTTTCCTTATGTAATGGGAATGTTAGTCGCGATTTCTTTATTTAGAAACAGTGGTTTATTTGAATTAATCAGTCACGGAATGGCTTTTGTATTTTCACATTTAGGTGTTCATAAAGAAATCATCGATTCGTTACCCGTTGCGATGTTGCGTCCTTTTGCATCGAGTGGTTCGCGCGGATTTATGATTGATGCGATGCGCGTTTACGGACCTGATTCTTTTGCTGGTCGATTAAGTTGTATTTTTCAGTGTAGTGCCGAAACCACGTTTTACGTTATTGCGGTTTACTTTGGTTCGGTAAATATTAAAGACACACGTTACACGCTTTGGATGATGTTGTTAGTAGACTTAATTTGTGTGTTAACAGCGATTTTTGTGGCAAGTTGGTTTTTTTAGGAGATTTATCCTGAATGATTCTCCTGCAAGGTTTTTAAAACCTTGTAGGTATATGAAAAAATAAGAAATTAAATGAAATTAGAAGTATTACAAAAAGATAAATTTTATCACATTTACAATAGAGGAATAAATGGCTGTAATATTTTTAGTTCAAATGAAAACAAATCGTATTTTCTAAAATTAGTTTCTAAGTATTTAAATCATAAAATTTCAATATTAGCCTTTTGTTTAATGGATAATCATTTTCACTTAGTTATTCAAGTAATTGAATAAGAGAAAATTGTAACTCAAGCTTTTTCGAACTTATTTAATGCTTATGCAAAAGCGTATAATAAGCAACAAAATAGAACTGGAAGTTTATTTGATAAACATTTTAAGAGAATTGAATTGACTTCTGATGAATATTTAAAAAATGTAATTGTTTATGTTCATTTGAATCCTACTCATCATTTAAATGTTGATTTTGTTGATTTCAGATTTTCTTCCTACCAAAATATTGTAAATAATTCTGAATCATTGGTAAACAAATCTGAAGTTATAAATTTATTTGATGATGTTGATAATTTTAAATATTGTCACAACTCAAAAAAAAGAACTCTGGAGAATAAATTTATGTTAGAATAATAAAACCTACAAGGTCAGTTAGACCTTGCAGGTTGGTATGACAGATGAAATGATTCTCCTACAAGGTTTTTAAAACCTTGCAGGTATAAAGCTAGTTTTTAACACAACTTCAAATTTGTTATAGTTTAATAAATAAATTAATAGTGTAGTATAGCCCCGATAGCAGCGGCATCCTTTTTATTTTCCTCTCGACTCCGCTCGAGGTGACAATAAAAAGATATAGTGGATAGCGGGACAATTGTTGTTTTGAAAATTACTTTTCTGCTTCAAATAAAAACCTACAAGGTTATTAAAACCTTGCAGGTTAGCACCAAAAATCCTTACCTTTACGTCACTTAAAAAACTAACACATAATGGATTTTATATATCAAGATCCGTATCCGATTTTAAAAGACGATACGCAATACAAAAAATTAACTTCTGATTACGTTACTGTAGAAAAATTAGGCGATAGAGAAATTTTAGTAGTTGACCCAAAAGGTTTAGAATTATTGGCCGAAGAAGCAATGTTTGATGTTTCTTTTATGCTTCGCACCAAGCATTTACAAAGTTTACACAACATCTTAAACGATCCTGAAGCAACGGATAACGACCGATTTGTGGCGTATAATTTATTGCAAAATGCAAAAGTAGCTATTGATAAGCAATTACCGTCTTGTCAAGATACAGGAACGGCAATTGTAATGGCGAAAAAAGGTGAAAATGTGTACACAGGAGCTGATGATGCGGAATATTTATCGCGTGGTGTTTACAATACGTATCAAAAAAGAAATTTACGTTATTCTCAAATTGTTCCAATTACAATGTTTGAGGAGAAAAACTCAGGTTCTAACTTACCTGCACAAATTGATATTTATGCGAAAAAAGGAAATTCGTATGAATTTTTGTTTTTAGCAAAAGGTGGTGGTTCTGCCAATAAAACGTTTTTATACCAACAAACGAAGTCGTTGTTGAATGAAAAATCAATGACAGAATTTATTAAAACCAAAATTAAAGATTTAGGAACATCGGCTTGTCCGCCTTACCACTTGGCTTTAGTTATTGGTGGAACTTCAGCAGAAGCAAATTTAGCAGCTGTTAAAAAAGCATCTGCTGGTTATTATGATAATTTACCAACTTCTGGAAATATGGCAGGTCAAGCTTTTCGTGATTTAGAATGGGAAGCAAAAGTGCAACAAATTTGTCACGAAAGTGGAATAGGAGCGCAATTTGGTGGAAAATATTTCGTGCATGATGTACGTGTAATTCGTTTACCAAGACATGCTGCTTCTTGTCCAGTTGGATTAGGCGTTTCTTGTTCGGCAGATAGAAATATCAAAGGAAAAATTACGAAAGATGGAATTTTCTTAGAGCAATTGGAAACCAATCCTGCACAGTTTTTACCAGAAGTAGCGCCACATTTAGAGGAACCAGTTATTGTAGATTTAAACCGTCCGATGGCTGATATTTTAGCGGAACTTTCTAAATATCCAATCAAAACACGTTTAAAACTAAACGGAACAGTAATCGTTGCGCGTGATATTGCACATGCGAAGATTAAAGAGATGTTAGATGCGGGCCAACCAATGCCAGAATATTTCAAAAACCATCCAGTGTATTACGCCGGACCAGCGAAAACTCCAGAAGGAATGCCATCAGGAAGTTTTGGGCCAACAACTGCAGGGCGAATGGATGTTTATGTTGATGAATTTCAAGCAGTTGGTGGAAGTATGGTAATGTTAGCAAAAGGAAACCGCTCGAAACAAGTAGCTGATGCTTGTGCAAAATATGGCGGATTTTATTTGGGTTCAATTGGTGGACCTGCGGCTATTTTAGCAAAAGAAAATATTCTTTCTGTTGAGGTTGTTGATTTTCCGGAATTAGGAATGGAAGCTGTGAGAAAAATTGAAGTAAAAGATTTTCCAGCTTTCATTATTACTGATGATAAGGGAAATGATTTCTTCGCGAATTTGAAGTAGTTTTCTCAAGAAAATAGAGAATAGAATATTGAAAAAGACCTGTTAGTGTTTGCTGGCAGGTTTTTTATTCATTTTTTTGTCATTCCGACAAAAGGAGAAATCTCATAAAGAATTAAGCTATATGAGACTTCTATAATCATAAACCTTGTTTACCCTCTTAATATCAAATACTCGAAGTGACAAATCATAGAGGAAAATCTGTCTACTGTAAACAGAAAACTGAATACTCAAAACTATTCCACATACAACACCAATCCTTTTAAATAATGTCCTTCAGGATGGTAAATATTGGTTGGATGATCAGGACCTTGTTCTAATTTGTGTAATACACGAATGTTTCTTCCAGTTTCAATTGCAGCAGCAGCAACCGTATTGTAAAACAATACATCATCAATAACCTGCGAACAAGAGAATGTAAATAAAATACCTTTTGGAGCCAAGGCTTTTAATCCTGCAATATTTAAGCGTTTGTATGCTTGTGTTGCGGTGTGCTTGCTTTTAATGTTTTTAGCAAATGCTGGCGGATCTAAAACAATAACATCATAGATTTGATGGTTTTCTTTCATGAAATTAAACACGTCATCGGCAACTGCTTTATGATTCGAATTCGGGAAATTCAATTCCATATTTTGAGCGGCTAAATCGACTGCTTTTTGCGAAATATCAACAGAAGTAACTAATTCGGCTCCAGCACTCATCGCATAAATAGAAAAACCACCTGTATAACAAAACGTATTCAATACTTTTTTGCCTTTTGAAAACGTACCTAACAATTTTCTATTATCGCGTTGGTCTAAGAAAAAACCAGTTTTTTGTCCTTCTACCCAATTCACATGAAACTGAATGTTGTTTTCTTTCGCAATAGTACTTTCTTTGGTTCCAAATAAAAAGTAATCGGTTCCTGTATTGGGTAAAGTGCTTGAACTTTTACAGTAAATCGTATCGCAGTTTTTAGCAAATGTTTTTTGAATAGCATCTGCAATTTTCTCCATTTGGAAATAAATGCCAGAAGAATGCGCTTGAATTACCCAACAGTTATTATAAAAATCGATGATTAATCCCGGAATTCCATCGCCTTCACCATGAATTACTCGGAAAGCATCCGTTTCTTTTACATCCAATAATTTAGTTCTTAATTCCCAAGCCGATTGTAATTTTTCATTCCAAAAGTTTTCGGCAAATTGCTCTTTTCCGAAAGTCAATAATCGAACTACTATACTTCCTCTATCACTAAAGAAACCTGTTCCTAAATGTTTTTGATTGTTATCTACAACATCTACTAATTGTCCGTCTTCTAATTCTTCAGTAACGCCATAAATCGCACCACTAAACACCCATGGATGTCTTCTTAGAATTGATTTTTCTTTACCCGATTTTAAAATTACTTTTGGATTCATTATTTATGATATGTCAATTTAAAAATGTGTCGATGTGTCAATTTTTTTTCGAAGAGGAAATTATTTTATTAGTGATTTTTAGAATTTCAAAAACTTCTACTAATAAATTTTCGGTATTTGGATAATTTTCTAATTCATTACAAAGGAATAACCAAAACTCAGTTTCTTCAGCCTCTTTCATTGCAATTTTCATTTTATGAATAAAATCTGCTTTACTTTCAGAATTTTGAGCTTCTTTGATATTTGCACCTATTGAAGTTCCTGATTTTAATAATTGATTTGCAATTACAAACCTTTTGTTTTCTTCTAAAGTTTCAGAATATTGAACAATCTTTTTAGCAAAATCAAATGATTTTAAAAGAATTAAATTGTCTTTGTGTTTTTCTTGAAATGTTATCATGGCTTATAAAGTTATAATAATAAAATGTGTCAATTAATCATATAACTAATTGACACATTGGCGATTTGTCATATTGACTAATTAAGGTCCATTTCAGGAATATTTCCTTCAATAATTAGCGTTCCTTCTGTTGCATTTTTAACGTCTTCAACGGTAACTCCAGGAGCAGTTTCTAATAATTTAAAACCTTGAGGCGTCACTTCCAAAACCGCTAATTCTGTTACAATCTTTTTTACACAACCTACACCTGTTAAAGGTAACGAACAACGTTTTAAAAGTTTTGATTCTCCAGCTTTATTCACGTGCATCATAGCCACGATGATATTTTCTGCAGAAGCTACTAAATCCATAGCACCACCCATTCCTTTAACCATTTTTCCAGGAATTTTCCAGTTGGCAATATCACCATTTTCAGAAACTTCCATAGCTCCTAAAATCGTTAAATCTACTTTTTGTGAGCGAATCATTCCGAAGCTAAAAGCAGAATCGAAGAAACTTGCGCCTGGCAATGTAGTAATCGTTTGTTTTCCTGCGTTAATAATGTCGGCATCTTCTTCTCCTTCATAAGGAAACGGACCCATTCCTAAAACTCCATTTTCTGACTGAAATTCTACTGAAATATCTTCACGAACAAAATTGGCAACCAATGTAGGAATTCCGATTCCAAGGTTCACATAGTAACCGTCTTTTACTTCTTTGGCAATTCGTTTTGCAATTTGATTTTTATCTAAAGCCATTTTTTTAATAATTTGTCAATTAGTTAATGTGTCGATGTGTCAATTTCAATATTTCAACTATAATTGTCCTATTGTCTCATTGGCACATTGTCTAATTATTTTTGACGAACTGTTCGTTGTTCGATTCGCTTTTCAAATTTTTCACCTTGAAAAATACGATTCACCATAATACCAGGAATATGAATTTCGTTAGGATCTAATGTTCCCGCTGGTACTAATTCTTCAACTTCAGCAATGGTAATTTTTCCTGCTCCTGCCATAGGCGCATTGAAGTTACGTGCCGTTCCTTTGAATATTAAATTACCTGCTTCGTCACCTTTCCATGCTTTAACGATTGCGAAATCAGCTTTAAAAGCATGTTCCAAAATGTGCATTTTTCCGTTAAATTCTCGAACTTCTTTTCCTTCTGCAACTTCAGTTCCATAACCAGCAGGCGTAAAGAATGCTGGAATTCCAGCTTGAGCTGCGCGGCATTTTTCTGCTAATGTTCCTTGTGGTGTTAATTCTACTTCTAATTCACCAGAAAGCATTTGGCGTTCAAATTCTGCATTTTCTCCTACATAAGAAGAAATCATTTTTTTAATTTGTCTTTTTTGCAATAATAAACCTAATCCAAAATCGTCGACACCAGCATTGTTTGAAATGCATGTTAAGTTGTTAACTTCCATTTGAACTAGTTGAGCAATACTGTTCTCAGGGATACCACAAAGTCCGAAACCACCAAGCATGATAGTCATTCCACTTTCGATTCCTTCTAAGGCTTCTTGAACAGAGTTTACTTTTCGGTTAATCATAATATGTTTAGTTTGTTGTTTTTAAAAATCGAATTCTTCTAAATCTGGTTCATCAATAGCAGTTGTGTCAACTTCTTTTTTCCAACAATCTACTTTTATTGATAAATCTTTTGGTCTTTCAAAAGCACCTCTTGAAACCGTTAAGTTTTCGTCTTTGTAACATTTATCCATAAATAATCCCCAGATAGGTAAAGCCATTGTAGCTCCTTGTCCGTATAAAGTTTGTCTGAAATGGGCTGAACGATCTTCGTTTCCTACCCAAACACCAGCAACTAAATTTGGTACCATTCCCATGAACCATCCATCTGAATTGTTTTGGGAAGTACCCGTTTTACCTGCTATAGGATTCGTAAAAGCATATTTATATTGTGTTAAACCACTTACTCCTCCCCAGCGTAAACGTTGACCAGTTCCAGATTCGGTAACACCCTCTAATAATTTTACAATTGCATAAGCCACGTCTCTATTCATGACGTCCTTACTTTCTGGAACGATTTGGTCTAATACAACTCCATTTTTGTCTTCAATTCTTGTGATGAAAGTTGGTTTTACATAAACGCCTTGGTTTGCAAAAGTGCTAAAAGCACCAACCATTTCTTCAACAGTAATTTCTACTGCTCCAAGTGCAATAGCTGGACGTGCAGGAATTTCAGAAGTTACACCTAAATCATGAACCATATCGACAACAGATTTTGGTCCTACACGATCCATTAATTTAGCAGAAACCGTATTTACAGAATTTGCTAACGCTTGTTTAAGAGTAATCATTCCTCTAAACTTACCGTCTGAGTTTCTTGGAGACCAAGCTTGATCAATTCCCCATTTCCCTTTTGGCATAGTAAATGGGCCATCTATAATAGAATCACATGGCGACATACCCAATTGTTCAATTGCGGTTGAATAAACAAAGGGTTTGAATGTAGAACCTACTTGACGAGCTCCTTGACCAACGTGATCGTATTGAAAATATTTATAATTAATTCCTCCAACCCATGCTTTTATTTGTCCTGTTTGAGGTTCCATTGCCATCATTCCAGTTTGTAAGAAATGCTTATAGTAACGTATAGAGTCTCTAGGAGTCATAATGGTATCGCGTTCACCTTTCCATGTGAAAATTTTCATTTCGGTTTTTACATCAAATGATTTTAAAATTTGATCTTCCGATTTTCCTTCATCTTTCATTAAGCGCCATCTTTCCGAACTTTTCATAGCGCGATTCATAATTCTATCTGTTTCTTCAGTAGTAATATTTAAGAAAGGTGCATTTTTATTAGTTTTTGCTAAATCGAAAAACTTGTTTTGTAAAGTTGGCATATGTTCTGCTACTGCTTCTTCAGCATATTGTTGCATTTTAGAATCAATAGTTACATATATTTTTAATCCATCTCTATAAATGTCATATTCAGAACCATCTTCTTTTGGGTGATCTTTCACCCATTTTTTCATATAATCACGAAGATATTCTCTAAAATAGGTTGCATTTCCTTCTTTGTGACTTTCTGGTTTGAAGTTTAAATGAATAGAATCTTTACTTAATTTAGCTTTTTCTGCTTCAGTAATAAATCCTCCTTTTACCATTTGTCCTAAAACAGTGTTTCTTCTATTAAAGGCATTTTTCTCTTTTTTCTTCGGATTATAAAGAGAAGGGTTTTTAAGCATTCCAACTAAAACCGCCGATTCTTCAATAGTTAAATCTTTAGGTTCTTTGTTGAAATAAATTTTAGCTGCAGAACGAATTCCAACTGCATTATAAAGGAAATCTACTTCATTAAGATACATAGCTAAAATTTCTTGCTTCGTATATTGACGTTCTAAACGAACCGCAATAACCCATTCTTTAACTTTTTGAAGAATACGCATTACAATATTTTTAGAACCTTCGCCGTGAAATAATAATTTGGCTAACTGTTGTGTAATGGTACTAGCACCGCCATCGGTTCCTAATTTTACAACAGCTCTTACAGTTCCTCTTCCGTCGATACCAGAATGTTCGTAAAAACGTTCATCTTCAGTTGCAACCAAAGCATTTACTAAATGTGGTGGTAAATCTTGAAACTTAACAGGAACTCTATTTTCTGCATAGAATTTACCAATTACCTCCCCGTCTGAAGAAATAATTTCAGTAGCGATATTAGAATCAGGATTTTCTAATTTCTCGAAACTTGGCATTGATCCTAATAAGCCCCATGAAGCAAAAAGGAAAAGTAGTATTACAAAGCCAACACCACCGAAAAATAGTTTCCAAAATGTTTTGATATATTTTGAAAAATCTGAATTTTCACTTTTTTTAACAGCCATATATTATTTTATTTTTTCAATTCTAAAGCCCACTTCGGTAACACCGTCTACTTTATCCATTCCAGTAATTGAACCTGTTTCGCGTAAAGCATGAACAATTTCGACTTGGTATTTTCCAGATTTTTTAAATGTGAAATTTTCTTGGTACCAAAGTTTACTTTCTTTAACGTCTGAAAAACCTTCACCCATTAATTTACCATCAGGATATGCCATTTGATATTCTAAGGTATCAATTTTGATTTCGTTTTTTGGGTTTTTTAAGCTAACAATAACAAACAAATTATTAAACGGAAAATCCTTATTGTTTCTTACATTTAAGAACAAATTATAAGGGTTTATAGTATCGGTTTGTTCAAAATCAAATCGAATTGTATCATTTTTAGACCAAGAACCATCTAGTTTATGATATTGATCAAATACTTGATTGTTATCACATGAAATTAAAATTGTTCCAAGGATAACTAATAACCACAAATAACTATTGTTTTTTATTTGCATTTGTATTAGTGTTTTTTTGATTTGAAGGTTTTTTATTGTTGTTATTGTTATTTGGATTAGGTTTACGCTTCTTATTTCGATTATTTTTCTTTTTAGGCTTATCGAATCTATTTAAGTCATCTTGACCAACAGCATTTTGGAAGTTTTTAGGTTCCTCTTTTGCAGTTTCATTTACAAAATCTTCAATAGCGGAAACAGGTTTGTTTTTCTTGTTTTTTTCAAGCATTTCTTTTACTTGAGCTACACTTAAAACATACCAATGAGCAGGTTGATTTTCGTAAGAAAACCACATTAATTCTTTGAAAATATCAACTTTTTGGCAAACTGCTGTTCCTTTCTCAGTTTTAATTTTTGTTTCTAAATCAGGAAAGCTTTGTAATGCATCTAAATATGTGTCTAATTCATAATTTAAACAACACTTTAACTTGCCACATTGTCCCGCTAATTTTTGTGGATTCAATGATAATTGTTGGTAACGAGCTGCAGAAGTGTTTACGCTTCTAAAATCGGTTAACCATGTTGAACAACACAATTCGCGTCCACAAGAACCAATTCCTCCTAGTCTTGAAGCCTCTTGGCGGAAACCGACCTGTTTCATCTCAACACGAATGCTAAATTCGCGGGCAAAATCTTTAATTAACTGACGAAAATCTACACGATCATTAGCAGTATAGTAAAAAGTTGCTTTTGAACCATCTCCTTGAAATTCTACATCAGAAATTTTCATTTCTAGATTTAAAGCAATAGCTAATTCTCTAGCACGCATGCGTACTGGCTCTTCTCTTTTTCTTGCTTCACTCCAAATATCAATATCTTTTTGTGTAGCTTTTCGGTAAATTTTTAAAAGTTCAGCATCTAAAGCTACTTTCTTTTTCTTCATTTGAACTTTAACTAATTCACCTGCCAAAGATATAATTCCGACATCGTGGCCAGGAGAAGATTCTGTTGCAACAATATCTCCAATAGAAAGACTCATTTTTTCATGATTTCTATAAAAGTCTTTTCTTCCGTTTTTAAAACGAACTTCCACCACATCGAATGATTCTTGACCTTGTGGTAAACTCATATTTGATAACCAATCGAAAACAGTTAATTTGTTGCAGCTTCCGGTGCCACAAGAACCTTTATTATTACATCCTTTAGGAGCGCCATCTTGCGTTCCTGAGGAACAATTTGTACATGCCATAGTTTCAATATATATAGATCGTTCCTTAAGTGGAACTACTTGTCAAAAGTGTATTTTGTGTGTAAAGATAATACAAATTTGTGAATGGTTTAAAAAGAAAAACCTGCTTTCATTTATAACGAAAACAGGTATTCAAATAGTATTTTACCGATATTTTTTAGGTTTCTTTAACCGATATAATATTTACCGGACAAGCTTTTTCGGCTAATTCACACGCTTCTACAATGGTGTGATCGGGCGATTTTAAGGTGTGAAATCCTTTGGTGTTGATCGATTTTATTAAAACCGTTTTTCCGTCTTTTTTAGACATTTGGAATTGGTTAGGGGCAAATTCAACACAATAATTGCAACCTATACACTTATCTCGTTGTAAAGTAATGATAACCATTAAGCTTCTACAATTTTATACATTTTGTCAGACAAACGTATTCTAAACGGAAGTTTCAACGTTAAGCTGTCGCCTTTTGTCGCTTTTTCACAAGTAGTGTCGTTAACCATCATGTCTTCGATAACCATTTCTTGTACACCCGTTGTTGGACCCGTAATTAAAACTTTATCTCCTTTTTTAAGATCATACGCCTCAATTTTAAATTCAGCAATACTTGCTTTAGGGAAATAATGCACTCCTTTTCCAATGTATACTTTCTTTTGTGTAGCATTACTTCCGGGATCTTTACTCCATTCGCCTAATTTTTGGCCCAAATAGTAACCACTCCAAAAACCTCTGTTGTAAACCGTATTTAGCGCTTCCATCCATTCGGCTACTTTTTCTTGCGAAAATGTTCCGTCATAATACGAATCAATAGCTTCTCTGTACGTTTTGACAACGGTTGCTACGTATTCTGGAGCGCGACCACGACCTTCAATTTTTAAAACTTTTATTCCGGTATCAATCACTTGGTCTAAGAAATCAAGCGTACATAAATCTTTTGGAGACATCATGTATTCGTTGTCGATTTCGATTTCGAAACCCGTTTCTTGGTCGATAACCGTGTATTTTTTACGACAATTTTGTTTGCAAGCTCCACGATTTGCAGAAGAATTGTGCGAATGTAAACTCAAATAGCATTTTCCGGAAACGGCCATACATAAAGCACCGTGACCGAAAATTTCGATTTCCACTAAATTGCCACTTGGTCCTTTAACCTGTTCTTTCTCAATTTGCTCCGTAATTTTCTTTACTTGACGTAAACTCAATTCGCGAGAAAGTACAATTGTATCGGCAAACATGGCGTAAAATTTCACCGTTTCAATGTTGGTTACATTTACTTGTGTCGAAATATGAACTTCCATACCAATGCTTCTAGCTGTCATAATTACCGCTTGATCAGATGCAATCACCGCTGTAATATTAGCTTCTTTTGCCTTATTTAAAAGAGTTTTAACAATCGACAAATCGTGATCGTAAACAATGGTATTTAGAGTCAGATAGGTTCTAACGTTTTTTTCTTGGCAACGGCGCGCTATTTCTGGTAAATCGTCTAAGACAAAATTGATAGAAGCGCGTGCACGCATATTTAATTGCTCTACACCAAAATAAACTGAATCACATCCGTTGTCTAAAGCTGCTTGTAAGGATTCAAAATTACCAGCAGGTGCCATTAATTCTATTTTTCCTGTAGTAGTCATTACTTCTTAGTGATTTTAAATAGTTTATCTGATTTTCTAATTTTAAAAGGCAATTCAATAGTAATTTTATCGCCGGCAGTTGCCAATGTATTTTCAACTCCGTTAACCAACATTTTTTCCAAGGTAAATTCAACTTCGCCTGTTGTTGGTCCGGAAATTAAAAGTAAATCGCCGGTATTGATTTCTTTATTCGTAAGTGTAAATAAAGCGACTTGCGATTTAGAATAATAATGTTCGCCATTACCCACCAAAACTTTTTTAGTGGCAATTTTTTGACGAATAGGTAAATCGTTTTCTGGTTTTGCTTTAGCTAAAGAAACATCAGACAATGCACCTGAATGTTTGAATTTTAAAGCTTCCGATTTTCCTTTTTTGAAAATTTTATTGCTGTTGCTTTGTCCCTTTCTCAGTTTAATTTGTTCCACCAAAGGCAAATGAATGATTTCTTGACATTCGGTAGAACAACAATGATCCATTTTGGCAGCACATTCGTCACATTGAATAAACAACAAGTGACAGCCGTCGTTAGCGCAATTGGTATGAGTATCGCAAGGTTTTCCACATTGATGACATTGCGAAATGATATCATCGGTAATTCTTTCGCCTAAACGATTGTCGAAAACGAAATTTTTACCAATGAATTTACTTTCTAAGTTTTCTGCTTTTACCTGACGTGCATATTCAATAACACCGCCTTCTAATTGGTACACATTTTTAAAACCTTGATGTTTGAAGTAAGCTGAAGCTTTTTCGCAACGAATTCCTCCGGTGCAATACATCAACAAGTTTTTAGATTCTTTGTAGTCTTTTAGTTGGTCGTTAATAATAGGCAAACTTTCACGGAAGGTATCAACATCAGGTGTGATGGCGCCTTTAAAATGACCAACTTCACTTTCGTAATGGTTACGAAAATCGACCACAATGGTATTAGGATCGTCTAATAATTGGTTGAATTCATTCGCTTTTAAGTGAATTCCTTTATTGGTTACATCAAAAGTAGCATCGTCTAATCCATCGGCAACGATTTTGTGACGCACTTTTATGGTTAACTTTAAAAAAGAATGATCGTCTTGTTCGCGAGCCACATTTAAACGAATGCCACGCATGAAATCATATTCATCCAAAGTGGTTCTGAAGGCTTCAAATTGGTCAGCCGGAACACTCATTTGAGCATTAATTCCTTCGTGAGCAACATAAATACGACCTAGAGCTTCTAAAGGATTCCAAGCTAAAAATAAATCGTCGCGAAATTGTTGTGGATTTTCAATTTTGGCATACGCATAGAACGAAAGTGTGATTCTTTCTTTTCCCGCTTCATCGATTAAACGGGCACGTTCTTCTGCGCTTAAAGTGTTGTACAGTTGCATGCTATAACTTTTAAGTGAGAAATATTTTTTTGAACTTTAAATGGAAAAGTTCGTGGGCAAAGTTAATAATAATCGATTAAATTGAGCAATAAACTAATTTTTAATTCGTTTTTAACTTAATTTTATTATATTGGCGGTTCAAAAGTTTTTACATTATGAATAGACGTAACTTTTTAAAGAATTCAGGAAAAGTGCTTTTAGCTACTTCGGCTATTGTTATTACAGGTAATTTGATGGCTTCTTGTTCTTCAGATGATGATAATTATAATAATGGTTATTATGACGACGGTTATTATGATGACGGATATTATGACGACGGATATTATGATGATGGTTACTACGATGACGGATATTATGACGACGGATATTATGACGACGGTTACTACGACGATGGCTATTACGGAGGATAAAATTTGAAAAAAATTCTTTTTTTACATGATACGGCTCTTACGCTAAAAAGAGGAGCTGAGTTAACAATTGCCCAACTAGTTTCAAAAGGAAAGGAGTTGGGTTTTCTTGTTGAAGTAGGTTTGTTGCAAAATTTTGAAGAAACAAAAACTACAATTTTAGCTCACGATTTACTAATTATTTGTAACACCTCAAGATGTAAATTTGAGTTAGATATTTTAAACTATGTTTTAGAATCTAAAATTCCTTTTTCTAAGATAGAATTTGATTATAACTTTTGCGTTCGAAGAAATATTTTATGCACTTTAGATAGAAATATTAGAAATTGTTGCAATACAGATAAATTTCATTTGTTTCGAACACTTTTTGCAAATTCTCAACTCAATATTTTTCAATCTCCAAAGCACTTTGAATCTCATGTCGAGTTTTATGGTGAAGCAATTTCGCATAATTATTTAATCATGCCACCAACAGTAGATGTGGAGAACATTTGTATTTCAGAAGAAAAAGTTGAAGAGATTCCTTTTTTGGAGAGTTAAGTTATTTAAAAGGAGGTGATGCATTTGTAGATTATGCTTTGGAACATCCGAATAAGAACTTTGTAGTTTTTGGTGAAAATAAATTAAGAAGAGAACTTCCAAAAAATATTAAGTTCAGAGAACCAATCGAGAATACTGAGGTTTTAAAAGTTTTAGGTAAAACCAAAGAAATAATTATCAAGCCTGTTTGGCCGGAACCATCAGGAAGATTAGCTGCAGAAGCATTTTTATCTGGTTGTAAATTAATTACAAATGATAGAGTAGGAACATGGTCTTTTGATTTTTATCCAGATGATAAAGAACGTGCAAAACAAGAAATGCAATCTACGATTTTGGAATTTTGGAGTAAAATTAAAGATATTCCTGTGCAAAGTTCGGTTTCAAAATCATTAGGAAATGTTTTGGTTTTAAAAAGTTATGGCGGACTTGGTGATATTTTCTTTACACTACCAGCAGTTTATAAATTAAAACAAGTTTCAGATTCGGTTACTTATGGTTTAAGTCCACGTTTGGTAAGTTTTTTTCAAAAGCATTTAAAAGGAATTCAAGTTGTAGATGCAACTCAAATAGATCAAACTAAATTTGATAAAATTATCGAATTTGGGAACTATCCAATTTTCGATAGAAGCGTTGAACAAATCGAGTATATTACTAGTAAGAAAGTGAAACAACATTCTATACAGCATTATATCGATGCGGTTTGCCGTTTTCATAGAGATTTGTCAAATAAAAATTTAGGTTTTCCATATTTTGAAAGAGAAACGAATTTTGAAAACCTTCATTATACTTTGCATCCAGGAGCTGGTTTTTTATTAAAAATTTGGCCAACAGAAAATTATGCAAAATTAATAGAAGAGATTCATGCTGTTTTTCCAAAATTACGATGTAAAATTATTTTAGGTAAAGACGACCCAAATCCACAAAAATTTTTATCTAAAGAGTACTCACATATTGATTTAATTACCGGAGATTTACACGAAGTAGGCGAAGCTATGGCAAGTGCTGTTTTTCACATTGGGAACGATGCAGGAATTACACATGTTGCAGGAGCTTTTAATGTACCAACAGTTGGAATTTATGGGCCAACGGGTCCAGGTTCTTGGGGAAGTTTTTCGGAGCAAAATGAAATTGTTTGGGGCAAGCCTGGAAATTGTACTTTAAAATGTAATTATGATGTTATCATAAACTGTAAAGATAGGGTTTGTTTGTCGTCGATTTCACCTAAAAAAGTTTTAGAAGCTTTATATAAATTGTTGCAAAAGACATATGAATTTGAGGATTTTGATATTTATATTAATCCTAATTTAAGCTACGATTTAAAGACTCGAGATTGCTTAATTAATTGGAATGAAAATGAAATTTTATTAGAATTTCAAAATGATGAAATGAAAGTCTATGTTGAAAAATTATTTTCTAAAAGTGTTCATTTTCAAGAATCTATAGAGCTAAATGAAGTGTTTCAGTTTTTTTATGAACAAGGCATTTTATTTTTGGTTCCCAAAATATTTAGAGAATAAAAAAATTGTATTTTTACGCAAAATATATATGTTATGAGTTCAGATAAAGAAGCCAAATTAAAAGCCCTTCAATTAACGTTAGACAAGTTAGACAAAACTTACGGTAAAGGTACTGTAATGAAAATGGGAGATTCTGCTGTAGAAGAAGTGGAAACTATTTCTTCAGGTTCTTTAGGATTAGATATTGCTCTTGGAGTAAATGGTTATCCAAAAGGAAGAATTATTGAAATTTATGGTCCAGAATCGTCAGGTAAAACAACGTTAACACTACACGCCATTGCTGAAGCTCAAAAAGCAGGAGGAATTGCAGCATTTATTGATGCAGAACACGCTTTTGATCGTTTTTATGCAGAGAAATTAGGTGTTGATATCGACAACTTAATTATTTCTCAACCAGATAATGGTGAACAAGCTTTAGAAATTGCTGAGAGTTTAATTCGTTCTGGTGCAGTTGATATTGTGGTAATTGACTCGGTTGCAGCATTAACTCCTAAAAGTGAAATCGAAGGTGACATGGGTGATAGTAAAATGGGATTACATGCTCGTTTAATGTCACAAGCATTACGTAAATTAACGGGTACAATTCACAAAACAAATTGTACAGTTTTCTTTATTAACCAGTTACGTGATAAAATTGGGGTAATGTTCGGAAATCCAGAAACAACAACTGGAGGTAATGCCTTAAAATTCTATGCTTCAGTTCGTGTTGATATTCGTAAATCGTCACAAATTAAAGATGGTGAAAATGTAATTGGTAACCGTGCAAAAGTAAAAATTGTTAAAAATAAAGTAGCACCACCTTTTAGAACGGCTGAGTTTGATATTATGTATGGAGAAGGTGTTTCAAAAGTGGGTGAGGTTTTAGATTTAGCGGTAGACTATGAGATTGTCAAGAAAAGTGGATCATGGTTTAGTTATGGTGAAACAAAACTAGGTCAAGGTCGAGATGCGGTGAAATCATTGATAAAAGATAATCCAGAATTGATGGAAGAACTGGAAACCAAAATAAAAGAGTATCTTAAATCACAAGCATAAAAATTAAATCCCGAAAATTTTTCGGGATTTTTTTATTAAATTAACGCAACCTTTTAAATAAGATAGCATCTATAAAATAGAGTTATAAAGAAATGAGAAGATTAGTTTTATTGTTAGTTTTATTGACTGCATTTATTAGTTGTAGTCCAAATGATGATACACCAAGGTTTCATTTAGAGTTGGTGCCTGCTGTATCAGTTGAAATGCCTGATTCTTTTGAATTGGGAGGTGTATACGCTATCACAGTTTGGTATAATAGACCAACAACTTGCCATTTTTCTGATGGTTTTTACTACGAAAGTAATCTAAATGAGAGAACGTTTGCTGTGCAAAATATTGTAGAAGAAAAAAGTAATTGTACAGATTTAGCAGATGAATTAATTAGCGATACTTTTAATTTTAAAGTATTAAGTAATGGTAGTTATGTATTTAAATTCTGGACAGGTGTAGATTCAGAAGGGGAGAATACTTTTATAGAGAGAGAGATACCAGTTTATTAATTTTTTGACGATTGATACTTGAGCAAATTATACATGAATGCAAGGGCGGAAATAGAAAGGCACAAGAGCAAATTTACAAGCATCTAAGTTCTAGTATTTTTGCTGTGTGTCTTAAATATTCACGCAATTATGAAGAAGCTCAAGATAATTTTCAAGAAGGTTTTTTGTTAATTTTTGACAAAATAGAGCATTATCAATTTAAAGGTTCTTTTGAAGGATGGGCAAAAAGAGTTGTAATTAATTATGTTTTACAACAATATCGGAAGAAAGGGATTTTTGAAATAATTTCAGAAAACATGCCCGATCAAGAAGATGTTGAAGTTGATGAAGATGCGGTTTCTGTTGAGTTTTTAACAAAAATAATTCAAGAATTACCAGATCGTTATCGTTTGGTTTTTAATCTTTATGTAATAGACGATTATTCGCATAAAGAAATTGCCGAAATGTTGTCCATAAATGTTGGTACTTCAAAATCGAATTTAGCACGAGCTAAAGCAATTTTGAAAGATAAAATAGAAAAGAATCAAAATAATTTTGGTCAAACCAAAAGAATTCAATGAAAGAGAGTAAAAATATAGAAAGATTATTTCAAGAAAAATTTAAAGATTTTGAAGCAATACCTCCTTCAGAATCATGGGATTTTATTGAAGCGCGATTAAATGAAAAGAAGAAAAAGAAACGTGTTATTCCATTTTGGTTTAAAACATCTGGAATTGCAGCTGTATTTGTTATTGGTTTAGGTTTTTTAATTAATTATTACTCAGGAAATGATACTACAATTTCTATTGAAGATGCAATAGTTAACGAAGAGGTGAATAGTTCAAAAGAAAACCAACTAGAACAAAATACAAATCAAAAATTTAAGAATGAAGAAGATGTAATTCAGAAACATATTCGTTCTAATGAAGTTGTAACAGAATCTAAAGAAAGACAAAACAATACAAATAATTCTTCAAAATCAATTGAATTAAATAAAGAGAAAATTGAGGATTCAAACGATAATGGCTCGTTTGTGAATAATAAATCGAATAATACTAAAAAAGATAAAAAGTATAATGATTTCGATTTAGATGGAGAACAAAATGTTTTAGTTCAAAATAAAAGAAAGATTAAAAAATCAAGTTCTAATATTAAAAATGAAACAAGCATAATTAATTCAACAAAAAATAAATCGGAGTTATTTATTTCTAATGAAGTAGAAAATAATGTAGTGGATAATAATTCGACAACAAAATCTAATAATCAAAATAGTCTTTTAGGCAATTCAGTTGCTGATGTTATAAATGCAAATAATGAAAAATTAGACAATTTGAGCAAAAATTTAGTCGATAATTCTCAAAATAATAATGATGTAAATGAAGCTATAAACATTTCAATTATTGATTCAACATTCAAAAATAATTCTAATCTCGTTGAAAATAATTCTTTACAAAATGACAGTATACAAGTTGTCGTAAATGAAGAACTCAACGAATTAGAAAAATTGCTTAAAGAAAAAGAAGAGGGAAAAGATGCTGATGAAAAAGAAAAAGAAGAGAAAGTAAGTAAATGGGCTGTAAGTACAAATGCTTCGCCCATTTATTTCAATTCTATTTCCGAAGGTTCCCCAATAGATCAATCTTTAGCAACAAATACAAAAAAATCTAATTTAACCATGAGTTATGGTGTTGGATTACAATATCAACTTTCTTCAAAATTAGCTCTAAAAGCGGGGATTAATAATTTAAACTTAAGTTATGAAACTCAAAACGTTTATTATGAAACAGCTCTAGTGTCTACAAGTGGTTTTAACCAAAATATTGATGAAAATGCTAATGCTAGAAACATTCATATTTATGGAGAAAAACCGGTTATTTCGCCTACAACATTATTCAGTGATGTTGATACTCAATCTTTCGATGTTGCACATTCGGGTAATTTAAGACAAGATATTAGGTATTTTGAAATTCCATTAGAGTTAAGTTATAAGTTGGTCGATAAAAAATTTGGAATCGATTTAGTAGGAGGTTTCAGTACATTTTTATTAAATGGTAATTCTATTTGGCTATTAGATGAAGGTATGGAAATGGAAATAGGAAAAGCAAATAATCTAAATAATACAAACTTTAGTAGCAATCTAGGTTTTGGATTAAATTATAAGTTTTTAAAGAATTTTAGAGCAGAAATCCAACCCATGTTCAAATATCAGTTCAATACATTTAGTGAAAACTCGGGAGATTTTAAACCTTATTTTATTGGAGTTTATTCTGGTTTGAGTTATAGATTTTAGTATAAGTTTAGTAAGTTAATAAATTTTAGTTAAGTTGTTTCGAGTCTTATTTACAAGGCGAAACTTAAAAAGCCCCTTTAAAGGGGCTTTTTTTAATTTTTTAAATCATTTAAAATAACAGTTCTAGCTCGTTCTTTTATCTTATGTTTTTCTTCTAGAGTTATACCTTCGGTAGAAATAGGAGTGTGAACTTTAACTCTCATTCTACCGGGTTTACCACTAAAAAATCTAAAAGGGAATCGTTTTTTATTATCAATAAAGCTCATAGGTACAATAGGTATTTGGTGTTCAATTGCCAGACGAAAAGCACCATCTTTAAATTCATCTAAAACGATACTTTCATCATCTGGAACGCCACCTTCCGGAAAAATACAAATACTTAAACCTTGGTGTAAGCGTTTTTGAGCTCTTTCAAAAACTTGGTACCTACTTTTGCTACTGCTTCTGTCAACTAATATACAAACACGTTTATAGAAAAAACCAAAAATTGGGAATTTAGATAACTCTTTTTTACCAACAAATACAAATGGATTATCCTTAACCACAACAAGCATTAACATTATGTCGGTCATCGAAGTATGGTTTGCTACAAGCATGTAACTTTTCCCTTTTTCAAGAGGTTTTTCAAAATCTATTTTATAATAAAACCCCATGCCCCATAAAACAAATTTTCCCCAAAAGCGAGCTACTCTAAAAAACTGAGGATATGTTTTTTCTGAACTAACCAAAATCAGTAAAATAGGTGATAAAATAATAATAGGAATCATTATTAAAATATAGAACCAAATACGCCAGAAAAACCAAAATATATATTTCATTAAGTGCCAATTTATCCCAAAAGTAATTAAAATTTAATTAATGAAATCCTACCGAAAACCGTATTTTTGCAGAAATTTATTTAAAAATGGCAAAAGTATTAACAGGAGTTCAAAGTACAGGTACACCTCATTTAGGAAATCTATTAGGAGCTATTTTACCTGCTATTGAAATGACTAAAAATCCGGATAATGAATCGTTCCTATTCATCGCCGATTTGCATTCGATTACACAAATTAAAGATGGTGCAACATTAAGAGCTAACACTTATAGTGTAGCTGCAACTTGGCTTGCTTGTGGTTTAGATACTAACAAGGTTGTTTTTTATCGCCAAAGTGATGTGCCTCAAGTAACCGAATTATCTTGGTATTTAAGCTGTTTTTTTCCTTTTCAACGATTAACATTAGCTCATTCATTTAAAGATAAAGCAGATCGTTTAGACGACGTTAATGCAGGATTATTTACTTATCCTATGTTAATGGCGGCAGATATTTTATTGTACGATGCCGAAATAGTTCCTGTTGGTAAAGATCAATTACAACATTTAGAAATTACTCGTGACGTGGCTTCTCGTTTTAATCATCAAATGGGTGAAACATTTGTTTTACCAGATGCTAAAATTGATGATAATGTAATGATTATTCCAGGTACCGATGGTGAAAAAATGAGTAAATCTCGTAACAATTTCATTAATATTTTTGTTGATGATAAAGCATTACGTAAACAAATTATGGCTATTCAAACAGATAGTACACCACTTGAAGAACCTAAAAACCCAGATACTTGTAATTGCTTTGCATTGTATAGATTGTTAGCTTCGCCTTCTCAAGTTGAAGAAATGAGAGCAAATTATTTAGCAGGCGGTTATGGTTACGGACATGCAAAACAAGCTTTATATGAATTGATTTTAGAACGTTTTGCAACCGAAAGAGAAACATACAATTATTACATGAATAATTTAGAAGAACTAGATAAATTGCTTTTTGAAGGAGCGGCAAAAGCTAGTTCAATTGCTAATGAAGTTTTAAAACGCGTTCGTGTAAAATTAGGATATTAAAATAAAGGAACTCAATTGAGTTCCTTTTTATTATGCTGAATTTCTACTTGCATTAATGTTTCCAAAAAGCGATCGCGTTACTATTTTTTCATATACTTCAATTGCTTTTGCATTTTTTTCAGGATCTTGTTTTAATTCTCTAATGTGCATTAAAGCATATTGTTGAACCGTTAATAATGGTAAAACAATTTTTTCTCTCAAATCAATTGAAGCTTTCCCAGCTTGTTGGTTTTCCATTAAAGTTGTAAATCCAGTAAGTTTTAATAAAAGACGTAAAGTGTTTTCATATTCTTCAAAAATGATTTGCCAAAATGCGCCAAACTCGGGATCGTTTTTCATGTAAGCTGTTAAAGGAAAAAACGTTTTACTTAGTGCCATCATACTATTCTCAATTAATGTTTTAAAGAATAAAGAATTGTTGTATAATGCAGTTACTTCTTCCCATCTATTTGATTTTTCAAAATGACCCAATGCAGTTCCAACTCCAAAAAAACCTGGAACGTTTTGTTTTAATTGGCTCCAAGAACCTACAAAAGGAATAGCTCTTAAATCGTCTAAATTTAATTTTTCTGATTGTTTGCGTTTCGAAGGACGACTTCCAATATTGGTTTTAGCATAATAATTTAGCGTGCTCATTTCCTCTAAGTAAGAAACAAACTTCGGATGGTTTTTAAAATCTATATATTTTTGATAACTAATGTTACAAAGCTCTTGCATGGTTTCTTTTTCATTTTGAGAAAGTAAATTTTCGTTTTTATGAAAAAGTTGGTTGTTTGCCCCAGCGCTCAATAAATTTTCTAAATTAAAGCGGCAAGAATCTAATGTTCCAAAATTTGAACTAATGGTTTGACCTTGTATTGTTAATTGAATTTCTTTGTTTTCAATTTCTGGACCTAAAGAAGCATAAAATTGACTTGTTTTTCCGCCTCCTCTAGCTGGTGGTCCACCACGACCATCAAAAAAGATTACTTCAATATCATATTTTCTAGACATTTCGGTTAAGGCAACTTTAGCTTTATAAATTGCCCAGTTTGCCATTAAATAACCGCCATCTTTGGTTCCATCAGAAAAGCCAAGCATAATGTTTTGTTTGTTTTTTCTTCTGGTTAAGTGATCTCTATATTCTGGTAATAAATAAAGTTTTTCCATTACTTGAGCGGCATTTTCCAAATCGCTTACGCTTTCAAATAGTGGCACAATATCAACAGTAGGATTTTCCCATCCACAAAGACCAAATAACGCAAAAGCTTCCATTACATTTTGTGCATTTTCATTATTACTAATGATGTAACGATGGCAACCTTTTTCACCATTCTCTTCTTGAATGGTCTTTATTGCTTTTATCGATGTAATTGTTCTTTTGGTAAATTCATCTTCAAAGTCATTTTCCTTTAGATTTCCTTTTATGGTTACCAATTTTTTAACTTATCATCTTCTGATAATTCATTGAAATTGGTACCAAATAAATCAGTGTTTTTTTCTATAATATTCTCGAAAACTTGTTTGTGAATTTTACTATTTTGACGAATATCAAGTGAAGCAAAATGGAATCCGAAAGAGTTAAATTTGTTCCAAACAACATCTACTTCATCTACATATAAACCTTGATGCTTAGTAATTAAAATTTGTTTTATTTGATGTAAGTAGCTTTCAAATTCAGATTGTGTGATGAAAATTTCTCCTTGTGAATAAAATACCGAACGATATAATTTATTTTCTAATTCGGCAATTAAAACGTCAACTTCAGCAAAAGTTAATTTTCGTTTTAATTTTCTAATGTCTAAATAATAACATTTTAAAATAGAAGTACGTAAACGTTGTCCAACTTGTAATGTAATTTCAGTAGTTACAAAAGGATTTCCATCTCGATCTCCACCTGGCCAAAAACCCAGTGAAAAAATATCATTTTCTAATGCTTTATTTTTAGAGATATTCTTTTGAATGTATTGTAACATATCACCAACAGTTTCATAAAATACGTTTTCTAAGAACCAAATTAAACTTACTGCTTCATCAAAAGGTGTTGGTTTTTCTTTTTTGATGAATGGTGTTTTTCCTAATTGTGCTAATAATTGCTCAATTTGAACCAAATTGTTTTGCTTGATTGCTTCCGTTAAATCGGTAATAATTCCTAAAACAGATCCTGGATAAAACTGTGTTGGGTGCGCTGTTAAAACAGTTTTTACGCTAAAATTTTCTAAAAAGTGAACGAGTTCTTCTTTCTGAAATTTTTGTTCTGCATTTTCTTTAATTCCTCTTAAAGAACCTCTTCCTTCTAAATTATTTATAACAGAAAAAGCAGCATCTTCAATAGCATCAAAAAGTACAACTTGTCGTTCTACGTATTGAATAAAACGAAAGAATAAACTAATTTTTAATTCTTCAGATGCGTTTTCAAGATATTTAGAGAAAAATTCTGCAACAATTTCCTTTGGACTTAAATTATTTTTAAATCCGTCTTCACAAATTTTCGAGAACAGCGGAAGTAATACTCCTGTGTTATCAATTTTATCAAAGGGTAAAGTGATGAAAACACTATTGTAAAGATTATATTTTGATGCAACTTGCTGTTTAAATCGCTCAATTTGAGGAATTGTGTACATTTGAACAATAATTTTTTTAAAGTTAGCCAAATTTTATATGGCTTCAAAAATTTTTCCTGGTAAAGGTTTCACAACCCCTTTTAACTCCATGTTTAATAATGTGCCAGAAAGTTTAAAAATAGGAATATTACATTCTATTGAAATAATATCTAGTATTTCTTTCCCTTTTAATAAGAAATTATAGATTTTTTGTTCTTCTTCTGAAAGTGATACAAATAGTTGTTTTTGAATACCTTTTTCTTCTTTTTTATGAACTTCCCAATTTAACAAATAGACTAAATCGGCAGCTGAAGTAATTAATTGTGCTTTTTGAGTTTTAATTAAATTATGACATCCCTGACTGTATTTATCTGTTGTTCTTCCCGGTACAGCAAAAACTTCTCTATTATAATCGTTTGCAATATTGGCTGTTATGAGCGAACCACCTTTTTCGGCACTTTCAATAACAATTGTTGCTTCACTTATTCCGGCAACAATTCTATTTCGTTTCACAAAATTTTCTCTATCCGGATTTGAATTCGACCAAAATTCAGTTAAAAAACCACCATTTTGTTCCATTTTTGCCATATATTTTTTGTGATTCTTAGGATATATTTGATTTAAACCATGAGCTAAAACACCTATAGTTTGTAAATTATGATCCATAGCTGCTTGATGAGCAACAATGTCAACTCCGTAAGCAAAACCACTAACAATTATAGGATTTAATGGAGCTAATTCTTCTATGAATTTTTTCGTAAACTCGTTTCCATAAGTGGTAATGTTTCTTGTGCCTACAATGCTAATTATTTTAGAATTGTCGAGATTCATATTTCCCGATTGAAATAATAAAATGGGTGCATCAAAACAATGTTTTAAACGTTCTGGATAATCGTTGTTCAGAAAATAAAGTGAGGTTATATTTTCTCTTTCAAGAAAGTTTAGTTCTTCTTCGGCAAGTTTAAAAGAAGAAGTTTGCTTAAGATTTTGAATGGTGTTTTTACCAATTCCATCAATTTTAGCTAATGAAGTTTTTTTTGCTTTAAAAACTGCTTCTGCAGAACCTAAGTTTTGCAATAATTTTTTTGCAGTAATATCACCTATTCCTTCCACTTGTAACAAAGCAAGCGTGAAGAACAAATCGTTCTGTGTCATGGCGTGTAATAATTATTTGGCGTATAAATTTCTAAAACAAATGTACACTTTCTTTTGAAAAACTCAAATAAAAAGGTGAAAACGAGTGGTTTATTCTTCGTCTTTGGAATATCCTAAACCTTTTGCTCTTTTTTCCCAATTTTTACGAGCTAGTTGTTGTAAATCTTCAACAGAATCACTTTCGTCCATAATCTCAAGTCCTAGAAGCGTTTCAATAACATCTTCTTGTGTAACTAATCCATTAAAAGAACCATATTCATCGATAATAATTGCCATATGATTTTTGGTTTGAATGAGTTGTTCAAAAAGAATTGGAATAGGTTGAGAACGTTTTGAAAGTAAAACAGGTCTTTTAATACTTTCTAGTTTTTCTTTTCCATCTCCCGTAATAATGGCATTTAGAATATCGGTACGTAAAACGATTCCGATGATATTGTCTTGATTTTCTGAATAGATTGGAATTCTTGAGTAACGAATATTTTTATTTGTGCTGTAAAAATCTTGAATTGTTAAATCAGCATCTGCAATTTTTACAACTGTTCTTGGTGTCATAATTTCTTTTGCCAAAACTCGATCTAAAGACAATAAATTTTTTAAAATTTTAGATTCAGATGTTTTAAAAATTCCTTCCTTTTCGGCAATTGTTGCCATGGTGTTAAAATCTTCTTTACTAACCATAGTTGTGTGAGCTGATCCACCAATTAATTTTGTAGTAAGTTGAAGTGACCAAAGAATTCCGGTTATTTTTAATGGGAAAATTAAAACTTGTAAGGCTTTAGTTGTAAATGGTGCCAATTGTTTCCAAAATTTAGCTCCGATAGTTTTAGGAATAATTTCGGAAAGAATTAGAATTAAAAATGTCATTATTGCCGATACTATTGCAACAGCATTATTACCATCACCATATACTTTTTCGGCTTGAACTCCAACGAGAATTGCACCAACAGTATGTGCAACAGTATTTAGTGTTAAAATAGTAATTAAAGGCTTGTCAATATCTGATTTTAACTCTTCTAGTTGAAAGGCGAAAGTTTTTCCTTCTTGTTTTTTTACATTCAAGAAAGTTGGTGTAACACTTAGTAAAACAGCTTCAAGTATAGAGCATAAAAATGAGAAGAAAATTGAAACTGTGGCATATAAAATTAAGAGTGTCATTTAGGATAAATTTGCTGATAACTAAAATACTCAATTTTCAAATTATTTCAAATAACTTAACAAATCATTCATAAAAAAACCTACAAGTAAGGCTTGTAGGTTTCATTTACTTGTAGGTTTCATTTATAAGATATTAAATAGTAATTATTTTTGGTTCAGAAGTATTGCAGCTTCTTTTGCAAAATAGGTAGAAATTAAACTAGCACCAGCACGTTTGATACACATTAATTGTTCCATCATAATTTTATCGTGATCTAACCAACCTCTTTCTGAAGCCGCTTTAATCATAGCATATTCTCCCGAAACATGGAAAACCGTTACTGGAACATCTACTGCATTTTTTACTTCACGAACGATATCCAAATAAGCAATTCCCGGTTTTACCATGACCATATCGGCGCCTTCTTCCACATCCCAAAGTGCTTCTTTTACTGCTTCAATTCTGTTGGCGTAATCCATTTGATACGTTTTTTTGTCTTTTGGTACTTCTACATCAGCATCTTTTGGAGCCGAATCCAAAGCATCACGAAACGGACCATAAAATGCCGAAGCATATTTAGCTGAATAACTCATAATGCCAACATTATGAAATCCAGCAGCATCTAAACCTTGACGTAAACGCAACACACGACCATCCATCATGTCACTTGGCGCAACAAAATCGGCACCAGCTTGTGCATGTGAAACCGCCATTTTTACTAAAGCATCATTGGTGGCATCATTTGCTACATCGCCTTTTTCAATAATTCCATCATGGCCATAAATCGAATAAGGGTCTAAAGCCACATCTGGCATTACAATCATTTCTGGACAAGCCGCTTTGATGGCACGAATGGCTCTTTGCATCAAACCATTGTCGTTCCAAGCTTCTTTTCCAGTATTGTCTTTTAAATCATCGCTAACTTTTACATAAATATTAACAGCTCTAATTCCTAAAGCATATAATTCTTTAACTTCTTCAACTGTTAAATCTAGTGTACGACGAAAAATACCTGGCATTGATGGTATTTCTACTTTACTGTTTTTGCCTTCCATAACGAACATAGGAAACATAAAGTCGGCTGGACTTAAACTGGTTTCTCTAACTATGGAACGAATACTTTCGTTTATTCTTAATCTTCTGCCTCTTTGTAATGGAAACATAATAATTGATAATTTATAATTGACAATGAATAATTATATCCAATCAATAGGTTCTTTTAAAATTTTTAATAATTTTTCTTCTTCACTTCCAGTTTCGGGATGATGATTATACACCCATTGCACATGTGGAGGCAAACTCATCAAAATACTTTCTATTCTTCCGTTGGTCTTTAAACCAAATAAGGTTCCTTTATCATGCACCAAATTGAATTCTACATAACGACCACGACGTATTTCTTGCCAAGTTCTGTTGGCTTCCGAATAGGATAAATCTTTTCTTCGTTCAACTATTGGCAAATAGGCTTCAAGAAAACTATTCCCAACTTCAGTCACAAAGTTGTACCAATCTTCCATTTTCATGTCTTCGCTTTCCTTTAAATAATCAAAGAATAATCCGCCAATTCCGCGTGCTTCATTTCTGTGTGTGTTCCAGAAATATTCGTCACATTTCTTTTTATACAAAGGATAAAATTCTGGGTTGTGATAATCACAAGCGGTTTTACATGTTTGGTGAAAATGTTTGGCATCTTCTTCAAACAAATAATAAGGCGTTAAATCTTGCCCACCGCCAAACCACTGGTTGATGACATTACCATTTTCGTCATACATTTCAAAGTAACGCCAATTAGCATGAACTGTTGGCACCATCGGACTTTTAGGATGAATCACCAAACTCAGTCCGCAAGCAAAAAAATCGGCTTCTCCTACACCGAACATTTTTTGCATGGTATCAGGCAATTTACCATGAACTGCCGAAATATTTACACCGCCTTTTTCAAAAACGTCTCCGTTTTCAATAACACGTGTTCTTCCGCCACCGCCTTCTGGTCGTTCCCAAAGATCTTCCTGAAATTTGGCTTTGCCATCAATATCTTCTAATCCTTTACAGATTTGATCTTGTAATTGTTGTATGTAGGCGTAAAATTTATTTTTCATGTTTTCAGTTTTCAGTCGCAGTTTTCAGTCGCAGTTTTGAATACTGAGACCAAGACTGTTTTGCTACTTTCCATATTCTTTAACCGCTTCAACAAATGCCTTAGCATGATCTACAGGAATGTTTGGTAAAATTCCGTGACCAAGGTTTACGATGTAATTGTCTTTTCCGAATTCGTCAATCATTTCATGAACCATTTTCTTGATGGTTGGAATTGGAGATAACAAACGACTTGGATCGAAATTACCTTGTAACGTGATTTTTCCACCTGTTAAATAACGTGCATTTTTAGGCGAACACGTCCAATCTACACCTAATGCAGAAGCTTTTGATTTTGCCATGTCGTTTAAGGCAAACCAACATCCTTTTCCGAAAACAATTACTTTCGTTTCTGGCGCTAATGCTTCTACAATTTGGTTAATATATTGCCAAGAAAATTCTTGATAGTCTGTTGGTGATAACATTCCGCCCCAAGAATCAAAAATTTGAACCGCATTTACGCCGTGTTTCACTTTTTCTTTTAAATAGGCAATTGTTGTATCGGTTATTTTTTGCAATAATAAGTGTGCTGCAACCGGTTCTGAAAAGCAGAACCCTTTGGCCTTATCGTAGCTTTTAGAACCTTTTCCTTCCACAGCATAACAAAAGATTGTCCAAGGCGAACCTGCGAAACCAATTAAAGGCACTTCGTTGTTCAACATTTCTTTTGTCATGTCGATAGCATCCATTACATAACCTAAACTTTCATTGATATCTGGAATGCGCACTTGCTCTATATCTTTTAATGAACGAATTGGGTTTGGGATAATTGGTCCAATTCCATCTTCTAATTCTACATCAATTCCCATTGCTTGAGGAACTACTAAAATATCTGAAAATAAAATAGCTGCATCGGGCTTTACAATACGAATAGGTTGTACTGTAATTTCCGAAGCTAATTCGGGAGTTTTACAACGTGTAAAGAAATCATATTTTTCGCGTAATGCTCTAAATTCTGGCAAATATCTACCTGCTTGACGCATCATCCAAACTGGTGGACGTTCAACAGTTTCATTATTTAAGGCTTTTAAAAATAAATCGTTTTGTATCATTTTACTCTTTATAATATTTTATACATTTTTTAATTAAGGCTTCAATCGTAGCCTTTTTTGAGACGATAATTTTGTCTGTTTTATTTTTTAAGCTTTCTGCTGTTGTGTTTCCTATGCAAAAGCAAATGGTTTCGTTTAGTTCGTTTTCTTGTAAAAAACTTTCTATGGCAGAAGGACTAAAAAATAATATACCATCTATTTTAGTTTCTATTTTATGTGGTTTTAAAACCGTTTTGTAAACTACAATTTCATTTAGTTCTATGTTGTTTTTCTTTAGTATTTGCGGTAACGTTGCTTTTCTAATGGTACCACAAAAAAAGTAAAATGTAAAGAAGAAAAATCTTGACTTATTTTTTCGGCTAAGTCTTTAGCATTTTCAGCAGAAGCAATTACCTCAAAACCATTTTTCTCTAATAACTTTTTGGTTTTGCTTCCTACACAAAAAACCTTCTTGTTGCTAATTTCTTTCTTAAGAGTAAGTATGCTTTTAACTGCATTTTTACTCGTAAAAATTAAATTTTCGTTGAGGTTTTCTATGGAAAACTTTATAGTTTTTGTTTTAATGAATTTCTTTTCGACTACCAAAAAACCTTTGTTTTCAAGTTTAACCTTGAGTTTTTCTGTAAGTTTTTTAGTGGAAAGAATGGTTTTCATTATTTTCTTATTTCATGTTCTTCTTGATCTTGGCAATAGAACTCAATATTTTTATTGTTTCCATATACAACCAAAATATCACCTTGTTCGATTATTGTATCTGGCATTGGTCGTCCAATACTTTCTTTTTTAATTGTTTTTTTACCAATTAAATTACGTTTTTCGCGTTTGCGAATAATGGTAATTAAGGTTAAATGATATTTATCTATAGAATCTAATTCTTGTAAATTTTTACCAAAAAACTCTGGTTTTGCCAATACTTCCGAAATCGTAAAATTGTCGTCTAACTGATAATTTTCTAGTGTCGATTTAAAATTTATTTGTTTAGTTAAACGATCTGCTGATTCTTGTTCAGGGTGAATTATACTCTGAATCCCCATTGCTTCTAGTACTGTATCGTGAATAGGAGATAAGGCACGGCTAATAATTTTTACATCGCTTAACTTTTTAATGATAGCTGTTGTAATAATAGCAGCACCTTCGTTTTCACCAATAGCAACAACTACTTTGTCGGCATCTTTTAAAGGAACCGCTTCATAGGCCAATTCATTTGTTGAATCCATACAAATAGCATGGGAAATTTTATCTTTAACCAGATTTACTTTTTCCATGTTTTTGTCAATTCCAATCACCTCATTTCCGGTTTCTGTCAAACTTAATGAAAGCGACATTCCGAAATTTCCCAATCCAAAAACAATGATTTTCATATATAATGTAATTAGTTAATCAATATATTTTCTTTTGGATACTCATAAAACTGATGGTTCATTTGACGTAATAAACCAATCATTAAGTTGAGCATACCAATTCTTCCAATAAACATAACTGCAATAAGAACATATTTACTAGGTTCAGTTAATGTTGGTGTGAAATTTAGACTTAAACCAACGGTACTGTATGCAGAAAAACATTCGAAAGCTACTGTGATTAATGGCGTTCCTTTTGGTTCAAAAATAAGAAGCGCCATAATAGCAACACCTATAACAATTAATGAAATACATAAAATTGCAAATGCACGTAAAGTAGATTCGGCAGTAATTCTTCTACCTAGTAATTGAATTCTACTTTTTCCTCTTGCAATCATAATAATATTTAGCGTTGCAATTGCAAAGGTACTTGTTTTAATACCACCACCAGTTGACGCAGGCGAAGCACCAATCCACATTAAAAATATTATGAATAATAATGATGGCAATGTCATTTGAGTAAAATCGATTACATTAAACCCTGCAGTTCTTGGTGTTACCGAATTAAAAGCAGCTGTTGTAAGTTTACCAAAAACTGTTTTATGCATCATTAAGGTATCGTTGTATTCTGATATGTATAAAAAGATCCAACCGCCAATTAATAAGATTAATGTTGTATAAATTACAATTTTAGTATTAAGCGTAATAATTCTAATGTCTTTATGAATAAGTTTACTGTCGCAAAATTCTGTGAAATATGTTTTTATGTATTGATAGAAATTAAATACAATGTTGTGACCTAAACCACCAAAAATAATTAAGGTCATAATAATCCATTGGAAATAATAATGGAATCTAATACTTTCATCATATAAGCCAGAAGAAAGAATAGAGAAACCAGCATTACAAAACGCGGAGATAGAATGGAAAATTGAAAAATAAATTTTGTTATCTATTGCATCTACATCAAGTATAGAAGTGTAAATAAAAATAGCTCCAACAATTTCGACACTTAATGTAAAAATCACAACATTTAATGCAGCTCTAAAAACATCTTTTAAACCTTCATGAGCAATAAAGTCGCGAGTATTTAAACCTTCTTTAAAACTTGAACTACCTCTAAAGAAAAAGGCGAAGAAAGAGGTAAAGGTTAAAATTCCAATTCCTCCTAATTGTATCATTACTAAAATGATAGATTGACCTACGAATGTAAAATCATTTGCAGTGTCCACCACAGCTAATCCGGTTACACAAACTGCACTTGTTGCTGTAAACAAAGCATTTGTAAAAGAGATTCCGTGAGCTGTTGCACTAGGTAGCATTAATAAAAATGCTCCTGTTAAGGCTAGAATTATAAAACTTCCTACAAATACAATTGCGGGATTAAAGTAAATATCATAAATATGACGAACTAATACCAAAAGGCGTAATAAAAAATAGAAAATAAGTCCGCCTTCTAGAATTGGCTTTGCTTTTTGAAGTATATAATCACCACTAAAATCACTATTTAAAACAGCAATAATACCAGAGACAAAAAGTAAAGAGGTTAAAATAACCATGTTTACAAAAGCTACTTTTCGGTTGCTTTTATATTTGTATTTAAAGAATTTAAAAGTATTGAAACCAAGAAGGCCTAATGTTAAAAACACTAATCCTATTACATGTGGTGTGTTGAAGTTTTCTTGAAAATCGTAACCAAAATCAAAAACTATAAATAGTAAAACGATTAAGTCAAAAAACCGAATAATATAATTGAGTAAGGATTCTCTTTCCATTATAAGTAAATTACTTCACCTTTAGTGTTTTGCGAATTTCCTCCATTAGTTGCGCGCCTCCATTATTCAATATTTCATTTGCGCATTTTTCACCAAAAGATTTATAAGTATCAAAAGTACAACTTTTTTTGATATGATAATTTTGTTTTCCGTCTAATGAAAACAATACACCTTCAAATTGAATTTCGTTGTTAACTATTTGTGCCAAAGCACCAATTGGCGCCGTACAACCACCTTCCAAAGTTCTTAAAAAATGACGTTCTATAGTTGTACAAACTTCAGTTTCGTAATGATTAAGTTTTGAAATTGCTTCATCACAAAAAGCATCTCCTTCCATGGTAACAACTAGCATAGCTCCTTGTGCTGGAGCAGGAATCATCCAATCTAAATTAATAAAAGTATCGGGTTTTAAATTGATTCTTTCTAAACCAGCCGCTGCAAAAACAGCTCCGTTCCAATTGTTATCTTTTAATTTTTGAAGTCGAGTATTCACATTTCCTCTTAAATCTTCAACTATATGATTTGGAAATTTGTGTAACCACTGCGCTTTTCTTCTTAAACTTCCAGTTGCTATAGTTCCTTCGGTGTTTAAAAAATCTACATTTCCTTTATGAACTAAAATATCAAAGACATTTGCTCGTTCTAAAACTGCTGTTTGTTTTATTCCTTTTGGAAGTAGTGTAGGGACATCTTTCATGGAATGAACCGCAATGTCGATTTCTCCTTTAATCATGGCAATATCTAATGTTTTAGTAAAAATGCCAGTGATTCCTAATTCATATAAAGGTTTGTCTAAAATTAAATCGCCTGTTGATTTTACTGCAATTATTTCAGTTTTATAGCCTAAATCGTTTAATTTTTTCTCAACGGTTGTTGCTTGCCAAAGTGCTAGTTCGCTATCGCGAGTACCTATTCGTATAGTTTTCAAAATCTTAGTCGTTTAACTGAAATACTTTCTCAATCCATTCAATACTTTCATCTACAGAAGTGTTTTCTTGCTTTAAATGATTTGCAAAATGAGTAGTAATTTTTTGGATAATTCGGTTACTAATAATTTCAGCTTGTTCCTCGTTAAAGTTTTCGAGTTTTTTTCTTTGATAATTTAATTCAGCTTGTTTTATAGAAGCTAATTTTTCTTTTAAAGAATGTATTGTTGGAGCAAATTTTCTCGCTTTTGACCACGATGAAAATTCTTCAATTATTTCTTCAATTATTTCTTCTGCTTGCGGAATATATTGTTTTCTTTTTTCTAATGTATCATCTGTAATTTGAGATAAATGATCCATATGTAACAATGTAACACCTTCAATAGATTTTACATTTTCATTTACATTTTTAGGAATCGATAAATCTAAAATTAATAATGATTTTTTTAAATTTAAAACAGATGCATCTACAGTTGGATTTTGAGCACCCGTAGCAACAATAAGCACATCGGCTTTATGTATTTCTTCTTGTAAGTTTGTGTAATCCTTTACGATTACATTAAACTTTCCAGCAATTTTTTCAGCTTTTTCTTTAGTACGATTTATTAATACGATATGTTCGTTTTTGGTATGTTTTACCAAATTCTCACAAGTATTTCTACCTATTTTTCCAATACCAAAAAGTAAAATGTTTTTATTGCCAATGTTCTCAACATTGTTCATAATATATTGAACCGCTGCAAAAGATACTGAAGTTGCGCCAGAGCTTAATTCGGTTTCGTTCTTAACGCGTTTACTAGCTTGAATAACAGCATTTGTTAAACGTTCTAAATATGCATTCGCTAAGTTCAATTTTTTACTTTCGACGAAACCTTGTTTGATTTGAGAGATAATCTCGAAATCACCTAAAATTTGACTATCTAAACCAGTTCCGACTTTAAATAGATGTTGAATAGCTTCTTTGTTTTTATATATGTAAGCTACATTTTGAAAGTCTTCAACAGTACCTTGACTATTATCGCAAAGTAATTTTATTAGTTGAAAGGGATGCTGTGCAAAACCGTAAATTTCAGTCCTATTACAAGTAGAGATTAAGAATAAACTTTCTATACCTTCATCTTTAGCTTGGTGTAATACATTATTTTTAGATGCATCATCTAGACTAAATTTACCGCGCATTTCAGCGTCTGCTTTTTTATAACTAAGGCCAACAACATAAAAAGATAGTTGTTTGCCGTGTAAAGTATTCTCCATAATGTACTCTTACCTAAAAAGTAACACAAAAGTAATGTGAACTACTTTATAAAAACAACGCTAGAAGAACTTTTTATGTCGCTTAAAGTTATTTTCCTTAAAAAACACACTTTAAAATTAATTCTTTATAACTTTGTAATAAAACAAGGCTTTACAAGGTTTCTTATATAGAATAGTTCTAAATAAAAAACAAATATTTTTCTTTTTACAAATTTAAAAAATATCGCTATGGGTTCTTTTGAAGAAATTAAAATAGAAAACGATTTTATATTATATAAATGTCAAAATGATTCAAATGAAAGCTACAGATTTAATAAAACTGTAAATCAAGGTCTTATACAATTTCATTTTGGTATAAAGGGTAAAGGCATTTTTACTTTTAATCAAGGAAGTTATACTTTAGATTTATTAGAAGAAAAATCGTTATTGTTTTATAATCCGCAAAAAGAGTTGCCAATAGATTTGGAATTGTTGCCAAATTCATGGTGTATTTCAGTAATTATTTCAATAAAAAAATTACACAGTTTATTTTCCAGTGATACTGAAAATATTCCTTTTTTAAGTCAAGATAATATCGATAAAAAATACTATAAAGAAGATGACATCAATCCTTCTATGGCAATAGTTTTAAATCAATTGTTTCATTATAATTTAAGCCAATCTATAAAGAAATTATATTATAAAGGTAAAGGATATGAATTAATCAGTTTATTTTTTAATAAATCTGAAGATCCAAATGCAGAGCAATGTCCTTTTTTAATTGACGAAGAAAATATTTTAAAAATTAGAAAAGCAAAAGAAATTATTATTGCGAATATGGCTGAACCACCAACTTTAGTAGAATTATCTGAAAAAGTAGGGTTAAATTTGAAAAGACTAAAAGAAGGTTTTAAACAAATTTATGGCGATACAGTTTATGGTTTCTTATTAGATTATAAGTTAGATTATGCTAGGCAGTTATTAGATAGCGGCTCTTACAATGTAAATGAAGTTGGTTTAAAAATTGGCTACAGTACTGGTAGTCATTTTATAGCTGCTTTCAAGAAAAAATTTGGTACCACGCCAAAAAAATATTTACAGAACTAGTGAATAAAAAAAGCTCCTTGATTAAGGAGCTTTTTTATTATAAAATTTATTTTTTAGTTGTAGTAGTGTGCTACAATAATTACTTCATCATCACCAGGACCAATTTGCATTTTAACTGCTCCAGTTCCACCAGTATCTGCTACGAATAATATACCCGCAAAAGCAGGACTATATGTTCCCGGTCCTAATTTTACATAATCATGTCCTGTAGCATAAAAAACTTTATCAAACCCTTCAGTTCCTCCAGCTCCAGTAGAGTCACCATTTGTGTAGAAATTACCGCTATAGCCTAATGCTCCTGGATTACCAGCAAAGTTTAATGGAACTCCATCATAATCTGTTGTTACAATTGGACCTACATGACTACCACTTCTTAAATATAAATAAAACTGAGCTGTTCTTGCATGAAAATCATCAACTGGATCACCCGTTTTTTGAATTAGATAAGATAAAGAATAATTGATTTCAACAATTGCTGGTTTTGTTAGTGTAAAAGTTGAACTTCCAGGCCCTATAACTCTTGGCCAACCTGCATATGAATAACCGGAACCGGTACCTGTTTGATTAATTTGATTTCCTGGAGGTCCAGCACTAGTTACTAATGGATCATCTAAATAATTTGCAGGATTAAATAGAATGCCTATATCTGCTGGCGTGTCAGCAAGTACTAAATCACCATCTGCATCTACATAAACTCTTGAATTTTGTCTGTTTCCTAGATTTAATGGGTTGTTAGTTTCATTCAATCCTTCAACTCTTATAATTGAAGTTGGTCCTGCAACGTTTAATTCTTCAGCAGGAGCAGTTGTATTAACACCAACTTGTGCAAATGCAATCGAATTTGCTAAAATTGTAATAGTATATAATATTTTTCTCATAGCTAGTGAATTAATTGTAAAGACGAATTTTTAAATAATCAGAAGAACCTCCAAATCCTACATAGGTATTTAAGTTGGTTCCATCATTTGTTTCTCCAAAAAAGACTAAAGCATGATTTCCTGCAGGGATGTTTCCATATCCAACACCATGAATAAAGGCGTATCCTAAAGAACCTTGATCGTAAGATGTATAAGCTTCTCCGTGTAATCCATAAACTTTAGATAATTCAGTAGTATCTAAACCGTCATTATTTAAATCTATATAGAAATAACAACGAATAGTTCTTGTAGAAACATCTGAAAATGTATACGCAAATTGCTGTGGAAGTACTTGGCTTGACAAGTCAACAGTCATAGCATATCGAACTTCAATCAATGCATCTTGAGGACTGGTAAATGGAACAGAAGCTATTTGTGCTGTTGCACTAGTAATTGTAGTGTCGTTTGTTACTACTGTACCATCTCCATATGGGCCGTTCGGTACAAAGTTAGGAATACTGATTAGAAAGTTTAAAGGTTCATTTGTGCCAGGACCTCCACCTGTATTCCAACCAGAAGGATCTATTGTAATGTCTCCATTTCCAGTAACAAAAGCTGGTGCTAGTTTTACTCCATCATTTAAAATAGGTTCATTAATGCTATTTAAACTTTCAATTCGTATTGTTGATGTAGCTCCTGCAATATGTAACTCTTGTTGCGGATTATCGGTTCCTATACCGACTTGCCCAAACATAAAATTGCTAGCCAAAAATATTGTTATATATAAAGTAATTTTTTTCATAGAATTTTATTTTAGTGTAAACGTAAGAAAATAGCATCAGGTCCACCAGCAAACCTAACAAAAGTAGCCCTGTTGTTGGTTCCCGAACATACTGTTCCGTAAAAACGAAGTGTATGGGTACCAGGGGTTAAATAAATATATGATGTTCCACTATTGTAAATGTATCCTGTTGAAGCATTTGGGAGTGCTAAGTTAGGTTTTGAAGGATCTATAGCTCCACTTCCCTTGGTTGCAGGATTATTAAAGTTAAAGTAACATTTAGAGTGTGCAGCATACCTTCTCGTTGTAGATGTTAGAGTAGCTGCATCTAATGTAAAAAAGTTAGTAATATTCCTTGCATATGGATCTTGAATGATTTGTAATAAATTATTTCTAAAAACCTCAATACTTAAAGAATATTTGATTTCTAAAACTGTATTTCTACTAACTGTAAATGTATACGATGTAATTTCAACAGACTCATAACCATCGTTAGCCTGAACAATAGGAATAATTGATAATTGTGAGTTTATGGGATCTGTTGATAAATAGGCATCATTACCATCACTATTGTTATAGGCAGATGTTTGAAGTGTCATATCTCCATTTTCATCAACAAATAGAGGGTAAGTTTTGTCCGCTTCTCCGCCATTATAACTGTTGTTTGTTGAGTTTAGACCGTCAACTCTCACGGTTCCTGTTTGGGAACCTAGGTGTAAGGTTTGTTCTGGAACCTTTTCGTTAATTCCAACTCCTTGAGTTTGAGAAAATGTATTTAAATAAGTTAAAAAGGTTAATAAGAGTAATATTTTTCTTACCATTTAGCATTTTTTTTATAGATTTTAATGCAAATAATAAAAAAATAATATTACACAACTAAAATGTTAAATTTCTTTAACATATGATAAAAATCATTTCTTAATTAAAGTAATGTGCAATTACCTGAACTTCATCATTTTCGACTCCTAGGTACATTTTTATAGCTCCCGTGGCATTTGTATCTCCTACTTCTAATTGTGCAGCAAACATAGGTGTATAGGTTCCAGGTCCAAGTATCACATAATCAGAAGCAGAATTTCTAAAGCCACTCCAAACACCCTCATCTTTATCTTCATTGTTATAAATTTGGCCATTAATCCCAATCATGCCAGCTACTTGTGTACAACTTGAATTTATACAAAGTGCACCACCATTTATAGGATTTCCAAAATAATCATTAACAACGGGGGGGCCTGTATAATCATTTAGTCTAAAATAAACACCAGTTTGAACAACTCGAGCTCTATAATCGTCAATTCTAGAAGTTGGACTAGCATTTTTACCTAAGTTCCAAGAAACAGAATAGTTGATTTCGACTACCGCTGGTGCTGTTAGTGTAAAAGAAGCAGCTAAACCTAAAGTTGGTATTCCTGCCTCACTAAAACCTGATCCTTCACCAGTTTGTAATATTAGTGAGGTAGGATTTTGAACATCTCTTAAATAATTATCGGAATCAAAAATTAATTGAATATTATCTTTTAATTCTCCTAGAACTAAATCACCAAATTCATTTACAAAAACTTTTGAAGTAGAGTTTGTTCCAAGGTTATTCACATTATTTATTTCATTCAAGCCTTCAACTCTTATTGTAGAGGTTGCTCCTGCAATATGTAATTCTTCTTCTGGACTTGTTGTTTTAATACCAACATTTTGTGATATGACATTTAATGTTGCAAAAAGTAGTATGTAAAAGTATTTTTTTGTCATAACTAAAAAGATTTAATTAGTAAACTCTAATTTTTAGATATTCGTTTGCTCCACCAAATCCTATGCTTGTATAAGTGTCAGGAGGATCGTTTACAACACCATAAAAATATACTGTATGTGTACCTGAAGGTAATGTTGCATATGCTTGACTGTTCATGTAGGTGTAACCACGAGTACCTCCTTTAGCGGTTCCATAATATTGACCTTTGGTTCCATAATGTTTTGCAAGTTCAGTAGCGTCTAAACCATCAGAGAATAAATCAATACAAAAATAGGTTTGGTAGCTTCTTGTTCTTTCGTCGGTTATAAAACTTGGGTCGTAAGGCGTTGATGATAAGTCTGTTGCCGAATATAAAATTGACATAGCATATTTAAATTCAATCATTGAGGCTGATGGAACTGTAATGGTGATACTGTGTATAAGTCCAGTAACTGATTCGGTTGAATTGTCGCTGTTAATTACTCTTCCGTGGTCATTATAGGGTACAGGTAACGACAGTATATTATCGGGCACAAAATTAGGAGTATCCATTAAAATGATTAAAGGAAGTTCATAGCCTGTTCCTCCTGAAATATAAGTAGGTGGAGTTAAAGTTAAATTTCCTTTATTGGTAACATAAACAGGTGTTAATTCTAGACCGTTGTTTTCAACATTATTAATTACATCCAATCCTTCAATTCTAATTGTAGAATTACTTCCTGCAACGTGTAAATCTTGTTGAGGTGTTTGAGTTCCAATTCCAACCTGTCCAAATGAGATATAACTCACCCATATAAACAATAAGTAAATTTTTTCATGGTATTAAGATTTAGGGTTAGTTCAATTTACACATTAAAGTGTCATCTCCTCTTCCAAAAATTACACAAGTAGCAAGTCCAGTGTTTGGGTTGCTTGCTTTTAGTCCCGAAGAAACTTCTCCAAACATTTCTATTGTATAGGTTCCGGCAGCTGGAATGACAATGTATGAAGAAGACATGTTGTAAAACATTCCAGTTACGTTGCCTCTATTGTCTCCACCAGTATAACACTTAGATACATGGCAATACTTTCTAGTAGAGCCATTTAACCTGAAATAAGTATTTATTCTTCTTGAAAGTTTATCGGTAAGTTCAACTTCTTCAGTATTTCTAAAAACTTCAAAACTTAAATTGTATTTAACAAGTAGTAGTGAAGGTCTGTTTACAGAAATCGTAAAACTATAAATTCTTACTGTTTCTAATCCATCATTGTCTCCATCAAGAATAACAGCGGTAGATGTGTTGATATTAGTATCGTCAAATGCATCATTACCATCACTATTGTACAAAATTTGATTATAAAGTGTCATGTCACCTTTTTCATCAACAAATAGTGGATAAGTGTGTGCGGGACCGTTATTGTAAATATTATTGTTTTCATCGAGACCTTCAACTCTAATGGTTCCCGTAGGTGTACCAAGATGTAAAGTTTGTTCAGGAACTGTCTCGTTTATTCCTACTCCAGAAACTTGCGCAGCAGTAGAAAGACTTATTAAAAATAAGAAAATAATGGGTAGGTAGATTTTTGTCATAAGCAATCATAAATTTGGGGGTTGGACACTTATGTTAGGGGCCTCTAAATTATAAAAAATTTAATCAAAAACGACTTTTTTATTAAAAAAAATAAAAATTTAACATTAGGTACATAAAATCTGTAATAAAAATTGTTATAATTTAAAAATTTATTAAGAAGAATGTTACAAATCTAAAATTTAACTGCTTTTTAGTAACTTTGAAAAAAAGTATAAAGTGAAAAAAGGAGTTTTATTAGTAAATCTAGGTTCGCCTGAAAGTACTGAAGTTAAAGATGTTAAGAAATATTTAGATGAATTTTTAATGGATGAAAGGGTTATAGATGTTCCATATCTATTGAGAGTTCTACTTGTAAAAGGTATAATTTTAAATACTAGACCTAAAAAATCTGCAAAAGCTTACAAGAGAATTTGGTGGGATGAGGGTTCTCCATTAATTGTATTATCAAAAAGACTTCAAAATAAAGTACAAGATAATGTTTCTGTTCCAGTTGTTTTAGCTATGCGCTATGGTAATCCAAGTATTGAAGCAGGTTTAAAAGAACTGCATGAAAAAGGAGTAAATGAGGTTTTGTTAATTCCAATGTATCCTCAGTTTGCAATGGCAACTACAGAAACTATTTTAGTATTAGCAGAAAAAATTAGACAAACTAAATTTCCAAACATGAGTTTTACTATTTTACCTGCTTTTTACAATCAACCAGATTATATAAGAGATTTATCAAACTCAATTCAAACAGAGTTAAATAATTTTGATGCGGAACATTTATTGTTTTCTTATCATGGAGTACCAGAACGTCATATTAAAAAATCCGATGTTACAAAATCGCATTGTAAAATTGATGGTTCATGTTGTAATACACCTTCAAAAGCTCATGAATTTTGCTATAGACATCAGTGTTATGAAACAACAAAACAGGTTGCTAAATTTTTAAATCTCAAAGAAGGAACTTATAGTACATCTTTTCAATCTAGATTAGGTAAAGATCCTTGGTTACAGCCTTACACAGATGCTACTATTGATGGTTTTGCAAAAAATGGTGTAAAAAAACTAGCAGTTGTAACCCCAGCATTCGTTTCAGATTGTTTGGAAACATTAGAAGAAATTGGTTTAGAGGCAGCACATAGTTTTAAAGAAAATGGAGGAGAAGATTTTTTAACAATCCCATGTTTAAATGATAATGACGATTGGGTGAAAACATTAAGTAGATGGATTGACCAATGGGCAATCCAAAATTAAATTTATGAAAGTAACTTTAGAAGAACTGGGAAGTTTAGATATAAAACAATTATTGATTAAACAATCTGTTCCAGCTTCAATAGGAATTTTGTTTATGTCAATTAATATTTTAATCGACACCATTTTTGTAGGACAATGGATTGGTTCGCTTGCCATTGCAGCAGTATCTGTAGTATTACCTATTTCGTTTTTAATTTCTTCATTAGGAATGGCAATAGGAATTGGTGGAAGTTCCATTATCTCTAGAGCACTTGGAGCAAAAGATAAAGAGAAAGCGTTACATACTTTTGGGAACCAAATTATGATGAGCTTAACTTTAGCTTTAGTTTCAGTATCATTAGGTTTTGCTTTTTTTGATAAAGTTTTGATCTTATTTGGAGCTAATGGAGAGATATTGGAACCCGCAAAAGAATTTTTTCTTCCTGTTTTATTAGGTGTTCCATTTTTGGCACTTTGCATGATGGGAAATACTGTAATAAGAGCCGAAGGTAAGGCTAAGTTTGCTATGTATGCGATGATTATTCCTGCTTTTGGAAACATTATAATGGATGTTTTTTTATTAAGTTTTTAAATTGGGGAATGTTTGGTGCTGCATTAGCTACTTCAATATCATATTTACTTTGCTTTTTGTTTATACTCTGGTTTTTTATTTATAAGAGTGAACTGCAAATAAGTTGGCATCATCTTAAACCAAATCCTGTTTTAGTAAAAGAAATTACAGCATTAGGATTTGTGACTTTTGCGCGTCAAGGAGTTGTGAGTTTATTGGCAATTATAGTGAATCAAACCTTATTTGTTTATGGAGGTGAACATGGCGTAACAGTTTATGGAATTATAAATAGAATGCTAATGTTTGCTTATTTTCCTATTTTAGGAATTACCCAAGGGTTTCTACCAATTGCTGGATATAATTATGGAGCTAAAAATTTTCATCGGGTTAAAGAAACAATCGTAAAATCGATTGTAGCCGCGGCAGTAATGGCAACCTGCATATTTGTAGTTATTTATTTTTTTGCTGAACCTATTGTAAGGGTTTTTACGACTGATGTTGACATTTTAAAAATAACACCTCAAGCTTTAATTTTCGTTTTTGCGGCTACTCCTATTATAGCTTTACAATTAATTGGCGCGGCTTATTTTCAAGCAGTAGGTAAGGCAATTCCAGCATTATTACTAACTTTAACAAAACAAGGATTTTTCTTGATACCTTTGGTTTTATTATTGCCTAAGTATTTTGGAATACATGGCGTGTGGATTGCATTTCCTATAGCCGATTTATTATCGACTTTAGTAACAGCATATTTTTTAAATCGAGAAATTAAAACCAAATTAATAGAATATTAATGGAATTATACAATTATATAAAAGCATTACATTTAATTTTTGTAGTTACTTGGTTTGCAGGGTTGTTTTATATGGTGCGTCTTTTTGTATATCACGCAGAAGCAAAAACAAAACCAGAACCAGAACAGTCTATTTTAATAAAGCAATATCAATTAATGCAATATAGGTTGTGGTATATTATTACTTGGCCAAGTGCAGTTTTAGCAAGTTTTTTTGCTTTTTGGATGTTGTTTTTTACCGAAGTTGGTCAAGTTTGGTTACAACAACCATGGATGCATGTTAAATTACTTTTTGTTTTTTATTGTATTTATACCATTTAAAATGCCATCAAATATTCAAGCAATTGCAAAAAAATGAAGTCAAAAATAGCTCTGGCTTTTTTAGATTATGGAATGAAGGAGCTACTATAATTTTATTTGCAGTTGTTTTTTTGGTTATTTTAAAGAATGCTGTGAACTGGATTTTTGGTGTTATCGGAATTATTCTTTTTTCCGTACTTTTAATGTTAGGTTATAAGTTTTATAAAAAAATTAGAGAAAAGAATAACTCTTAAATGTATTATAGATTACTAAATTTAAAACAACTTTCCTTAAGGGTAAGAATATTTTTAGCCATGATATTTTTAACCTTAATAGCTTCTGTTTTAATAGCACTAGTATCTATTTATCAATTTAGAAAAGAGGCAAAAGAATACCATCAAGATAGATTAGAAAGAAAAGAAAATTCTATTGTAGGTCATATTAATTATGTACTTCAAACTACAACTTATCCACTTACTACAGAAAATATTCCTTTAATATTCAAAGAAAGAATCCATGAATTAGCCGATATTCATAGTATGGAAATTAACTTTTATGATTTAAAAGGAAACTTATTAATTTCTTCAAAAGCAGTTTTTAAAGTAGATAGTATTTTACCCAAAATTGACCCTGCAACTTTACGAATTTTACAAGGAACAATCGAGAAACGTTACGTTGAATTTGTAAAAATTGATGGGCAACAATATCGTTCGTCTTATTCTTATGTAAAAGATAATAAGTTTAAACCATTAGCCATTTTAAATTTGCCTTACGAAGAAGACACAAGTTTTTATGACAATGAAGTAAAGAGCTTTTTAATGCGTTTTGGTCAGGTTTATCTATTAATGTTTCTAATTGCGATTATTCTTTCTTACTTTTTATCGAGTTATATTACTAAATCGCTTCAAATTATTAGTGATAAAATAAGGGAAACCAATTTTACCAATAAAAACCAAAAAATTGTTTTACAAGAAGGAAGTAGAGAAATAAATATTCTAATTGATTCCTATAATAAAATGGTAGACCAATTAGAAGATAGTGCTAATAAACTAGCACAAAGTGAACGCGAACAAGCTTGGCGAGAAATGGCGAAACAAGTGGCACACGAAATTAAAAATCCGTTGACACCTATGCGCTTAACGGTTCAAAGCTTTGAAAGAAGATTTGATGAAAATGATCCTAATATTAAGCAAAAATTAGCCGATTTTTCAAGTATTTTAATCCAGCAAATAGATACCATGAGTGCCGTTGCAAATGCTTTTTCAAATTTTGCATCGATGCCGGCACAACAAAACGAAACACTTAATGTAGTTAAGATCGTGCAATTAGCATTAGAAATTTTCAATGAAGATTTTATTGAGTTTGTTCACGAAAAAGATGAAATAATTGCCGAAATAGATAGAACACAATTAATTCGTGTGATTACAAACTTGGTTAAAAATGCCATACAAGCAATTCCAGAAGAAAAAGCAGATAAAAGAGTAGTTGTTGTTGTAGAGCAAATTGGGAATCAAGTTAAAATTTCAGTTACCGACAACGGAAAAGGAATCTCAGAAGAAAACAAAGCAAGAATTTTTGAACCAAAATTTACGACTAAATCTAGCGGGATGGGATTGGGTTTACCAATTATAAAAAATATAATTGAGAATTATAATGGAACCATTAACTTTGAAAGCCAAAAAGGTTCAGGAACAACTTTTATCGTAATGTTCCCAATTATTAATAAAGAAAATAATTAACCATGGAAAATATTTTAATAGAAAAAAGCGAAAACATTGCTTTGGTAACAATTAATAGACCAACAAAATTAAATGCTTTAAATAAAGCTACAATTGAAGAATTACACGAAGGTTTTAAAATGTTAAATAATGATACTGATGTAAAAGTTATCATTGTAACAGGAAGCGGTGAAAAAGCATTTGTTGCAGGTGCCGATATTTCTGAATTTGCAAATTTTTCAGTAGAAGAAGGTGGAAAATTAGCAGCAAAAGGACAAGAAGTATTATTTGATTTCGTTCAAAATTTGAGCACACCCGTTATTGCAGCTGTTAATGGTTTTGCTCTTGGTGGCGGACTAGAATTGGCGATGGCTTGTCATTTTAGAGTGGCATCAGATAATGCAAAAATGGGATTGCCAGAAGTAACATTAGGTGTAATTCCAGGTTATGGAGGTACACAACGCTTGGCACAATTAGTAGGTAAAGGCAGAGCTATGGAAATGATTATGACAGCAGGAATGGTAGATGCTTCAACAGCTTTGAACTATGGTTTAGTTAATCATGTAGTACCACAAAATGAATTAGTAGATTTTGCTAAAGGAATTGCTTCAAAGATTACTAAAAACTCTAGTGTTGCTATTGCAAAAGCAATCGAATCTGTAAATGCTAACTATACAGATGGTGTTAATGGTTATGAGGTTGAAATTAAAAACTTCGGAGCTTGTTTTGGTACTGAAGATTTTAAAGAAGGCACCACTGCATTTTTAGAAAAACGTAAAGCAAATTTTCCAGGTAAATAATTAATTATAAATAATAAATGAATTTTAAATCAATTTTTTTTGCTCTTTTACTAATTGTATTAAGTGCAAATTTTGCTATTGGTCAATCTACAGATTTTAAAGTTACCAAAAGTGAAATTTTTAAAGATAAAAACACAAATTCTGATTTAGCTTTTTCAGCTAGCGATGATAAAGGAGGCTTGGTTTTACTAAGACATTTGTATAGTAAACTTGGAATGAATTCAAGAGGATATATCTTAGAATATTATGATGAAAATTTAAAACTTGTCAATCAAAAAGAGTTCGAAGATAAAAAATCTGGAATTAAAGGGATGTTTGTTAAAGACAACACTGTAAATTTAATTGAGTGTATTGTTAACAAGAGTGAAGAAACTATAGAATATAACGTAATAAAAGGAAGTCTTTCTGATTTTAATTTTACTAAAAATAATATTTTTTCGATTGGCAAAGATAATGTTAGAAGTCCATTTGCAATTGGAGTAGGTCTTTTCTTCTTTTCAAATTTTTCTCAGATTGATCACGATCCATATGGAGAAGTAAGAATATCAGCAACAGGAAAATACATAGCATTTAATTTTGATATCAAAAACAAAAAGCAAGAAACGCATCGAGTTTTAGTATATGATAATCAATTGAATAAAGTTTATGAAAAAGAATTTTCTGAGAACATAAAGGATAAATATTTTAAATATAATTCTTTTGAGGTAAGTGATGAAGATGGAACAGTTTACTTTTTAGGAAAAGCTTATAAAAATGAAAGTTTTAAAGATAGAGTAGACGATCAAATTAATTACACTTACAAGTTATACAGTATCAACAATTCTGGAGTTAATTCTAAATCTTTCGAAACAAACGATACTTATATAAATTCGCTTGAAGTTTTATTAAATCAAAAAGGATTGTTTTGCATAGGAATGTATTCTGAAAAAAATTCTAATGATTTTAGAGGTTTTGCTTATTACAAATTAGATAAAAATGAATTAACAGTTCAAAAAACAAAAATGACTCCTTTTTCTGAACAATTTATGATTGATAAACATGGTGAAAAAAAAGGGAAAAAGAAATCTGACAAGAAAAAAGAAATTAGTGATGTTGTATATCGAGACTTTTTTATTTCTGATAATAATGAAATTTATTTTAATGCAGAAGAATTTTATATAACAACGCACACTACATTCGGGCCAAACGGACAAACTTCGACAAGAACAGTTTATCATTACAATGATATTTATTCTTGTAAATTTAATTTTGAAGGGGAGATGATTTGGATGCGAACAATTAATAAAGGACAAGCTACTTCTGGATTAACTGATTATTTGTCTTTTACATCGGGTGTTAAAGATGGGAAAATGTATTTGTTTTTAAATGGTGATGATGATGTAAAGAAATTAAAAGATAATCGAATTGCATTTGCGCAAGCAAGTGTAAAAAAAATGAATTTATATGTTATAGAAATTGAACCAAACGGAGATTTTAATTATAAAATTTTAATTAGTGATAAAGATTCAAAAGTTACTTATAGAACTAATGGAGGACTTTTTTCAAATAAATTTTCAGCTATATTTTTAGAAGGTAATAAGGGAAGAGATAAGCGAATTGCTAAAATTGAGTTATAATAAAAAAAGGTCGCGTTTAGCGACCTTTTTTGTAGATAGAATTTAAATAAGAAGAAATTAAGCTGAATAATTTTCTGTTTTATCAGTAGAAATGAAGTATCCGTCGCTGAAAACGGATGATACAAATTTCCATTCGGCATCAGCACTAGAAGGTGTGAAGCGAATTTCTAAGAAGCCTCTATCTACAGCATTTAGATAATCTAAATCGTTTACTAAAATTTGCATAGCATCTTCAAAACTGTTTATAGTGCTAGGGTCAATTCCTAAATAATTTTCTAATCCTGGAGAAGTTACAGAGGAGGTAGCAAATTCTCTACCTACGATATTATTTGAACTATCTGAAAGTTTGTTATACCAAGCATTATGAGTGTCACCTGCAAGAGAGATTACTTTTTTACCAGATAAATTAGCATATAAAACTTCTCTTTCAATTGGATATCCATCCCAAGCATCAAGGTTATAAGGCAAAACGGTTGAAATTCGAGTTTGCTCTTCAGCAGTAACAGGTATTCCGTTAGCCATTTTTAATTTTATAGTTACCAATTCTGTAATTTGTTGTTGAAAATATACCATTGTACTTGGTGATGCAGAACCCGTTGCACTCACTTCAGCTTCCACAGTTGCAAGTGTTCCTAACATTTCTGCAGGTAACATCATTTTTCCCATTAATACTTGTTGACCTAAAACTTGCCAAGTAGTTGTACTGTTGTTAAGTTCAGAAATTAACCAATTGCGTTGTGTTGAACCTAAAATACTTCTGTTTGGATTCAACCAATCATTTTGGAAAGCTCCTGCATTGAAATTTCCTGAAGCATCATAATAATTTGCATAATTTAATTGTTGATCTCGACCAATAACACGCGTGTCAAGCATAATTAAATTAACTAAGTTTCCAATATTAAAACTTCTATAAATAATGTTTTTATCACTTGTTTTTACTGGTAAATATTCGCTATAAGCTCTAATAGCCGCTTCTTTTCTTTCAGTAAAACTCCCTTCATTAACTTGGTGATTTTCCGCTCCATCTTTAAAAGTATCATTTGCGATTTCATGATCGTCCCAAACACATATAAAAGGTTTTTTTTGATGTGCTAATTGTAAGTTTTTATCAGAACGATATTGTTTGTAGCGTTCTCTATAATCATATAAAGTAAATAATTCTGTTGAAGGTTTATGATTTCTTCCTATACTGGCTGTGTATTCATTTGTGCCATATTCACCTTCACCATATTCGTAAATGTAATCGCCAAGATGCACAATTATATCGGCATTTGAATTTGCCATAGCGCCGTAAACATTAAATAAACCTGCTTGATAGTTTGCACATGAACAAACAGCTAATTTAATTTCGTCAGCATTTAAAGGAAGTGTAATTGTTTCTCCAACAACTGAAACGCTATTATCTTCTACGCTAAAAAAACGATAAAATAATTTTGAGTTAGGCTCTAAATTTTGAATTTCAACTGCAAGTGTATAATCTGTAGTAAAATCGACTATAGCTTCACCACTTCTTACAACATTTTTAAATGATGAATCGTAAGCAACTTGCCAAAATATTTTTGCTTCTTTTTTAGAAGATTCATATTTTGTCCAAATAATTACTTGATCATGACTTGGATCAAAGCTGGCAACCCCATATAAAAAGCTATCGTTTGTATAGGTTGAAGGAATGTCGTAAACTTCATAATCGTTGCTACAACTTATAATATTTGGAGCTAGTAAAACCCCACCAGTTGTAAGTAAAGAATTAAATAAGAAGCGTCTTCTTGAAATTGAATTTTGGCTCATTGAGATAGAATTATTTTGTTGTTCAAAATTCGAATTCTATTTTTTTCTGGCCTTCAATTAAAAATTAAAAATTTGTAAAGTTTAAATTATAAATAACTATTTAAAACGGGTTAAAATTTAATTTATGTAAACTAAAAAGTTAAATTAACTGTCCCATTCCGAATAAAATTGTGCTAAAAACAATTCCATAAAACGATGACGTTCTTCAGCCATTTTTTTACCTGTTTTAGTATTCATTTTATCTTTTAATAGCAATAATTTTTCATAAAAGTGATTAATTGTTGGTGCTTCACTTTTTTTATATTCTTCTTTAGTCATGTTAGTTTTTGGAGCAATATTTGGATCATAAAGTGCTCGGTTTTTAAAACCACCATAATTAAATGTTCTCGCAATTCCAATAGCACCAATAGCATCTAAGCGATCTGCATCTTGAACTATATCTAGTTCAATAGAACTGTATTTTTTTTCAAAATTACCGCCTTTAAAAGAAATGTTCTCGATAATCGCAATTACATCATTAATAGTTTCAGAATCTACATTTTCTTGTTCCAAAAAATTGCGAGTTACTTTTGGCCCTATGGTTTCATCACCATTATGAAATTTTGAATCGGCAATATCGTGTAATAAAGCAGCAAGTTGTACTACTAAAAGGTTACAGTCTTCGTCTTCAGCAATTTTTACTGAGTTTCTATAAACACGCTCTATGTGAAACCAATCGTGGCCACCTTCTGCGTGTTCTAAAGTTTGTTTTACAAATTGTATGGTTCTACTAAGTATCATTCAAAAAAAATCCTTTCACAAAGGAAAGGATTTAATTTTATATTACATAGCTCCAGCTTCGATCCATTTAAAAGAATATGGATTTTCTGGCACTACTAATCTTTCAGAAACGCGTTTTAAACGTGTTGGTAATTTCATGATGTAATCTCGAGCTTTCTCAGCTTGGTCATTTAAACCATTTATTTTGTCAATTTCCCATTTTACAATTAATTTTTCCAAAATTTCAACATAATCGTTTGAAGTATAAACCCCTATACGTTGAGCCGAATTAGAAAATTCTTCAAAAAGAGTACTGATTTTTTCACCTGACTCTCTTAAAAAATGTGCAGGCATTGTAATTTTTCTTTTCATCATATGTTCAAAAGCCAACATCATTTCGCTTGGGTCAACTTTGAAAATTTGATTAATGAACTCGCTGTAAGCTAAATGATGACGCATTTCGTCTCCAGCAATTAAATTACACATTTTAAACAATTTTTTATCACCAAATTGTCTTGCAATTTGAGCAACTCTGTTGTGCGAAATATAAGTTGCAAGTTCTTGAAAAGAAGTGTAAACAAAGTTTTTATACGGATCTTTTCCAGTTCCAATATCAAAACCATCATTAATTAAATGATGTGTTGTCATTTCAACTTCGCGCATATTTACTCTTCCAGAAAGATATAGATATTTGTTTAATACATCTCCATGACGATTTTCTTCTCCAGTCCAATGACGCACCCATTTGCTCCAGCCATTTCTTCCTTCATTATCGACTCCTTCAACTTCCATAAGCCAAGACTCATAGGTTGGCAAAGCTTCTTCTGTTATCGTGTCACCTACTAAAGATACCCAAAAATCGTAAGGTAAGTCTTTAGCAATTGCTCTTAATTCTTTTACTTCTTCCAAAAAATTTTCATTTTCAGAACTAGGTAAAAGATCACTTGGTTGCCAAATTTTCTCTACAGGAATCAAGAATTCTTCCATAAAAGAATCTATCTTCTTTTCAAGAAACTGCATTACTTCCAAGCGTACATTTTTAATAGACATTGTAATTTTTTATTAGGTTAAGTTATTTTTTACAGTTTTTTCTGTTTTTTCGAAAATTTCTTCAAAATTATATTCTGAAATTTTTAAAGGCTCATGAACAGTAAATTTTAATCTGTTTCCTATTCCTAATGGAAATTGTCCATAACGGGTCATTTTCCATGAATTCTCAATTGTTACAGGAACAAAATAGGCATCAGGAGCAAATTTGTATAACATTTTTAAACCATTAACCGAAAATGGTTTTGGCGTGCCAGTTTTGCTTCTTGTTCCTTCAGGAAATATTACTACCGAGTAATTGTTGTTGTTAATTAATTCGGCACATTTTTTAATTTCAGGTAATGCTTGTTTAGGATCTTTACGATCAATTAGAGCACTTCCGCCATATTTTAGATTATACGAAACACTTGGTATTCCTTTTCCTAATTCTTTTTTACTAATAAATTTTGGATGCCAAGCTCTCATAAACCATATAAATGGAGGGATGTCATATAAACTTTGATGATTAGCTACAAAAATCAAAGGTTTATTTGGTGGCAATTTTTCTCTTCCTTTTACAACATAAGTTGTTCCTAAAATATGAGTTGTTCTTAATAGAAAGAAGTTTAAAAAAGCAACACTCAATCGGTGAGCATTATATCCAAATACATTATAACATATCCATTGAATGGGTTGAAAAATGATTAACCATAAACCAAAAACTAAATAAAATAGAACCGTAAGTGGATATGAAATTATTTTTTGCATTTTGTATTATATTAAATAACGCTAATTATTAGACAAAAGTACATTTATAATAGAAAAAACCACCATTATAGGTGGTCTTTCTATATGCTTGCATAGTAAAATTTACAATTACTTTTAAGAGCAGTTTTAATTAATTATTGTACACACACCATCTATGCAATTTATATTTTCTGGAGGCATTACTATACTACAATCTGAGATAGCATTTGTTTGAACATTTCGTGTAGAATCCATTGTGTAATATTCACTAACTAGTTGTTGCAATTCATTTTGGTCCACATTATTGGAGTAAACAAGATATTCTCGCGGACCACCACAAGGTTTTGAACCTAATGCAATAAAGTTACAAGTTGACGTAGCACTACAAGAAAACTGACCAATGTAATTTGTTATTTCAGTTCTTTTATTGTTCAACATTTCTTCAGTAATGACATCATTTTGATTATCATTTTCACACTGAAAGCTTTGTAATGCAATGAGAATTAAAATAAACGGAACGATTTTTTTCATAATTGTTTTTTTGTAGTAGATGCAAAAAAATGAAATTGGTTGCAAAAAAAAGCCTTAAACATTGTTTAAGGCTTTATATAATTAACAGAACTCGTTGTAAGCATCTTTAAGATTCTCTGCAATCATTTCTGCAGGTCTTCCTTCAATGTGATGACGTTCTAGCATGTGTACTAATTCACCATTTTTAAATAATGCCATACTTGGCGATGATGGAGGGAAAGGGAACATGTGTTCTCTAGCTTTTGAAACAGCATCTTTATCAACTCCTGCAAAAACTGTTACCAATTGTGTAGGTGTTTTTGCATTGTCTAAACTCATTCTTGCACCAGGACGGGCATTGCGAGCAGCGCAACCACAAACAGAGTTTACTACCACTAACGTTGTTCCTTCTTTTGCTAATGCTTGTTCTACATCTTCTGCTGTATATAATTCTTGAAAACCAACAACAGATAGTTCTTCGCGCATTGGTTTTACCATTTCTTCTGGATACATAACAATCTTTTTTAAATTAATAATCAGGCAAATTTACAAAGTTTTTAGATTAATTAATTTGTAGTTGTATAAAGTTTAACTATCGCTTATTTTATTTTCTCTATTAGGTTTAGTTTAACGAGTGTCGAATACCTATAAAAGCTCTAATTCCTTGATTAGGAGCGTAAATATAAGTTGGATCAAATGATAAAGCATAAGGGTTATTTGTTGAAGGAATTACATTTCCATTTGTGTCATATTGAACGTTTTGGTCGAACGGATCGTTTGCTCTTGCAATCAGAAAAGGATTGTTTTTTGCAGGTGTCCAATTCAATAAATTTTTAATTCCTCCATAAATTTCAAAATGCTGAAATCCTTTATAAGTAGTTTGAATGTTTTGAATACTCCATACGGGTGAATATTCTTTTCTTGGATCCAACGCACTTGCTAGTGGTAAACGCATTGGACCATAGATGTTTCCCGTGTAATCGAATGACCAAATTCCTTTTTTAGTTATATAACTAATTCCCCAGGTTCCACTCCATTTTTCTGTTAAAATAGGAGCCGTGGAAATTCCATCTCTATGAAGCGTTGGTTTTATAAGTGTTGTTCCAATATTCGCTTTTATTTCATAAGATGTTATAATATCTAAGTTTATTGAACCGCCAATAGATTCCGAATAACCATTTAGGTTTGAATATATAATTTGATTAGGATTTGTATCATAATCTGGTGCAATTTGATTTGTAAAATAAGTATACCATAATGAGGTTTCAATTGTAAAATGATTATTTTGAGCAAATTTGCCTTTGTATAAATAATTTAGGTTTACATTATAAGATTGTTCGGGTTTTATATCTTCAAGAATTACCACTTCTCTTGCTCCAGTTAAAGCAGCATGTTCTTCAGTAAATAAATTTACGATACGAAATCCTGTTCCTGCATTAATTCTAAAAATTGAATTGGTTTTAGGTTTCCATTTATAGGCTAGTCTTGGTGTGTAAATAATTCCGTGATTAGAATTATAATCCAATCTGCTTCCAGCTAAAAGAGATTGTTTGTTGTAAAATTTCCATTCGTCTTGAATAAATAAACTTGTAATTGTAGTTTTATCTGCATTTTTGGTGGCCATAGAATTATCATTATAAAATTGGTAACGAAAAGTCGTTCCTAATAATAATTCATGTTTTTTTATTTCTTTGTCCCAAGTTAATTGTCCAAAACCAATATATTGTTGCGCATTGTATATTGTGGTTCCATAGGCTGAGTTTTGATCGTGACCCGTTAGTGAAAATGAAAGTAACATTTTCTCAGTCATTGGTAATTCATATTGACCTAATAATTCGGCTCTATTTGTATAAATGCTTTCACCATAAACTTCATTTCCTACTCTATAATTTTTATTCCATTGCATTTCGCCACCCCATCTATCCTCATAAAAATAGCGAGCCGCCAATTGAAAATTTTTGTTGTTATTTCTATCAAAATGCCATTTGTTAAATATTGAAATACGATTTTGAAGTGTTACATCAGTAAAGTTATCGTGGTTGTGGTCTATTGGATTTTGATAGTTGAAAAAACTGATTCCTAATAATGAAGAAGATTTTTCAAAATTTTTTTTGAATCCCAAATCTATAGAATGTTCTAACCAAGATGTAGAAAATATGTCAAATGAAACTTTTGGAGCAATTGAGGCATCTTTTGTTATTATGTTAATTAATCCGCCAACTGCTTCACTTCCATACAAACTTGAGGCCGGTCCTTTCACAATTTCAATACGCTCAATTAATGAATTCGGTATTCCCGACAAACCATAAACAGTTGATAGTCCGCTTACGATGGGCATACCATCAATTGTCACCATAGTGTAAGGTCCTTCTAAACCGTTTATGTGAATATCGCCAGTATTGCATATAGAACAATTAACTTGGGGACGAACGCCATTTACATTTTGCATAGCTTCGAAAATATTAGGCGTTGGATTTTTCTTTAAAAAAGTAACGGAATAAATTTCAACAGGGACTGGGGTTTCTAATCGTGATACAGCTTTTAAAGTTCCAGAAACTACAATTTCATCAAGTACAGAAGCTTCTGGTTCTAATTGAAATTCTTTAAATTGATTTGCGTGATTTTCTGAAACTATAATTTTTTGTTGTAGAGTTTGAAACCCAACATACGATATAGTGATATGGTATTCTCCAGAGGAAGTAAAATCAATTTTAAAATAGCCTTTTTCATTTGTTGAAGTTCCTTTGTCTAGTTCTTTGCAATATATATTAACGAAAGCTATAGGTTCTTGTTTGTTCATAACAATACCTTCCAAACTGTATTGCCCACAAATTGAATTACTTATAAAAAAAAGTGCAACTGAAATTATTTTTTTAATAAACATTAAATTAATTTTTAGACAAATCTAAAAATAATATTTTGTATCTTAAAATTTATTATTTTTGTAGCACTAAAACTAAGTTAATGACCACTTCTGAAGAAAATTATTTAAAAGTTATATATCATTTATCGGTAGTAAGTCCAAAAGGAGTTAATACGAATGCTATTGCCAGTATGTTAGATACAAAAGCTTCATCTGTAACCGATATGATGAAAAAATTATCAGAAAAGCAATTGGTTAATTATCAAAAGTATCAAGGAGTAAAACTAACAGAGCAAGGGCTTTTAGCTGCTAAAATGTTAGTAAGAAAACATCGTTTGTGGGAAGTTTTTTTAGTTGAAAAATTAAAGTTTTCTTGGGATGAAGTACATGAAATTGCGGAAGAATTAGAACACATTCATTCTGAAAAATTAATTAATAGTTTAGATGATTTTCTAGGAAACCCAACAGTTGATCCACATGGCGATCCAATTCCAAACGCAAAAGGAGAAATAGTTAAAATGACTAAATTACTTTTGAGTGAAGCACCATTAAATAAAAAAGTTACTTGTGTGGGTGTTAAAGATTCATCGACAGAGTTTTTACAATATTTAGACAAGCATAAAATTTCATTAGGGACTGAAATTATTATTAAAAACAAAGAACCTTTTGATGAATCGTTACAAATAGTAATTTCAGATAAAATAATAACGTTATCAAATAAAATTGCCAATAATTTATACATACAATAATTATGTTCAATACAATAATAACCTACTTTGAATCAATAGATCCCATTTTAGCAGCACTTTATGCTACTTTATTTACGTGGTTTTTAACAGCACTTGGAGCGTCTTTCGTTTTTTTCTTCAAGAATATGAATCGAGCGGTTTTAGACGGAATGCTTGGTTTTACAGGCGGTGTGATGATAGCAGCGAGCTATTGGAGTCTTTTATCGCCAGCTATAGAAATGAGCGATGGAGAAGGTTTTGTAAAAGTAATGCCCGCTTCAATTGGGTTTTTAATGGGAGCTTTGTTTTTATTTGCATTAGATAAAACATTACCGCATTTACATATTAATTTTAAAGAATCGGAAGGAATAAAATCACCTTGGCAACGTACTACCTTATTAGTTTTGGCAATTACGCTACATAATATTCCTGAAGGTTTAGCGGTTGGAGTATTATTTGGTGGAGTGGCAGCAGGAATTCCAGAAGCTTCAATAGCTGGTGCGGTTACTTTAGCTATTGGTATTGGTATACAAAACTTTCCAGAAGGAATTGCCGTTTCAATGCCTTTAAGAAGAATGGGAATGAGCAGAAGAAAAAGTTTTATGTACGGACAAGCATCGGCTTTAGTTGAACCTATGGCTGGAGTTTTGGGCGCAGTTGCAGTAACTTTTTTTACTCCAATTTTACCTTACGCATTAGCATTTGCAGCTGGAGCTATGATATTTGTTGTTGTAGAAGAAGTAATACCAGAAACACAACAAGATAAAAATACTGATATTGCTACTTTAGGTTTGATTGCAGGTTTTATAGTAATGATGAGTTTAGATGTTGCTTTGGGCTAATGACAACTACAATCGTCTCCACAAGATTTTGAGTTCTTTTTTGCAGTTTTTTTCCAAAAGAATTTCTTAACCAAAAACCCTACAGCAATGGCTAAAGAAAGGTAAGCTAAAATTTCTTGAATATCCATGTTTTAAAAATAAATTCCAGTTCCTAAAGTTACAAAATTATAATTTGGTGATGCAATTTTTAAATGCTCATATCCTATAGAAAAGAAGTATTTCTTTTTATGGTATTTTCCTCTTAATTCAAATGAATTTACTGGAAGTCCGTTTATATTACTCCAAAGCATAGCGCTGTTAAAACTAATGTTTTTTACAATAAAAACATCTGCATTTAATCCGTATGAAAAACCAATTTTTTGAACTTTATTTCCTATATATGTTGCGCCAAGTGTCCATCCGAAATTAAATTTTTTAAAACGAATTCTATCATAAGCCAAATTAAATTGAAATACCGAAAGATTTGAAAATTGGTTTGTAAATAAATTTTTTTCTATTAACTCGCGGTAATCTGCTTGTATGTAAAAAAATTGAAATGGTCTAAATTTTGCTTTTAAATGATTTCCAAATAAATTGCGATTGTTATAAAGTAAATGATCTTCTATATCAAATCGCATTAAATTACCATTTCCGATGCTGTCGTTATAGGTTTGAAAATTTCCCGATTCTCCATCAAAATAAGGATATTTAGATAATGAATTGTAAAGATGTTCCTCACTTCTATAATCGCCAATAGTAGAATAAAAAGTAACATATAAAAACGTTTCTGCAAATAAGCTTGCTATTCCATAATCATTTGATGAACTTCTAGCTGAACTTGAGCCATTGGAACTACTTCTTGTTCCAGAGGATTTTCCTGAATTTAATTCACTTTTAGATTTATCAACTCGTTGAGAAAATAAGTTGTTAAAAGACAGAATTATAACTAATATGAGAAATGATTTTTTCATTAGTTTTTTACTAAAAAACATCAAAAATTACGCCTCTTTATTTTAAAATTTGAAAAGCAGTTAAAGCAACAACGTAGGCAAATCCGCTCATAACTACAAGTTGAATTATTGGCCATTTCCAAGAGTTAGTCTCTTTTTTTACAATAGCTAAAGTTGAAATACACTGCATAGCAAAAGCATAAAATAAAAGTAATGAAACTCCAGTTGCAAAATTGAAAACTTTTGTTCCTGTTGTAGGATGAACTTCAGCAGCCATTCTATTTTTTATAGTAACTTCTTCTTCGCTATGACTTCCAACACTATAAATGGTTGCCAATGTTCCTACGAAAACTTCACGAGCAGCAAATGAACTTACAACAGCAACACCTATTTTCCAATCGTAACCTAATGGTTTAATTAAAGGCTCAATGGTTTTACCCATAATACCAATGTAGGAGTTTTCTAATTTATAAGAATTGATTATATCTTCAAGTTGTTCTGCATTTGCATTTGGATTACTTTCTACTATAATTTTCTCGGCATCGTTAAAACTTGATGGTCCATGTGAGCCCAAGAACCATAATACTACAGATAGTGCCAAAATAATTTTACCAGCCCCAGCTACAAAAGCTTTTGTTTTTTCAATTACATTAATAGAAACATTTTTAAACATTGGAATTTTGTATGACGGCATTTCTACTACAAAATATGATTTGCAGTTTAGCTTTAAAACTTTGTTTAAAATGTATGCAGAAAGTATTGCCATTCCAAAACCAAGTAGATATAATGTCATTAAGGTTAAACCTTGTAAACTTAAAAATCCAAAATATCTTTTTTCGGGAATAATTAGCGAAATTAAAATTGCATAAACTGGTAAACGAGCCGAACATGTTGTAAAAGGAGTTACTAATATTGTAATTAAACGTTCTTTCCAGTTTTCAATGTTTCGCGTTCCCATTATTGCCGGAATTGCACAAGCAGTCCCTGAAATTAAAGGCACAACGCTTTTACCTGACAATCCAAATCGACGCATTATTTTATCCATCAAGAAGACAACACGACTCATGTAACCACTTTCTTCTAGTATCGAAATAAATAAGAAAAGAAATGCAATTTGAGGTATAAAAATTACAATTCCACCAATTCCGGGAATGATACCATCTGATACTAAATCGGTAAATTTTCCTTCTGGTAAATTTGTTTTGGCAAACGAACTTAAGTTGGCAAATGTTTCGTCTATAAAATCCATCGGAATACTACTCCAATCGAATAAAAACTGAAAAATCAATAGTAATATTCCGAAGAAAATTACATAACCAAATATTTTATGTGTTAAAACACGATCAATTTTTGCGCGTATATCGGTCGCTTTAGATTGATCTATTTTATGACCAATTTTAAGAGTGTCGTTAATAAATTGGTAACGCTTTATTGTTTCTTTTTGTTGTAACCTTTTTAAATCGGAATGCGATTTTGTAAATGAACTTTTAATTTCATTTCGTTCCAAATTTAAAAAGTTAACATCTTGTGTAATTACTAACCAAAGTTTATAAAGTAATTGATTTGGAAATGCTCGTCTTAATTTATCAAAATATTCAGGATCAATGCTTGAAGCATTTAAACAAGGTTCGGTTGGAATTTCTTTATAATTAAGAATAAGCTCTTTTAGTGTGTCGATTCCAGTTTTTTTTCTAGAACTCACTAAAGCAATTTTGGTTTTTAATTCTCTTTCTAAAACTTCAAGATCTAGCTCAATTCCTTTTAAAGACATTCTATCCGCCATATTGATAACTAATATGGTGGGAATTTCTAAATCTTTAATTTGAGTAAAAAGAAGTAAGTTTCGCTTTAAATTTTCTACTTCAGTAACCACAACAGCTACATCTGGAAAATCTGCATCGTTTTTGTTTAGTAATAATTCAATAACAACATTTTCATCAATGGAACTAGCATTTAAGCTATAAGTTCCTGGTAAATCGATAATTTTTGCCTTAACGTCATTTGAAATTTTTGCAATTCCTTGTTTTTTTTCAACAGTAATTCCAGGATAATTTCCTACTTGTTGATTTAAACCTGTGAGTTGATTAAAAACGGAGGTTTTCCCTACATTAGGATTTCCAATTAAAGCAACTTTTATAATTGAATTTGACATGTATTATACCAACTGATTTTCGATAACAACATTAATTTCATTTGCTGTTTCTTTACGAATAGCAACATGTGAATCATTTATGTTAAAATAATAAGGATCTCCAAAAGGCGCAATTTGAATAAGTTCTATAGTGTTGCCAGGTAAACATCCCATTTCTAATAATTTTAATGGAATTTCTTCAATGTTTACATCGACTATTATAGCTTTATCACCAATTTTTAAATCTGATAACAGAATTGACATCCTTATTTAGATTGAATTAAAATACAAATGTAGCTATATTTTTAATAACGAAAATGATAAATATCAATTTTATTCTTGTGATAAGAAATTAATATCTTCTAGTAATTTTTTAACTTCTTCTATGTTGGTTCCGTCATAAAAACCACGAATCCTTCTTTTTTGATCTACTAAAACAAAATTTTCTGTATGCACCATATCATATAGTTCTTCTGGTTTACCAGTTTTTACTACTAAGTAAGATTTTCTAGCGATATAATAAATGTCTTTTTTGTCACCAGTAACTAAATTCCACTTACTATCAATCACTCCTTTTTCAAGTGCATAATTTTTTAAAACTTCAGGAGTATCGATATCTGGAGTAACCGAATGCGATAACAACATAACTTTTGGATTGTTCTTTATTTGTTCTTGTAACCAAACCATATTGTCAGTCATTTTAGGACAAATTGTTGGACAAGTAGTAAAGAAAAAATCGGCTACATAAATTTTATTTTCATAATCTTTTTGCGTGATTTTTTTGCCATTTTGATTCGTAAATTCAAAATCTTGAATAATATGGTTGTAACCAATATGTTGAACTGTTGTATCTACTAATTCTGGATTAACATCGCGTGGAGTGAAAATTGGTAAACTTTTTTTCGGTGTTGATGAGTAATATATACCAAAAAAAACTAGGATTAGTACAATTGTTAGTAAGAAATAATATTTTTTATTGAAGGATTTCATCTTTTTTAATGCAAAATTAAAGTTTTATTTAGAATTTGATAATTTAAATTATGATTCTTTTAAAAAAATAGTATATTCGCAACACAACAAAAAACCTAACCAAAATGAAATCTAATTTTCTGATTGCGAGTTTATTAATTACCTTTTTGGGTAATGCGCAATTTAATTCAAATGCGCCTTGGAGAAACTCAAACTCTCAAGGTAGACAACAAGACCAAACAATTAACCAATTAGTAGATGAGTTTGAACAATATTGGTCAACTCATGATTGGAGAAAAAAAGGCTCTGGATTTAAACCATTTAAAAGATGGGAATATCAATGGAGTAATAACGTAAATGAGCAGGGATATTTAATTACTCCTCAAGAACTTTGGGATGCTTGGAGAGAAAAAAATATTGCAAAAGCTAACAATAAAAGCACTATGGCTGCCCCGCCAAGTAATTGGGAGCCAATAGGTCCAACTCAAAATGCTCAGCCTAATTCTACAATGGCTAGAGGAAGAGTTAATATTGTTCATGTAGATCCTAGTAATCCAAATACAATTTATTTTGGCACTCCTGGAGGTGGAATTTGGAAATCTACAGACGCAGGAATAACCTGGACTCCAATGTCTGACTATTTACCACAGTTAGGTGTATCAGGTATTGCAGTAGATTATTCTAATTCTAATACAATTTATATTGCAACTGGAGATAAAGATGCATCAGACACTTATTCAGTTGGTGTATTAAAATCAACCGATGGTGGTGTAACTTGGAATACAACAGGATTAACGTTTACAAATACATCTAGTTTTGCAGGTGATATTGTAATTCATCCTACAAATAATCAAATTTTATGGTGTGCAACAAATGTAGGTTTGTATAAAACTGTAAATGCTGGAACCTCATGGACAATGGTTCAAACAGGTGATTTTTCTCAGGGTTCTATAAGATTAAAACCAAATGATCCATCAGTAGTTTATGCAACTACAAATAATAGATTTTATAAATCTACTAATTCTGGTGATAGTTTTACAGTTGTTACTTCAGGAATGCCCTTAAGTGCTGGTAGATTAATTTTAGATGTTACACCTGCAAATGCAAACTACGTTTATGTTTTAGGAGCAAGTACTTCAAGTGCCTTTTTGGGTATTTATAAGTCTACTAATTCGGGTACAAATTTCACTAAAGTTTCAAATACTACCAATATTTTAGAATCTTCTCAAGCTTGGTATGATTTAGCTTTTGCTGCATCACCAACAAATGCGGAAGAGGTTTATACGGGGTGTCTAAATGTATGGAAATCTACTAATGGTGGCGCTTCATCTACAAAAATAAATAACTGGAGTACATATAATGCAACATTTACGCATGCCGATATTCATTATTTAGGTTTTCATGGAAATAAGCTATACTGTGGAAGTGATGGAGGTATTTACATGTCTGATAATAATGCTGCTAGTTTTTCAGATTTAACTGGAGAAGCTCAAATAGGGCAGTTTTATAAGATTTCTGTAGCTAAACAAAGCGCTAACAATATAGCTGGTGGACTTCAAGATAATGGAGGTTTTGCCTATAACAATAATACTTGGAGAGGTTATCATGGAGGTGATGGTATGGATAATGCGATTAATCCTTTGAACCCTAATCAATATTATGGATTTATTTACTATGGTCAAAACATGTATATAAGTAATGATGCAGGAGTAAGTTTATCTTCAGCAGTTTCAGGACCAAGTGGTGAACAAGGAGACTGGGTAACACCTATGTCAATGAATTCTCAAGGAGAGTTATTTGCTGGTTTTACAAAACTTTATAAATTGGTTAACAATGCTTGGGTACAACAAAGTACAACCATTGGTTCAGGAAATATAATATGCATCGCTATAGATCCAATGAACGACAATAACATGTATGTTTCTCTTAAAAATAGCGGAAATTTATATAAAAGTACAGATAAAGGAATTACTTTTAATTTAGTTTATACTGCTTCTACGCCAATTGAGTCAATTGATGTACACTCTTCAAATAGTAATATTGTGTACTTAACAACTAAATATACTTATGGACAAGTTTTAGTTTCAAACAATGGAGGTACAACTTTTACTGATATTACAAATGGAATTCCTAATATTGGGAAAAGAATTATTGTACACCAAGGAAGAAATTCTTTAAATCCAATTTATGTGGGTACTACTTTAGGAGTATACTACAAAGATGATACGATGTCAGCTTTTGAACCTTTCGATACTAATTTGCCAAATGTAGATGTTAGAGATTTGGAGATTAATTTAGAAGATTCTAAATTAATTGCAGGAACATATGGTAGAGGTGTTTGGCAAACAGATATCCCAGTTGAAGTACCAAATAATGATGTGAAATTAGAAAATATAAGCAATCCAATAAATGTTTCTTGTGGGTCAGTTACTCCGTCAATTCAAGTTAAAAACAACGGACAAAATGTTATTAATGCTGTTCAAGTAGATTATATTGTAGATGGAAATCCTAATAATATTACTTGGAATGGATCAATCAATGTAGGAAGTTCTCAAGTAATTAATTTACCAACTTTAAATTCTTTAACAAGAGGAACACATACTATAGATATTACAACTACAATTGTAAATGATGCATATCCTGATAATAATAATTTGTCGACAACTTTTTATGTGAATGATGCAGGTACTATCGGGCAAGTTAATCCTTTTACTACAACTCCAAACGACGCATTAATTAGTTATATAGAAGGTGCTAATGGAGCTTTATGGCAAATAGGAATTACTACAGGCACAATTTCAAGTGGAACGAATTCAGTATATGCTACTAATTTATCAGGTAATTATCCCGATTTAACAAAAGCTTATTTAGTATCTCAATGTTATGATTTAACTTATGCTGTAAATCCGCAAATTAAGTTTGACATGAAGTATGACTTAGAGCAAGATTGGGATGTAACTTATGTGGAGTATTCAACAGATTTTGGTTCAACTTGGACAGTTTTAGGACAAATGGGACCAAACTGGTACAATAGTAATAGAACTGAATTTACTACAGGGAACGATTGTTTTAACTGTCCAGGCGCTCAATGGACTGGCACCAATACAACTCAAACAAATTATTTTTATTCATTAAATAGTTTAGTTGGACAAGCTAATGTAATTTTTAGAATTGTCTTCCATTCAGATGAAGCTGAGAATCAAGCAGGTGTTTATATTGATAACTTTGTAATAGAAGGTACTTTATCTACAAGTGATTTTAATTCAAATACGGTTATGGTTTATCCAAACCCTTCTAAAGGTGTTTTCAATATTTCTTTAGGAAATAAAACCCCAGAAAAGGTTGAGGTTTACGATGTAACTGGAAAATTAGTACTTTCAAAAGATAAATTAAACGTTTCTAATTTTGAAACTTCGATCGATTTGAGTGCTGCTTCACAAGGAATTTATTTTGTTAAAGTTTCTGCTGAAGGTAAAAACGTTGTAAAAAGAATTGTTAAAGAATAAAAATAAACATTTTGAAAAGTTATATTTGTATGATAACTTTCTTTAACCAAAATGAAATGAAAAAAATATGATTAAAGGAAGCTTAGGCTTCCTTTTTTTATTGTCATTATTAAATTCTTGTAAGTCAAATCAAGAAGTGGCAAAAACAGAAACAAAAAAATCAAGTCCAGGTATTAACACAGAATACATGGATACATCAGTAAGTCCAAGTAACGACTTCTTTCGTTATGTAAATGGAAAGTGGTTAGACAAAACCGAAATTCCAGCCGATAGAACGCGTTGGGGTAGTTTTGATGAACTTCGTAAAAATACTGACGATGATGTAATGGCAATCTTAAAAGAAGCTTTAGCAGATAAATCGATTGATCCAAACTCTGATCAAGGAAAAGCATTAAGTTTGTACAAATCAGTTTTAGATACGATTACCCGTAACAAAATGGGTATTTCTCCATTAAAACCATATTTAGCTAAAATTGATAAAATTCAAAACGCAAAAGATTTAGTTGCTTTAACAACTGAATTAGAACCAGAAGCTAGTATTGGTTTCTTCGGAAGTTATATTTATACAGATGCTAAAGACAGTAATCGAAATGTAGTTTATATTGGTAACGGAAGTTTAGGATTACCAGACAGAGATTATTATGTTTCTGATGCAGAAGATACTAAAGAAAAAAGAGCTAAATATGTAGCGCACGTAACAAGAATGTTACAATTTTTAGGAGATTCTGAAGCTCAAGCTAAGACTTCAGCAGAGCAAATTTTAGCACTAGAAACTAAAATGGCAGAATCGATGTTAGATAGAGTAGAACGTCGTGATAGAAGAAAAACTTATAATCCAATGACAGTTGCTGAATTAGGTAAAGTTTTACCAACAGTTAATTGGGATAATTATTTAACAGGTGTTGGAATTGGAAAGATTGATTCAGTTGTAGTTTCGCAACCAAAATATTTAGAAAGAGTTGAAGCAATTTTCAAAGAAGGAGATTTAGCTTCTTGGAAAGCATATTTACGTTGGACTTTATTAAACGATGCTTCAGGAGTATTATCAACTGAAATTGCTGATGCAAATTGGGATTTCTATGGTAAAACTTTAACAGGAGCAGTTAAACAACGTCCAGCAGAAGAAAGAGCTTTAGCAACAGTAAATGGTAGATTAGGTGAAGCTTTAGGTAAATTATATGTAGCTAAAAAATTCCCTCCAGAGGCAAAAGCGAAAGCACAAGCTATGATTGCAAATGTTATGAAGGCTTTTGAAAATAGAATTGATAATTTACCTTGGATGACGCCTTCAACTAAGGAAAATGCAAAATTGAAGTTAAACAAATTAACAGTTAAAATTGGATATCCTGATAAATGGAAAGATTACTCAAAATTAACAGTTACTAGCCCAGAGAACGGCGGAACTTATTTTGAAAATTCTAGACAATATTCATTGTGGTCGCACCAAAAGAATTTAGATAAATTAGGAAAACCAGTTGATAAAACAGAATGGGGAATGTCACCTCAAACTGTAAATGCATATTTCAATCCGTCAAATAATGAGATTGTGTTCCCAGCGGCTATTTTACAACCTCCTTTCTATGATTACAAAGCTGATGAAGCGGTTAATTATGGTGGAATTGGAGCGGTAATTGGACATGAAATTTCTCATGGTTTTGACGATTCAGGTTCTCGTTACGATTCAAACGGAAACTTAGTAAATTGGTGGAGTGATGAAGATTTAAAACAATTTACAGAACTTGGTGGTGCTTTAGCTGCTCAATATTCAAACTTACAGCCATTACCTGGTATTTACGTTGATGGTAAATTTACACTTGGAGAAAATATTGGAGATTTAGGTGGAATCAACGCCGCTTATGATGGTTTACAAATTTATTTGAAAGAAAAAGGAAATCCTGGTTTAATAGATGGTTATACTCCAGATCAACGTTTCTTTATTTCTTGGGCAACTATTTGGAGAACAAAAATGCGTGATGAAGCAATTAAAAATCAAGTAAAAACAGATCCACATTCACCAGGAATGTATAGAGCTAGTGAACCATTAAAAAACATGGATGCTTTCTATAATACATTTGGAGTTAAAGAAGGAGACGGAATGTATGTAAAACCTGCAGACCGAGTTAAAATTTGGTAATCTCGTCAGTTCGAGTATTCCAATGAAATTGGAATGTATCGAGAACTTAAAAAGATTATACTGTCATTTTGAGCGAAGTCGAAAAATCTTAACAGTAAAAAAAGATTCTTCATTTCATTCAGAATGACAGTTTTTTATTTATTCTAAATTTCATTCAAAAACTCAAATCCATATTTTTCACGCAAATATTTACAACTTATATATTTTCCTTTAGAAATAGTATTTGTTTTAAATTCAGGAATTTCTAAACCAAGAGTTGCTGCTTTTTCAGTATAATATTCGTTGCGTTTAGGATGTTTAGGATAGGTCGCATTTAAGGCTTTCCCCCATAAATTATGATCTATAATATGAAAGATAAGATTGATGCAATCTTGTTGGTGAATCAAATTTACAGGAGCTTCAGGATTGTCAATATTTTTCTTTCCAGCGATAAAATTTATTGGGTGTCTCTCTTCACCTATTAAACCTCCAAAACGTAAAATTGTGGTTTCAAAATGAGTATTATATCTCAAACGATTTTCGCTTTCTAATAGTTGTTTGCCTCGCTCATCATTAGGTTGAGGTGGTGTATCTTCATAAATGGTTTTCATAGGAAAACTATCAGGAAAAACAGCTGTAGAACTTACAAATATTACTTTTTTAACTGTTGATTTTTCTATAAAAGGTAAACACTTTTTTATTTTTTTTACCAAACTTTCTGGACTTTCGCCATTTAATTTTGGCGGAAAATTAATAACCAGAAGTTCGCTTCCTTCTAAAAATTGGTCAAAATCGCCATAAACTTCGTTTTCATGTAATTCAACAATATAAGGTTGAATATTTTGCTCTTTTAGTTCGTGATGTTTAGATATGGAAGTTGTAGAACCTTTTACTTCATAACCTTTGGTTACAAATTGTTGGGCTAATGGTAATCCTAACCAACCACAACCTAATATAGATATTTTTTTATTCATTTAATTTATTATTTGTCATATCGAGCTTAGTCGAGATATTTTTTCTCTTAAAACTAACTATCCTTTTTAACCAAAACATAACCATCATTTTCTACTGCCATATAGCCTTGGTCGTATAAAAAATAATAAGTATTTCCGTTTTTGGTTTCATAAACTGAAGTTACAAATTCAAAATCGAAACCTTTTGCTAATAACTTTGTTCGAGTAGTTTTGGTTTTATTTTCGGGATTTAATTCACAAAGGATGCGGTAATTTTTGCGTAGTTTATTGTTAATGTTACGCATTAAATTGTTTTGATCTTTGTTCATTTTATTATTGTAAGCATTCCGACAAGCATCGCTGCAAAACTTCTTGTCTTCGCGACCTACAATTTTATCGCCACATTCTAAACAGGTTTTACTCATTTTTATTTCTTAAAATTAAAAATTAATTCTTCGCCACTTTCTTCCATTAAAACATAAACAATCATGTGATTGTCATCAATTTTTTCGTAAGTAATTTTATCAAAATAAAATTTTGTTCCATCGATTTTCACCAAACGAAAACTCTCTTTTTCTTCTTGTTTTTCCCAGCCTTTTAAATCTTTATCAAAATGTTTTAATTCTAAAACTAAACTTTTATCTTTTTCTACAATGTGTCCTATTTCATAAAAGTAAACGTCATCATTTTTCCACATTTTAAATGAAAACAACATAGTTTTTGCTGAAGCTAAACTCCAATTTTCTTCAAATTCTCCCATTGAAGAAGTGCCTTTCCAGTTTCCCGAAAGCCATTTTAATTCATTTAAAGTTGCTTTTGGCGAACCTTTTTCATCATTATAATGTAAAGTGTTTTGTGCTTTACAATTGAATGACAATAATATAACTGTAAATAAAAAAAGTATTTTTTTCATATTCATTCTTTAGCGCTGTCACTTCGAACGGAGTCGAGAAGTCAGAGTGATAAAAATTTATTTAAGTTTTTTTAATTGGTACAAATCGTGTCTACGGTCTTTCATAATTTGAACACTTCCGTGTTCGTGCAGTTCTTTTAACACATCTAGATCGACATCAACAATAAGTGTCATTTCAGTATTAGGTGTCGCTTCCGCTTTAATTCCATTACTTGGAAAAGCAAAATCTGAAGGCGTAAAAACAGCAGCTTGCGCATACTGAATATCCATGTTGTTTACTTTTGGTAAATTTCCTACACAACCCGCAATAGCTACGTAACATTCGTTTTCAATAGCGCGAGCTTGTGCACAATGTTTTACTCTAGTGTAACCATTTTGCGTATCGGTTAAGAAAGGCACAAACAATATATTCATTCCTTGATCTGCCATTAAACGTGATAATTCTGGAAATTCAACATCGTAACAAATTACTATACCAATTTTACCACAATCTGTATCGAAGGTTTGAATGACATCTCCGCCGGTAATTCCCCAATGGAAAACTTCATTTGGTGTAATATGAATTTTGCGATACATTTCGCTGGTTCCGTCTCTTCTACATAAAAAACCGACATTATATACATGTCCGTTTTCTAAGTAGGGCATACTTCCAGATATGATGTTGATGTTGTAAGAAATAGCAAATTCTTGCATTTTCTTTTTTATAGCATCGGTATATTTTGCTAATTCTTTTATGGCTTCTGCTTCAGAAAGATGGTTATAATCAGCCATTAATGGAGCGGTAAATAATTCTGGAAACAATGCAAAGTCACTTCCATAACCTGAAACTGCATCAATAAAGAATTCGGCTTGTTCAAAAAGCGCTTCTAAATTTCCTAAGGAACGCATTTGCCATTGTATTAAGCCTAAGCGAATAACACTTTTGTCAACATTAATTAGTTTCTTTTTTTCTTCATAATAAATGTTGTTCCAATCGAGTAAAACTGCAAAATCTTGCGAACTTTTATCGCCTTCTAAATAATTTCGCATTACTCGAACGGGCTGAAAATCATTACTTAATTGAAAGGTTAGAACAGGATCAAAAAGTTCTCTTTTGTTTACTTTTTCAATATATTCTTTTGGGTTTAATTCATTTGCATATTGAGCATAATTTGGAATTCTTCCTGAAAAAACGATAGCTTTTAAATTAAGTTGTTCACATAGTTCTTTTCGAGCATCATATAGTCTTCTTCCTAATCGTAAACCACGATATTTTGGGTGTACAAAAACATCAATACCGTAAAGAATTTCTCCATCATCGTTATGGGTTTTAAAAGTGTAGTTACTTGTAATTTCCTTATAAGTATGGACTTTATAAGCATTTTTTTCTGAAACAATAATTGAAAGTGCAGAACCTACAACAATGTCATCGGCTAGAATTACCAATTGTCCTTCAGGAAATTTTTCGAGTAATTTTTCAATATGTTTCTCGTCCCAATAGGAATTTTCCATATCAGGATAAGCTTCAATCATTGATTTTTTAAGTTGCTTGTAATCTTCAATTTGCAAATTTCGCAATTCGACTTTTTTAATTTCTTGGCGCATAATTATTTGATTTTCTCAAATTTACAAAAAATAAATTCCGTTTGCAAACGGTTACAAATATTTACAACCGAAATTAATTAGATAATAACCGAATAAAGTTTTGAAACTGTAGAATCTTTGCACTGTCAAACTGAACAAATTACTAGTTGCAGTTTCTAGTCACAGTTTTCAGAAAAAAATGGAAAAAATGGATTTTAAAGAATTATTAGCCTATCAAAAAGCTTTTTTATTAGCTATGGAAATTAAAAAAATATCTGATTTATTTCCAAAAGAAGAAAAATTTGCATTAACAGATCAAGTTAGAAGATCATCAAGAAGTGTATGTGCAAACATTGCAGAAGCTTACAGAAAAAGAAGATATATAAATCATTTTATTAGTAAGCTAACTGATTCTGATGGTGAAAATTCTGAAACGTCTGTTTGGTTAGATTTTGCATTAGAGTGTAATTATTTATCAAAAGAACAGCATATTGATATGGTAATTAAATCTGAAGAAATTGGTAGACTAATTAATTATATGATTCTCAATCCAACAAAATTTGGTTGTAAATTATAAAATTAAATAGCTGAGACTGAACACTGCGACTGCGACTAAAAAATAACATAATTATTAACATTAAATATTTAAACGCCATGAAAAACAAAGTACAATTAATCGGACACGTAGGTCAAGTGCCTGAAATTAAAACAGTAAACAACAAAAAAGTAGCCAACTTAACTATCGCTACAAATGATTATTATTACAATGAAAAAGGAGATAAAGTAGAACAAACCGAATGGCATAGAGTTACCGCTTGGGGAAAACCAGCAGAAATTATTGAAAAATTTGTTACTAAAGGAAAAGAAATTGCTGTAGAAGGTAAATTAACTCATAGAAGTTTTGACGATAAAGACGGTAATAAACGTTATGTCACAGAAGTTTTGGTAAATGAAATTATGTTATTAGGGAAGTAAAATTAGGGACGAAAGTCTCTTTTTTTGTTATTTATCAACACTAAAACGTTTTCGTAAAGATTACATTTTTTTATTTAAAAACCAATATGTTAACTTTATTTTATTAAATTATTAATGATATGGTTAAAAAATTGAAATATTGCATTTTTTTGATTATTGTTTTAGTTGTTTCAAAGATTAATGCTCAAGTAGGAATCAATACAATCACGCCCTTAAGTACATTAGATATTAACGGAAATGTTTCTTTAAAGGTTATGACGTTAAATGGTACTAATACTGGAGGCGGAGGTGCGGCAACTTTAATTAATGATGGAGTATACATTTCGGTTCGACCTTTAGCTACAGATGATAAATTTCAATTGCCAGATCCAACACTTTTTCCTGGGAGAATTTATATTATTAGAAATATTCAAAACTCGGTTACTGCACAATTAACCACTACCTCTGGAATGCTTTTTCCTAAGAATTCCACAACAGGTAGTTCAAATTTGTATATGTATGAAGGAAATTTGAGGACTGTTATTGTAATAAGTGATGGTGTTAACTGGACTTACATGAATTAAAAAAGAGAAGTGAAAACTTCTCTTTTTTTAATATTAAAACCAAGGTCTTTTATTTACTTGATACGTTTCGTAAAATTCGGCATCTGATTTTGTAAGGTAAATAATTCCTTCAATAAAAGGAATTATACCAAGAACACCACAGCTAATGAGTGATAAGATAATCTGGATGACACCCTCTTTTGTATAGCCTAAAATAAATTTGTGTACCCCAATACCACCAATTAATATTGCACAAATACCTGCAACAATTTTTTTGTTTTCTTGAGGTGGGTTATTCCAAGTTTCTGTTTGTCTAGTTGTTTCCATTTTTGATTTTTTATATAGTTTATTGATTGGTTATAAATATAATAATTTATTTCAAAGAAGTATCAACAGGTTCCCAAAGTTCAATTTTATTTCCTTCAGGATCTATAATCCAAGCAAACTTTCCATATTCATAAGTCTCCATTTCGCCAACAATAGTTACACCTTCTTCTTTCAATTTTTCTAAAAGCCATTCTAAATTTTCCACTCTAAAGTTTTGCATAAATGCCTTTTCAGAAGGTTTAAAGTAAGAAGTGTCTTCTTTAAAAGGACTCCATTGTGTAGAACATTCGTTACCATTTTCATCTTTCCACCAAAATGTTGCTCCATAATTATTAGTATCTAATCCTAGATGGTTAGCGTACCAATTTCTAATTTCTTCAGGGTTTTGACATTTGAAGAATAAACCACCAATTCCTGTAACTCTTTTAGGTTCTTTTTCGTTCATAATTATGAAATATAAAGTTGTTTTATTTTGTCAACTATAGTTTGGGCTAATTTTTCATGACTTTCAAATGTCCAGCCTCCAATATGTGGTGTAAGTAAAACATTATCTACATTACGAAGATATTCAAAGTCAGGATTTTTACTTTCTTTATCGAATAAATTTTCAAATGATAATTTTTCATATTCTAAAACATCTAATCCAGCTCCTAAAATTTTTTCAGATTGTAACGCTAAGACTAAATCTTTGGTAACAACACATTTTCCACGCGCTAAATTCAACAACCAAAAGGGTTTTGCGAATTGATTGATAAAAAACGAATTTACCATTTTATCTGTTTCAGGTGTCCAAGGAACATGTAAACTTAAAACATCTGCTTCTCGTTGTAATTCTTGTAAAGAAACTTGAATGGCATTTTCATCGACAACATTCGGTAAAATATCATAACACAAAACTTTTACATCAAAACCTCTAAGTTTTTTTGCAAAAGCTTTACCCATATTTCCGTAACCTATAATCCCTACCGTTTTACCGTCTAATTCGTGACCTCTGTTAGCTTCTCGTTGCCATAATCCGTTTTTAACTTCTTTGTCGGCTTTATTTAAGTTGTTAAATAACGAAAGTAACATACCAAGAGCATGTTCGCCCACTGCGTTTCTATTTCCTTCTGGAGCGGCAATTAAATGAATGTTTTTTGAGAGAGCATAATCACAATCGATGCTTTCTAAACCAGCACCAACTCTTGCAATAAATTGTAAGTTTTTGGCTTTGTCGATAAAGTTTCTATCAATTTTAAATCGGCTTCGGATTACAATGCCATGATAGTTCTCAATTTTTGTTTCAATTTCTTCTTTGCTAGAAGAGAAATCAGCTTCATTTTGAAAGCCACTTTCTTCTAATTGCTTCCAAAGTAAAGAATGATTGCTATCGATATGAAGGATTTTAATATTTGAAGTGTTCAAGTCTTAATCGTTTTTAACAAATGTAATTAAAACTTGAGATATTTAGAATCCTAAAATTAACTTAGCAATTGAAAAGTAAATTAAGATTCCAAAGATGTCATTACTAGTAGTGATAAAAGGTCCGGTTGCAAGAGCGGGGTCAATACCAAATCTATTCAACATAATAGGGATAAAAGTTCCTACAAGTGCCGCAATAATAATAACTGCAACTAAAGAAACAGCAACGGTAACACCTACTTCATAATCTACTCCAATAATAAAGTGACTACCTAAAATAAGGATTACTGCTAAAATTAACCCGTTTAATAGACTTAAACTTAATTCTTTTAATAAACGATTCCAAAGAGAACCGCTAATGGTATTATTGGCTAAACCTTGTACAATAATCGCTGAAGATTGTACACCTACGTTTCCCGCCATTGCGGCAATAAGTGGTGTAAAGAAGAAAATTACCGGAAATTTATTTATAGCTTCTTGAAAATTACTAGCAATAGTTACCGCAATAAAACTTCCTAATAATGCTAAAACTAACCAAGGTAAACGTGCTTTTGTTAGTTCAAGAATACTATCATCGGCTTCAACGTCTTGCGAGATACCGGCAGCTAACTGGTAATCTTTGTCAGCTTCTTCTTTAATAACGTCTACGATATCATCAATTGTAATACGACCTACTAATCTTCCTAATTCATCAACAACTGGAATAGCTTCCAAGTCATACTTTTGCATGATACGTGCAACTTCTACATTTTCGGTATTAACTTTTACATAATCTACTTTTGGAATGTAAACTTCGCTAATTGGGGTTTTTGTAGAAGTAGTTAATAAGTCTTTTAATGAAAGGCGGCCTTTTAGTCTGTTTTCATCATCAACTACATAAATGGAATGAACTCGAGTAACATTTTCCGCTTGCGCACGCATTTCTTTTACACAGGTGAGAACGTTCCAGTTTTCATTAACTTTCACAAGTTCTTTCGCCATTAATCCACCTGCAGAATCTTCGTCATAACGCAATAAATCGACAATGTCTTTAGCGTGTTCAACGTCTTCAAGTTCCGAAATTACTTGTTCTTTTTTAGCCTGAGGAAGTTCGGCAATAATATCGGCAGCATCATCGGTGTCTAACTCGTCAAGCTCGTCAGCAATTTCTTTTGGAGTTAAACTTTTTAAGATTTTGACACGTGTTTCATCGTCAAGTTCTAATAAAATTTCAGCTGTTTTTTCAGAATCTAAAGTGTTGAAAACATAAATAGCATGCTCATCACTTAATTCTTCCATGATTTCAGCCACATCAGCATAGTGCATATCCTGAAGCAAGTCTAATACTTCTTGCTCCTTACTTTCCTGAATTAATAATTCAAGTTCTTGAATAAGCTCTCTACTGATTTTAAACTCCATGGGCGGCTATTTTTTGAGTGAGTTCAATGAAACGTTCTACCGAAAGTTGTTCCGGACGGAGGTCAAAGATACTATCTTCTTTTAAAATATCAGAATTTATAAAACTTTTTAAGCTATTTCGTAATGTTTTTCTTCTTTGGTTAAAGGCTTGTTTTACAACCGAGAAAAATAATTTTTCATCGCAAGGTAGTTCGTAGTTTTCTTTACGAATTAATCGCATTACACCAGATTTAACCTTTGGTGGCGGATTGAAAACATGTTCTGAAACGGTAAATAAATATTCGGCATTATAGAACGCTTGTGTTAATACAGAAAGTATTCCATAAGTTTTGCTTCCTTCTTTTTCGCAAATTCGTTCTGCTACTTCTTTTTGGAACATTCCTGAAAATTCAGGGATTTGATCGCGCATTTCTAATGTTTTAAAAACAATTTGTGACGAAATGTTGTAGGGAAAATTTCCAATTATAGCAATAGGTTCTCCATTGAAAACTTCATTTAAATTGTATTTTAAAAAATCTTTAGAAATAATATTGCCTCTTAATTTTAAATAATGCGCTTCTAAATATTCTACGGATTCTGTGTCGATTTCGATTACAAAAGTTTCAATTGGTTTTTCCAAAAGATATTTTGTAAGTACACCCATTCCTGGACCAATTTCTAAAACTTTTTTATAACCATTTAGCGTTAAGGTATCGGCAATTCGCTTTGCAATATTTTCATCGGTAAGGAAATGTTGACCTAAATGTTTTTTGGCACGTACCGTCATAATTTAGTTGCTTTCGTGATAAAATTCGTCCATAATTTCAAGTTCTGTTCTAAAAGCAAGCATTTTATCTGCAAACAATTGTAAACCTTCTTGGCGTAAACGTGGTGCATGATTTTTATAGTAGTTTTCCAAGTTTTCTCTCGTTGGTGCAAAATATTGAACCGAATAGGTAACACCACCCATTTCTTCTTCTACTAAAACTTTTACTAAACGTGCACTTGTAAAAAGACCAGTTGCTAAAACATCGCTTATATGTTTGTTTTGCATCCAAGTTAACCATTTGTCGTGAACGCTTTCGTCTATGTTTATTGTAACGTTATATATAATCATGTTTTTTATTATTCGTTAGTTTTCAGTGAAATTTTTTCTTTAGATATTGGTGTCTCCTCTTAAAATTCGATATTGTCTTCGAGCTTCGGTAAAGTAAATGCTATCTTGATGATTAAAAATTATTTTCTCGTATAGTTGCTTCGCTTTGTCATTTTCGTTAAAAATAGTTCTATAAATTTCTGCCGAAAAGAATAATGCTTCGTCTATTAAAACACTATCGTTAAACGATTCAATTATAGTATTGTAGTTCTTTAAAGCTTCGTTGTAATTTTTAAAATTTTCCTCAATTTTAGCAATTTTATACAAAGTTTCATCTTCTATAGTGTTTCCTTTGTATTTAGTAAGAATGGATTTAAAATCTTGTAAAGCTTCTCTTTTTTGTGTTGGTATAATTTAAAATCTGCTTTTGAGAAATCTTTTAATGCTGATCGAAGTGAATCTTCAACTGAATTGTCTTGAATTAATAAAAACATCTCTAAAGCATCGTTAGCTATTAAAAGACTCGACGATTGTTTTAAAACTTTTACCTGTTTTAAAGCCCAATCGAAGTCATTTTTGTAATAATTAGCTTTTGCCATTTTCATACTCGCTTCGTGAGCCATTTCGTCATTTTTCATATTATCTTCAACTTGAACATAATATAAAATAGCTTGATTGAATTTTTCGTTGTAAAGTAAAATATCTGCTAATTCTAATTTAACTTTCGCGTTATTTCGCGTGTTTAAATTTAATGCTAAGGTTTGATCGAGTAAGTTGGTTGCTTCTTTTGGTAAACCAAGATTAAAACAATAAAAATGAGCTACCAAAAGTTGTAAATCAACAGTGTTTTCATTAATTCCGAAATCGGTAATTAACTTATCTAATTCTGTCTTAATAGTTGCATAATCTTTTTCTTCAGCATTGGTAATTTTCAATTTCATTAAAGCTTGGTAAGCGTAAACTTGTAAACCAATATCTTGATTGTTTTCAATTATAAATTCATATATAGATTGTGCGGCATCTTTTTGATTGTTATCAACAGCCATTTCTCCTAATGCGATTATATTTTCAATATTGTTGGCTTCTCTTTTAAAAACGGCTTTTTCTTGAATGAAAGCTTTGCCAAATTCCTTTTGTTGTACATAAAACCAACTCAAAAATTCGTTCCAATACACATCTTGACTTTTTTGAGTGCGTAGAATTAAATTCTTTTTTAATCCATCAATAAAACTATCCGATGCTGTTTCAATTAAAAAACGCGACATATAATTTTGAACCATTACAGTGTTGTTTTGGTTAGCAAAACTATAATCGAGTAATTTGTTAATCATTCCATTTAAATCACCAAGCTGACCATTTAATAAAGCAACTTGATAATCGAAATTTAAATTAGGATTTACTTTTTGACCTAATTCGTAAGATTTTAATGCCCATTCTAATAAAGATTTTTTTTCGAAAACATTACCTAAATTGTAAGCATAATTTGCATTTTCATTTATTGCATTTAATGCTTCTTGGTATTTTTTATTTGCTAAATCTTGTTTGCTTTGTAATTGATAAATATAGCCTTCGTCTACAAGTAACGAAGGTAAATTTGATGTCTTTTTTTTGTTTTGAATTAATGAAAGTGCTTTGTCGTATTGCTTTAATTGTTGGTAACAAAAAGTAATTTGTCACTATAAAACTGATTGTTTTTTTGTGAAGAGGTTTCTAGAATAGTTATAGCTTTTTCATATTCGCCCGAATCGATATAGTTTAAAGCTAATTGTTCGTTTTGAGCAATAAGAAAAGTTTGAAAAAGTAATAATATAATGAAATAAAGCCTTTGCATGTAGAAAAAATAATGCACTAAGTTAACACATTTGCGTTAAAATAGTGCATTGTTTTGTATAAGATTAACGATTAGTTGATAATGTCAAATCCGGTGTAAGGTCTTAATACTTCTGGAATTACAATTCCTTCAGGAGTTTGATAGTTTTCTAAAATACCTGCTAAAACTCTTGGTAAAGCTAATGAACTTCCGTTTAATGTATGTGCCAATTGATTTTTACCTTCTTTGTCTTTAAAACGTAGTTTTAGTCTATTTGCTTGGAAAGTTTCAAAATTTGAAACAGAAGAAATTTCTAACCAACGATCTTGTGCTGTTGAAAATACTTCGAAATCATATGTTAATGCTGAAGTAAAGCCCATATCGCCACCACAAAGTCTTAAAATTCTGAATGGTAATTTTAAATCTTCTAAAATTCCTTTTACATGCTCAACCATTCCATCTAAAGCTTCATAAGATTTATCAGGATGTTCAATACGCACAATTTCTACTTTGTCAAACTGATGTAAACGATTTAAACCGCGAACATGAGCGCCATAAGAACCAGCTTCTCTACGGAAACAAGGCGTGTAACCAGTACATAAAATAGGTAAATCACTTTCGTTTAATAAAACATCACGGTAAATGTTAGTTACCGGAACTTCAGCAGTAGGAATTAAGTATAAATTATCTTCACCTACAAAATACATTTGTCCTTCTTTATCAGGTAATTGTCCTGTTCCAAATCCAGATGCTTCGTTAACTAAGTGTGGAACTTGAGTTTCTTGATAGCCAGCAGCGGTGTTTTTGTCTAAAAAATAATTGATTAAAGCACGTTGTAAACGAGCACCTTTCCCTTTATAAACTGGAAAACCAGCGCCAGTAATTTTTGCACCTAAATCGAAATCAATGATGTCGTATTTTTTTGCTAACTCCCAATGTGGCATTGCTCCTTCAAATAAAGTAGGAATTTCACCATCTTGATACACGTTTAAATTGTCATCAGCAGTTTTTCCTTCTGGAACAATTTCGTTAGGAACATTAGGTAGTTTGTATAATTCTTCTTGTAATGAAGCGGTAACTTCATTTAATACTTCTGTAAGTTCTTTGCTTTTTTCTTTTAAATCGGCTGTTTTAGCTTTGCTTGCTTCTGCTTTTTCTTTTTCGCCAGAACGCATAAACTCACCAATTTCTTTGGATAGCTTGTTAGATTCAGCTAAAATGTTGTCAAGTTCAACCTGAGTTGTTCTTCTTTTTTCATCTAAATCTACCACAAGGTTAACCAATTCATTAGCGTCTAAATTTCTTTTTGCTAATTTTTTGATAACCTCTTCTTTGTTTTCTCTAATGTAAGCTACCTGTAACATATTTTGATTTTTTGAACGGCAAATTTAATGAAATTAAATCTTAGATTAACAATATAAAATATCAAAATAATGAAGGAATTAGCTATAATTGTACATTCAAAAAGCTATTTTTTGTTACATTAGCAAAATTTTAAATTAAAATGAGAAAAATTACCCAATTCTTCCTTATTCTTAATTCTTTTTTTATTTTTTCTCAAAATGAAAAAGAACAATTTGAGCAAATGGTTGAAGCTGAAATGAAATCGGCTGCATCGGTTCAAAATTTTCAAGTAAATCCAAATACTCAAAATTACGATATCACATATCATGAATTGCGTTTTACTGTAGATCCTGCTGTTTACAATATTGTAGGTCAAGTTACAACTACTTTTACCGCATTAGAAGATATGAATACCATTACATTTGATTTAACAGATGTGTTAACAGTTAGTTCTGTTACAATGGGAGCGACTTCTTTAACTTTTAGTCAATTAGCAACAGAAGAATTAGTGATTGATTTTCCATCAACAATAACTAGTGGAACTTCTTCAACGGTTGTTATAAATTATTCAGGTGCTCCTGATACCGATGAACAGGCTTTTACAGCAAGTACTCACAATGGAACTCCTGTTATATACACACTTTCTGAGCCTTTTGGAGCAAGAGACTGGTGGCCATGTAAACAAGATTTAAATGATAAAGTAGATTCAATTGATGTTTACATTACTTGTCCTTCTGGTTATATAGGTGTTTCAAACGGTCTTTTACAAAGTGAAACTACTAACGCAGGAAATATTACAAGGCATTTTCATCATGGCTATCCTATTCCTGCTTATTTGATAAGTATAAATGTTACAAATTATGTAACCTATAATATACAAGGAGGATTAGGAACAACTGCAAGTCCATTTTTCCCTATCAATAATTACTTATATCCTGAAACTAATAGTACTTCAGTTCAGGCACAAATTAATCAAACGACACCCATAATTAATTTTTTTGAGTCTAGATTTGGAGATTATCCTTATCGTAATGAGCAATATGGCCACGTTCAGTTTGGATGGGGTGGAGGTATGGAACATGCTACGATGTCTTCAATGTACAATTTTAGTAGAAGTTTAATTGCTCATGAATTAGGACATCAGTGGTTTGGTGATAAAATTACTTGCGGAACATGGAAAGATATTTGGTTGAATGAAGGTTTTGCAGAATATCTTTCAGGATTAGTTTACGAACATCTTGATGGTGCTACAAGTTTTGTTAATTGGAAAGAAGGTAAAATTTTAAATATTACTTCGCAACCGGCCGGAGCTCTTTATTTGACAGATGCTGAAGCTTTAAATGTAAACAGAATTTTTAGTGGTCGTTTAACTTACAACAAGGGTTCAATGGTTGTTCATATGTTGAGATGGAAATTAGGTGATACAGCTTTTTTTCAAGCTATGAGAAATTATTTAGCAGATTCTAATTTAGCTTATGCGTATGCATTAACGCCACAATTGCAAGCTCATTTAGAGGCGGTTTACGGCAGTAGTTTAAACGAGTTTTTTAACGATTGGGTTTATAACCAAGGTTATCCTACATACAATATATCGGTCAGTAATTGGGGTGCTGGTCAAGCTAAAATTATAGTAAACCAAACGCAATCTCATCCATCAGTTTCTTATTTTGAAATGCCACTTGAAATTAGATTAAAAGATGCGGCTAACAACATTTATGATGTTATTGTAGATAATACTTTTAATGGGCAAGAATTTATAGTTTCAGTGCCATTTACGGTTGCTAGTGTTCAGTTTGATCCTAATAGACATATTATTTCAAAAAATAATAATGCAGTTTTAGGTGCTAATTCTTTTGCTTTTGATAACCAAGTTTTAGTTTATCCTAACCCTTCTGATAAAGAATTGTTTATAAAGTTACCTAACACAGTTCAACTAGTTAAAACTGAAGTTTATAATAATTTAGGACAAAAAGTTATGGAAACATCAAATTCAAACTTCTCAACAGAACGTTTACAAACGGGAGTTTATATTTTGAAAATTGAAACGAGTGAAGGACATTTTCATAAAAATTTTATAAAAAATTAAGTCCGTTTTAAAATGATGTATAAAAAGTAAGGTGAAAACCTTACTTTTGTCGTTTATATAAGTAAAAGAAATTCTAATATGATTCAATTAGCACAAATAATATTTATTCTTTCAGTTTTAGTGATTCTCCACGAATTTGGTCATTATATTACTGCAAAATGGTTTAAAGTAAGAGTAGAGAAATTCTATCTATTTATGGATGCTGGTTTTTCTTTGGTAAAAAAGAAAATTGGTGAAACAGAATGGGGAATAGGTTGGTTACCAATAGGAGGTTATGTAAAACTTTCGGGAATGATAGACGAAAGTATGGATACCGAACAAATGAAACAAGAAGCGCAACCTTGGGAATTTAGATCGAAACCAGCTTGGCAAAGATTAATTATTATGCTTGGAGGAATCATTGTAAATATTCTTTTAGCGTGGTTTATTTACAGTGTTATGTACTCAACTGTAGGTAAAAAATATGTTTCTACTGAAATTATTCAAAAAAACGGATTGTCTTTTGGTGAAGTTGGTCAAAATGCAGGTTTTGTAAATGGAGATAAAATTGTTTCGGTTGACGGTAAGTTTCAAGAAAACTTCAATAGAATGGTAATGGATATTTTATTCAGTCATGAAGTTGTAGTTGAAAGAAACGGACAAGAAGTAAAACTAAATTTGACAGATGAGCAAATTGGAGACATTTTAGCAAAAGAAGGAAGAAGTTTTATTGCGCCACGTTTACAAGCTGCAAAAATTGATTCAGTGTGGGTAGGTTCAAATGCTTCTTCAGCGGGATTAAAAAAAGGAGATTCTATAGTTGGTTTAAATAATCAGAAATTTAAATTTACTGATGAATTTTCTTCTCGTTTGTCTAAATTTAAAAATGATTCGGTTTCTATAACAGTTATAAGAAACAATAAAGAAGAGTTAATAAGAGCTAAAGTTGATTCAGTAGGAAAATTAGGATTTATGTTTTCGTCATATTTAAAAGATGATTATGTTGTAGATCAAAAAATGTCTTTTACTGAAGCTATTCCTGAAGCTGTAAAAGAATCTTGGGCGTTATTAGTTTATAATGTAAAGAGTTTTAAATTGATTTTAAGACCATCTACTGGAGCATATAAACAAGTAAAAAGTCCAGTTGGAATTGCACGTCAGTTACCAGACGAATGGAATTGGGAATTTATCTGGAACTTCACAGCATTATTTTCAATTGGTTTGGCTTTTATGAATTTATTACCTATCCCAGGATTAGATGGTGGTCATGCGCTTTTTACAATTGTTGAAATGATTACAGGAAAAACTTTAAGCGATAAAGCAGCAGGTTATGTACAAACTGCTGGAATGATTATATTGCTAACATTGATGGCTTTAACTTTTGGAAAAGATATATTTGAATTGATAGCAGATAAATTTTTCTAATATTTTTTCAAAAATAGTTTGTGTAAATAAAAAATCAAGTTATATTTGCACTCGCAAAAAAGGTTACACACCTTCCTCCTTAGCTCAGTTGGTTAGAGCATCTGACTGTTAATCAGAGGGTCCTTGGTTCGAGCCCAAGAGGGGGAGCTAACTTTTTTGTAACACGGAATTTAACCTTTAAGGTTATTCCTCCTTAGCTCAGTTGGTTAGAGCATCTGACTGTTAATCAGAGGGTCCTTGGTTCGAGCCCAAGAGGGGGAGCAAATAAAAAAGCCTAGTAATTTTTTACTAGGCTTTTTTAATTATGATAATTTAAAAAAAGGCGTTTTTTAAAACGCCTTTTTAATTTATTCTACTGTAACTGATTTTGCTAAATTTCTTGGTTGGTCAACATTACATCCTCTCATAACGGCAATGTGATATGAAAGTAATTGTAATGGAATTGTAGTTAAAAGTGGAGTAAAAGCCTCATTTGTTTCAGGGATTTCAATTACGTGGTCTGCAAGTTCTTTAACTTGTGTATCACCCTTAGTAACCACTGCAATGATTTTACCGCTTCTAGATTTAATTTCTTGAATGTTGCTTACTACTTTGTCATAATGACCTTTATTTGGAGCAATTACAATAACTGGCATTTGTTCGTCAATTAACGCAATTGGTCCATGTTTCATTTCTGCTGCAGGATATCCTTCAGCATGAATATATGATATTTCTTTTAGTTTTAAAGCCCCTTCTAAAGCTACAGGAAAATTATAACCTCTACCTAAATAAAGGCAGTTCGTAGCATTTTGATATACTGATGCAACTTGTTTTGCAACTTCATTGCTATTTAAAGCCTCTTGAACTTTTTCTGGAATTAATTCTAACTCTAATAAATGTCTTTGATAGTCAGAGTTAGACATAGTACCTTTAGCTTTAGCTAAGCGCAAAGCAATCATAGTTAACACTGTAATTTGTGTAGTAAATGCTTTAGTAGAAGCTACACCAATTTCTGGACCAGCGTGCGTATAGGCACCAGCATGAGTTTCTCTTGAAATAGATGAACCTACAACATTACAAACTCCAAATACAAATGCTCCATTTTCTTTTGCAAGTTTAATAGCGGCAAGAGTATCAGCAGTTTCACCAGATTGTGAAATAGCAATGACGATATCGTCTTTGTAAATAATTGGATTTCTATATCTGAACTCAGAAGCATATTCAACTTCAACTGGAATTCTCGCAAATTCTTCTATAATATATTCTGCAACTAAACCAGCATGCCATGAAGTTCCACAAGCAACAATTAGAATTCTTTTCGCATTTAAAAATCGTTCTAAGTTATCTTCTACTCCTGCCATTTGGATAATGCCTTTATTGGCTAAAAGTCGGCCTCTGTAAGTATCTTTAATAACACTAGGTTGTTCGTATATTTCTTTTAACATGAAATGTTCGTAACCACCTTTTTCAATTTGTTCAAGATTCATTTGAAGTTCTTGTACATAAGGATCTACAGAAGAGTCATCTTTAATTTTACGAACAATCATTGGTTTATGCAAGCGTACCACAGCCATTTCTTCATCTTCTAAATAAATGGCATTTGAAGTGTATTCTATAAAAGGTGAAGCATCAGAAGCAATGAAAAATTCATCGTCACCAATACCAATTGCTAACGGAGAACCTAAACGAGCGACAACAATTTCATTCGGTTTTTCTTTATCAAAAACTGCAATCGCATAAGCTCCTACAACCTGATTTAAAGCAATTTGAACCGCTTTTCCTAGCTGTACATTTTCTTTCTTTTTTACGTCTTCAATTAAGTTGATTAATACTTCAGTATCAGTATCCGATTTGAATGTATAACCTCTATTGATAAGCTCTTTCTTAATCGGCTCATAGTTTTCAATGATACCATTATGAATGATTACTAAATTACCTGAATTAGAATAATGTGGGTGCGAATTAACGTCGTTAGGAACTCCGTGTGTAGCCCAACGTGTATGTCCCATACCAATTTTACCAACTTTAGTATTTTCGGCTTCAGCTTTTGCTTCTAAATCAGAGACTTTGCCTTTTGTCTTAGATAGTTTTAAATTACTTCCATCAAATAGAACAATACCAGCACTGTCATATCCTCTATACTCTAATCGCTTTAATCCCTTAATTAAAACAGGGTAAGCATCTCTATGTCCAATATATCCAACAATTCCACACATAATATTATTATTTAGGTTCGGTATAGTAAATGTCTAATTTCATCTTTTTTGCAATGTCAGCAGCTGAAACATTTGTACCATATAAAACGGTACCAGTAGGTCCCATAATTGAACTCGTTGGAATTAATTCGTTGCCAAAGGTTGTAGTGTTTTTTATAGATCTTAAAGTTGAAACGTTAATATCTTCAGTAACAACAAGTCCTAACAATACATTTTCTGCTAATTCATCAACATCTGTATTTAAAAGATTTCTAATATGAGATGTAATTTTTATTCTATATTTTTTTTCACCAGTTTCAGAATTATTTTCTAATAAACCTCCAAATGTATATTTATTAAGTTTATTATCATAATTAGTTGTTGGATCTAAGTAATAGTCATAAATGTAAGTGTTGTTTGTAGCATCATAAAGATAGATTCTTGAAGCGTTTGTTTGTCCTAAATCTTTAACATTAATTGTTAAAATAGCATCGTTGATCAACCAATTCTTACTTCTTAAATTGTCTAGTTCATTTTGATCAAAAAGTTCAATAAAAGCGCCAGAACCTACTTGACCTCTTAAAGCAAGAGTTGCATCACCATTCACTGGATCAGAAGCATCTAATATAGTTTGATAATTAGATGAATTTGTGTTTTCAAAGAAATTTATAGTGTTTCCTTTTAAATTAAGTTTTAAAGTTTTTTTCTTTAATTCTGTGGTCGAATTCGTATCAGCTTTAGAATGATATTGAATTACTATGTAGCCTTTTGAAAAGTCCATTTGGGCTTGAGCAGCGTTACTTGCAATTGGATTTACTTGAAAGTATAATCCTCTGAAGTATTCTTTAAAATTGTTGTTGTTTAATAAATTGTTAGAGTTAGCTAATAAAACTTTGTTTAGAAAAAAGTTTTTGTCTAAATCTAACCACATTCCAGGGTCCATTCTATCTTTAATTACCCAATCGGCAGGGTCGGTCACAGGATTACCTTCATTATCCACTTTTTGTCCATTACCATCGGTTTCATAAATAATAATTTCATCGTTTGAAAAAAGAAAGTTGTTGTTTTGAAGAACATCACTAGAATTATTCAACGGCGTACTTACCAAATTATTTTCAATCGTACTTTTCTCATCGGAAAAATATTTTTGGCCTTGAGTTGGGTCGTTTACATCATTATTGGCTAAGTAGTATCCAGATTCATAAATTTTAAGATCAAAAGGCAATTGTGAATCACCACTTATAGAATCCAGAATGTATAAATTAGGATCATTGCCTACAGCATCATTGTTTGGATCCAAATGACTAAAATAAGGTATGTATAGGTAAACAGAATCTATACTTTGCATTTCAATATCATATCCTAAAATTGGATCTGTATCATCAAGTTCAACTTGTGTTACAAAACTTGCAACATTTTGGCCGAAAAATGGATTTTGAAATACGCCTAATGCATTAATAGGTAGGTTGTTAGATTGAACAGCTCCAGTAGGTTTTGTGTAGGCTTTAATGTTTTGAGCTTCATATTTTTCAAAATTATAATTCCCTTCACCAATAATATTTGATCCTATTGAGTTATAGTCTTTATCGCAAGACAGTAAAGTTAAAAATACTGCCGAAATAATAAAAATGTACTTTTTCATAGATTATAAAACGTTCTCTTTAATGAAGCTCATGTAAACTTCTTGTAATGATTCTTTCGGGGTGAAAGGTAAAAAAGGTTTTTTAGATGATTCTATATATTTTGTTAAAGTTGGGTTTAAACCCTCAGAACCAATAACTACTGCATCTGAGTGGTCTATAGTTACTTTCATTAAGTTCTCAAAATTTGGTTCGTTAATTACACTTGAAACCTCGTCAGGAATATTGTCAAAAGCAAGTTTTTTATCCATGTTTTCATCTAAAATTCCATCAAAACCAAGATTGTAAACAGAAGATATAATTTTAGTATCAGCAAAAATCCCTTCGTTCTTATAATAGTGTTTTAGATAAACGGGTAACATTGCTGCCATCCATCCGTGAACATGAATAACATCAGGAACCCAATTTAATTTTTTAACCGTTTCAACAACACCTTTTGCAAAAAAGATAGCACGTTCATCATTATCTGGGAATAAATTTCCTTCTTCATCTGTAAAAGTTGCTTTTCTTTTGAAATATTCGTCGTTATCAATAAAGTAAACTTGTATTCGTTCTTTCGGTATCGAGGCAACTTTAATAATTAATGGCATATCCATATCATTAACTACCAAATTCATTCCTGATAAACGAATAACTTCATGTAATTGGTGTCTTCTTTCGTTAATATTACCATATCTTGGCATGAAAATTCTTATTTGTCCTCCTAAATCATTAATCATTTTAGGGTATTCATAAGATTGTATAGAAACTTCATTTTCGGCTAAATAAGGCACCACTTCAGATGATACATATAATATCCTCTTGTCTTCCATAATTTTTTTGTTTATCAGTTTGTGTTTAAAAAACATGCAAAAATACAAAAATTTATGGATTTCACCATTAATGTAGTAAGTTTGCTTGATAAACTAATGCTTGTAGAATGCTTGTTTTTAATGAAAGAAAAGCAATTGTTTCTTTTTTAGAACCATTAATTGCTCAAAAAAAAACGATTGGTTTTGTGCCTACAATGGGTGCATTGCATGATGGTCATTTATCGTTATTAGATAAATCATTGAAAGAAAATGATGTAACGGTAATGAGTATTTTTGTGAATCCAACTCAGTTTAACAATCCTGAAGATTTAGAAAAATATCCTAGAAATTTAGAAAGTGATGTTAGCAAAGTAGAAGCTTTTAATAAAAATGTTTTAATATTTGCACCTTCTGTTTCAGATATTTATAAAAACAATGTAACTTCCGAAAACTTTGATTTTGATGGTTTAGAAAATCAAATGGAAGGGAAATATAGACCAGGACATTTTGATGGAGTAGGAACTATTGTAAAAAGGCTTTTTGAAATTATTAGACCTACAAATGCTTACTTTGGTGAAAAAGATTTTCAACAATTACAAATTGTTAAGAAAATGGTCGAAAAAGTTAATCTTCCTGTAAACGTAATAGGCTGTCCTATTTTTAGAGAGAAAAGTGGCTTAGCAATGAGTTCTAGAAATGAAAGATTATCCAAAGAGGCAAAAGAAAAAGCAACTATTATTTTTAAAATTTTAAAAGCAGGGAAAAAATATTTCGAAGAGCATTCTGCTTTAGCTACCCAATCATTTGTTGAGAAGGAATTTTCCAAACACCAAGATTTTAAATTAGAATATTTTGATATTGCTGAAGAGAAAACGCTTTTGCCTTGTATAAGAAAAAGCAAAAAAAGAAATACAGAGGTTTTGTAGCGGTTTTTATCGAAGATATCAGACTTATAGATAATATTGGACTGTAATTCAAAGTTAATTTTCAACTGAAAAAAATTATTGTAATTTTCTATAATTAGTTACCTTTGCACCATGCAAATTCAAGTAGTTAAATCAAAAATTCACAGAGTATCAGTAACTGGTGCCGATCTAAACTATATAGGTAGTATTACTATTGACGAAGCTTTAATGGAGGCTGCAAATATAGTAGAAGGTGAAAAAGTTCAAATTGTTAATGTTAACAATGGGGAACGATTAGAAACATATGCAATTAAAGGGCCAAAAGATACTGGTGAAATCACATTAAATGGACCGGCTGCCAGAAAAGTTCATAGAGGTGATATTATTATCATTATATCTTATGGGATTATAGACTTCGAAGAAGCTAAAAAATTTAGGCCAACTTTGGTGTTTCCAAACGAAAAAGACAACTCACTTACTTAGTGAATAAAAAACTTAAAAATACTCTTGGTATATTGCTCCCAATTTTATTGGGAGCTTTTTTAGTTATATACGAATACAAAAAGTTTACTCCTGAAGAATTAAATCACGTTTTGGATATCGTTAAAAATGCCGACATTACTTTTATCTTATTGTCTGCTTTGATGGCGTTTTTGGGATATGTTTTTAGAGCATATAGGTGGCGTTATACTCTAGAATACATAGGTTATAAGTCGGATTTTAAATTTAATTTAACTGTAATAAGTATTGCTTATTTTTTGAATTTAACCATTCCAAGATCAGGTGAAATTTCTAGAGCAGCATTGCTAGCAAAGTACAAAGGAGTTCCTTTTGATAAGGGATTTGGAACTATAATTGCAGAACGCATTGTAGATTTCTTTATATTAATGTCTTTTGTTTTATTGGCAGTAGTAATTGAATTCTCAACGTTAAAAGAATTTCTATTAAAATATATTCCTGTACAAACATTAGTTACAATTTTAATCGTTGGATTTTTATTTGGAATTCTTGGTTTGTATTTATTAATTTATTCAAAAAACGCATTTATTTTAAAAATTAAAAGCAAAATTTCTGGTTTAACAGAAGGAGTTTTAAGTGTTTTTAAAATGCCGAATAAATGGGCGTTCTTTTTGCAAACATTAGCCATTTGGACTTCTTATGTTTTGATGTTTTACTTTGTAATTTTCGCATTAGAAGAAACAAGGATGATTTCTTTCGGAACTGTTTTAGTCGCTTTTGTTATAGGAAGTCTTACAATTGCTTTTACAAATGGAGGGTTTGGGTTCTTTCAAAAGTTAATTGCTGAAATTTTAGTTTTATATAGTGTTCCTTTTGCGTCGGGCTATGCTTTTGGATGGGTATCTTGGACTTCGCAATTAATCATCACTGTTTTTTTAGGCGGACTAGCATTTTTAATTTTACCAACATTCAACAAAAAAGAAATTAATTAGTATATTGCTTTCAAAATTTAATTAAAATCTAATATGAGAGCGGTATTACTATTTTTGTTAACCTTAAGTACTTTTTTTGGTTTTTCTCAAACAATTCCTGAATCTATTCAATCTAAAAAATTAGGAGAAACAAGAAATTTTTCAGTTATTCTTCCACCATATTACGAGCAAAATGTAAGTAAAAAATATCCAGTTTTAGTGGTGTTAGATGGAGAATATTTATCAGGTTTATTTGAAGGAACTTTAAAGTATGGAAACTATTGGGATGATCTTCCCGAAATGATTATAGTTTCGGTTAATCAAAATTATGGTGAGCAACGTTTCAAAGACAGTGAGTTAGATGAAGAGACTGGTTTGCCAAAAGGAACTGGTGCTGCTTTCTTTGAATTTTTAGGCATGGAAATGTTGCCTTATGTTGAAGGTAAATATAGAGTACAGCCGTTTAGAGTTATTGCGGGTCACGATACAACAGCAGGATTTTTAAATTGTTATTTATACAAAGATAATCCGGTTTTTAATGGTTATATTTCTTTAGCTCCAGAAATGGCTTTAGATATGGAAAAAAGAGTCGCAGAGCGTTTAGCTGTAACTACAAAGCCAATCATGTATTATCAAGCTAGTGGTGAAGGAGATTTAGATGAATTAAGAGAAAAAACTCAAGCTTTAGATCAAAATATAAATGCAATTCCAAACAAAAATTTCCGTTACCAATACGACGATTTTAAAGGCGCATCGCATTATTCACTTGTAGCTCAAGCGGTGCCTCATGCTTTGTATTTTATATTTGACGGATATCAACCAATTTCAATGGTAGAATATCAAAATAAAATAGTAAAATTAGACAAGGGTTATACTCAATATATTATAGATAAATATAAAAACATTGAAGAAAAATTAGGCTTAAAGATTTTACCTCGTTTAACTGATTTTAAAGCAATTGAAGCGGCAATCTTAAAAAACAAAGCGTATCCTGAACTTCAGGAACTTTCTAAATATGCTGAAAAAAATTACCCTAAAACAACTTTGAGTGTGTATCACCAAGCGTTGTATTATGAAAAAATGGGCGAATTTAAAAAAGCAATCAAAGAATATAATAAAGGATTCACTAGAGAGCCAATTCGTGAGTTAACAGTTGAATTTATGCTAAATAGAGCAGAAAGATTAAAAGGAAAAGAAGACGAATCTAAAACTGAGGAATATGCTGATCCTCAAGCTCAAGATAATCCTGAAGGAGAAAATAATGATAATGGCGGAAGCAACGAAAATAAGGAAGGCGGCGAATAATAATGAGTAAAGTTAAAACGTCGTTTTTTTGTCAAAGTTGTGGTACTTCTTATTCTAAATGGCAAGGCCAATGCTATGCTTGTAAAGAATGGAATACCATAGTTGAAGAAATTATTCAAAAAGAAGACAAGGTTGCTTGGAAAAACAATGAGAAAGAAACTTCTCGAGTTTCGAAGCCACTGTTAATAAAAGAAATTGATTCTGATCAGGAAGTCCGATTAAATACAACCGATAATGAATTAAATCGTGTTCTTGGTGGCGGACTTGTGCCCGGTTCTTTAACGCTTTTAGGTGGTGAACCAGGTATTGGTAAAAGTACATTATTGTTGCAAATTTCGTTAAAGTTGCCTTATAAAACGCTTTATGTTTCTGGCGAAGAAAGTCAAAAGCAAATTAAAATGCGTGCCGAACGTATTTTACCAAATAGCGATAATTGCTATATTTTAACCGAAACAAAAACACAAAATATTTTTAAACAAATTGGAGATATTAATCCTGAAGTTGTAATTATTGATTCTATTCAAACATTACATACCGATTACATTGAATCTTCTCCAGGAAGTATTTCTCAAATTAGAGAATGTACTGCCGAACTTATAAAATTTGCAAAAGAAACCAATACGCCAGTAATTCTTATTGGTCATATTACTAAAGATGGGACTATTGCAGGGCCAAAAATTCTAGAGCATATGGTCGATACTGTTCTTCAGTTTGAAGGCGATCGAAATCATGTGTATCGAATTTTACGTTCGCTTAAAAATAGATTTGGTTCTACTGCCGAATTGGGAATTTATGAAATGCTCGGCAACGGTTTACGTGAAGTAGAAAATCCATCTGAAATTCTAATTTCTCATAAAGAAGAAGAATTGTCGGGAACTGCGATTGCTTGTACATTAGAAGGTATGCGTCCGTTAATGATTGAAATTCAGGCTTTAGTAAGTTCAGCAGTTTATGGAACTCCGCAACGAAGCACAACAGGCTATAATGCGAAACGTTTAAACATGATTTTAGCGGTTCTTGAAAAACGTGCAGGATTTCGATTAGGAACCAAAGATGTTTTTTTAAATGTTACAGGAGGAATTTCTGTTGATGATACTGCGATTGATTTGGCTGTTGTTGCGGCAATTTTATCTTCAAATGAAGATATCGCTATCGAAGAAGGATTTTGTTTTGCAGGTGAAGTTGGACTTTCAGGAGAAATTAGACCAGTTAATAGAATAGATCAGCGTATTCAAGAAGCTGAAAAACTTGGTTTTACAACAATATTAGTTTCTAAACACAATAAAATTTCACTTAAAAACACCAAAATTAAAATGGTACTCGTTTCAAAAATTGAAGATGTAGTAAGTGAGTTATTTGGATAAAAAAAGCTTCAAGAAATTGAAGCTTTTTTTATTTTTTAAGGTGCTGGATTCGGAATTAATTCTTGAATTTTTTCTATTTCCGAAATAATTTCTGGAGTCAACTCAACGCTAAAAGCATCAATATTTTCTTTTAATTGTTCTAAAGTCGTAGCGCCAATAATTGTTGAAGTTACAAACTTTTGCCTGTTTACAAATGCAAGTGCCATTTGAGTAAGTGTCAACTGGTTTGCTTCAGCCAATTCTTTATAAAGTTTTGTTGCTTTGTAGCAATTTTCATTAGTATAACGTTTAAAATTTGGAAACATAGCCATTCTATAATGCGGTTCCATTCCGTTTAAATATTTTCCAGATAAAAAACCAAAACCTAGTGGAGAATAAGCTAAAAGCCCTACATTTTCACGCATTGTAATTTCAGAAAGCCCTACTTCGTATAATCTGTTTAATAATGAAAAAGGATTTTGAATGGTTGAGATTCTTGGTAAACCATGCTTTTCACTTTCCATTAAAAACTTCATTACACCCCAAGGATTTTCATTTGAAACACCAATGTTTTTAATTTTCCCTTCTTTTATAATGCTGTCAAAAACAGTTAAAACTTCCGAAATATTGTCTTGCCATTGAGTATCTAATTCTTGTACACCACGCTTTTGAAACATATTCATAACACGTTCTGGCCAATGCATTTGATATAAATCAATGTAATCGGTTTGTAAATTTTTTAAACTCAGCTCAACTGCTTCAGTAATGCTTTTTTTGGAAAAATCTAAAGGTTGACGAATGTATTCCATTCCTCTATTTGGTCCGGCAATTTTAGTTGCCAAAACAATTTGGTCTCTTTTTCCTGATTTTTTTATCCAACTACCAATGTGTCTTTCAGTGCTTCCAAAAATTTGAGCATTTCCACCTATTGGATACATTTCGGCAGTGTCGATAAAGTTTATTCCTCTTTCTAAAGCGTAGTCTAATTGCGAATGTGCTTCGGCTTCAGTGTTTTGGTTTCCAAAAGTCATGGTTCCCAAACAAATTTTGCTAACTTTTAATTCACTATTAGGTAAATATGTAAACTCCATTTTTTATTTTTTGTAGCCCAAATTTACAAATACTATTTTTAATAGCTACATAGATTCGTTATGTTGTGATAAATCTAGACCCACTCTTTCCGATTCGTCTGAAACTCTCAATGGAATTATGATGTTTGTTAATTTGTATAGAGCCAATGCGCCAAAAAATGTAAAACCAGAAACTAAAACTAATGCAATCATGTGGTGCGAAAACACATTCCATCCGCCATGAAGTAAACTTGCATTTTCTCCTTCGGCAAAAATTGCAGTTAAAATCATTCCCATAATACCACCCACGCCATGACAAGCAAATACATCAAGTGTGTCGTCAATGGCTTTTAATTTTTTCCAATTTACCATTAAGTTTGAAACAATTGCAGCTATAAATCCGAAGAAAATACTTTTTGGCACTGAAATAAAACCAGCTGCAGGAGTAATCACAACTAATCCTACAACTGCTCCAATACAAGCATTCATTGCTGAAACTTTACGTCCGTTAATTCTGTCGAAGAAAATCCAAGTCATCATTGCAGAAGCAGACGCTATAGTAGTAGTAGCAAAAGCCATAGCAGCAGTTCCATTTGCTGCTAGTGCAGAGCCAGCATTAAATCCGAACCAACCAAACCACAACATTCCAGTTCCTAATAACACAAAAGGAATGTTTGTAGGAATATGTTCTCTATTTTTTCTTTTGCCTAATACAATTACTCCGGCAAGAGCAGCAAATCCTGCACTCATGTGAACTACTGTTCCTCCGGCAAAATCTTTAACCCCAAAATAACTTCCTAATAAACCATTTGGATGCCAAACCATATGGCATAATGGGGCGTAAATAACCAATATAAATAAACAGATAAATAATAAATAGGATACAAAGCGAACCCTTTCGGCAAATGAACCTGTTATAATTGCTGGTGTAATAACTGCAAATTTCATTTAAAATAAAGCAAAAAGTATAAAAGGTATAGTTCCTGCAAGAGTTTTATGTGGGAGTGATGATACGTTATTGAAAAATAAAAAATCGAAAGGATTACCAATTATTCCATAAAAAGTCTCATCAATTTCAAAACCTATTGGTCGCCCAAAAGACAAACTAAAACCTACAACAACCCATAATAAACTTACAACCCCAAGTGAAATGAAACTTTGAAGCATGGTTGAAATAACATTTTTTTTACCAACCATTCCTCCGTAAAAGAAGGATAAGCCTGGAGTCATTAGTAATACAAATGAAGATGAAGTTAATAACCAGGCTACATCTGCATGATTTATTTCGGCTTCTGTGGTAAATTCGCTTGCTAAATTATTAGAGTTTTCCCAAAAAAGACTCAAAACTGCAAGGATGGTAACTAGTGCAAAGGAAATAATCCATCTTTTTTCAATCTTCATATCAACTTAATTAAGGGTTTGTTTGACAAAAATATTAAATTTTTCATTTTAACCCTTAAAAAAATAGGGGTGTGTTGTTAAAATTTGTTTTATTAATATAGAATTAATTCAAAAGATTAGTAAATTTTACTCAAATTAAAATAAATTATTTTTCGTAAAAGATGAATAGTTGACAATAAAAGATGTTAATTTTAGATTTTTGCTTGTAGATTATGCATTAAAATACATTTAAATAGAAAAAATTCAAAAAATTAATTGCAAAATTGCTTATAAAAAAACTATCTTTGCACCCTGAAAAACTATAGTGTTTTTCGAAACGTAAATAGCTATTAAATAAATACATAAGCAATGTCTAAATTCACAGGAAAAGTTGCAAAAATTATCGGGCCGGTAGTAGATGTGGTTTTTGATACTACTAATGCCGAGTTACCAAAAATTTATGATTCATTAGAAATCACTAAAGCTGATGGTTCTAAATTAGTATTAGAGGTTCAATCACACATTGGTGAAGATACTGTTCGTACAATTTCAATGGACTCAACAGATGGATTATCAAGAGGTCAAGAAGTTGTTGCTCTTGGTACGCCAATTCAAATGCCAATCGGTCAAGAAGTTTTTGGTCGTTTATTTAATGTAATTGGAGAAGCAATCGATGGTTTAGGAGATTTACCTAAAGAAGGTGCAAATGGTTTACCTATCCATAGACCAGCTCCAAAATTTGAAGATTTATCAACTTCAACTGAAGTTTTATTTACAGGTATTAAAGTAATCGACTTAATTGAGCCTTATGCAAAAGGAGGGAAAATTGGTTTGTTTGGTGGTGCTGGTGTAGGTAAAACAGTATTAATTCAGGAGTTGATTAACAATATTGCTAAAGGTCACGGAGGTTTATCAGTTTTTGCCGGAGTAGGTGAAAGAACTCGTGAAGGAAATGACCTTTTAAGAGAGATGTTAGAGTCTGGTATTATTAAATATGGTGAAGATTTCATGCACTCTATGGAAAATGGAGGATGGGATTTAACTAAAGTTGACAAAAACGGAATGAAAGATTCTAAAGCTACTTTCGTTTTCGGTCAGATGAATGAACCACCAGGAGCTCGTGCACGTGTTGCTTTATCAGGTTTAACTATTGCTGAGTATTTCCGTGATGGTGCTGGTGAAGATCAAGGTAAAGACGTATTATTCTTCGTTGATAATATCTTCCGTTTTACACAAGCAGGTTCTGAGGTATCAGCGTTATTAGGACGTATGCCATCAGCGGTAGGTTACCAACCAACATTGGCAACTGAGATGGGTGCAATGCAAGAGCGTATTACTTCAACAAAAAGAGGATCAATTACTTCAGTACAAGCGGTATATGTACCTGCGGATGACTTAACTGACCCGGCGCCAGCTACAACTTTCGCGCACTTAGATGCTACTACAGTATTATCTCGTAAAATTGCTGAGTTAGGTATTTACCCAGCGGTAGATCCATTAGATTCTACTTCTCGTATCTTAACTCCAGAAATTTTAGGTAAAGAGCACTATGCTTGTGCACAAAGAGTAAAAGAGATTTTACAACGTTACAAAGAATTACAAGATATTATTGCAATCTTAGGTATGGAAGAGTTATCAGAAGATGATAAATTAGCTGTAGCTAGAGCACGTCGTGTACAACGTTTCTTATCTCAACCTTTCCACGTTGCGGAACAATTTACAGGTATCCCTGGGGTATTAGTAGATATTAAAGATACTATCAAAGGTTTCAACATGATTATGGATGGTGAATTAGATCACTTACCAGAAGCAGCTTTCAACCTTAAAGGTACTATCGAAGAAGCTATCGAAGCTGGAGAGAAAATGTTAGCTGAAGCGTAATATGTTTATAGTTTGTTGTTTGTAGTTTATTGTTAACCATAAACCATAAACGTTAAACCATAAACTAAATAAAAATGATTTTAGAAATAGTTTCACCCGAAGCAACATTATTTAAAGGAGAAGTTACTTCTGTAGCGGTTCCTGGAGTTAATGGTGAATTCCAAATGTTAAATAACCACGCGCCTATTGTGTCGTTGTTAACAAAAGGGAATGTGAAAATCAATGCTCAAAACATTAAAATTGAGAAGGAATTTGCTTCTAAATTTAATAAAGTAAACGAGCAAAATTATTGGTTACCTATTACTTCTGGTACAATAGAAATGAATGAAAACAAGATTATTGTTTTAGCAGACTAAGACAGTAAAATAATACTTAAAAAGTCCCGCAATTGCGGGACTTTTTTATTTCAAAACTTCAGCGTAAGCTTCTTTCAATTTTTGAATCGCAATTTCTAACTCTTCTTCGTTTAATTGTCCAAAACCAAATCGAATGGCGCAAACATTTTTATCTTGATACAAAATTTTCTTTGGTAAATGTAAATCGAGTTTTAAAGCTTCTTCAGCAAGTTTAACCAACGAGATTTTTTGAGTAAATTCTAACCAAATCGCAAGTCCACCATTCGGCTTTTTATAAGTGATAGTATCTTTAAAATGTTGGTCTAAAAGTTGGCATAAAAATTCCAAACGTTTTTCATAAATAAGGATATTCTTTTTAATTAGTCGGTGGATTTCGCCTTCATAAATTAATTCCGAAAGCATTTGTTCTTGAATTAAATCACCTTGTTTGTCTAGAATTTGTAAGTAGTTTTTAGCTTCTAAAATCAAATTTTCTGGCGCTATTACGAAACCTGTTTGAAAACTTGGAAAAAGTGATTGTCCTAATTTTCCTAAATAAATAACTTGGCCGTTTATATCAGAACATGCTAAAGGAAGTTTAGCCGTTCCTTCAAATTGAAAGTCATAATCAAAATCGTCTTCAATAATAGCAAATTTGTATTGGTTAGCCAATTCTAACAATTGTAATCTTCTTTCAGGACTTAAGGAATTTGTTGTAGGATAATGTCTATTAGAACAAACATAAATACTTCGTATTTTTTGTTTTTTACATTGTTTCTCAATTTGTTCAATGTTTAAACCAAATTCATCCGTTTTTACAGTTTTAATTTTTGCTCCAACTTGCTGAAAAATCATATTGGCGGCATAATTACTCAAATCGCCAACCAAAACCATATCGTCATTTTTTAGTAATAATTGCGAGATAATATACAAACTCATTTCGGTACTACGCGTGTTCATAATATTGTTCGGATTTATTTTAAACCCGCGAGTAGCGTTAAGATAATTGGCTAATTGTACTTCAAAGTTGGAATAGGAATTTGTTTTGTTCCATTTAGTAATTAAATTTTTCCTTTTCATGGAAGCACTGTACCATTTTGAAAACTGATATATAGGATGCAATCTTAAATCGGGTTGACCATCATTAATACTTAAACTTGCATTATTGTGTTCATCTGTAGAGGCTAAGTGAAACGAAGTTTGAAAGGTAAAACCAGTTGTTTTTGCATATTCATTAGCTGTATTTTTACTTTCATGAATTGCTTTAATTGATGCAGTTTTAAGTTCTGGAATTAAAACATAAGTGCCTTTATTTGGAATAATTTCAACCCAACCTTGCGAGGCTAATTCTTCATAAACTGCGACTACAGTATTGCGATGAATATGTAAAGCCTGACTTAAAATTCGTGTTCCAGGTAATGCAGTTCCTTTTAATAAAATTCCGCGTTGAATTGCATTTATAATCTGTTGGGAAATCTGAATAAATACAGGATTCTCAGCTGTCTTTTCAAACTGAATGATTTTTTTTAAAATAGCAACAACCGGACTATCTGTATTTTTCAAACTGGACTATTTTAGTAGTCCGGAAAGTTACGACTTTTGCACCGTTTTAAAGAAATAAATTTTTACAAATGAAAAAAATTGGTGTTTTATTACCGTTAGTTTTTGCGGTTTTAAAAGGAAATGCTCAGGAAGATATTCAGAAAACGGATACTTTAAAAGAAGTTGTAGTCACATCTTCTAGAATTGATTTACCATTTAAAGAAAATTCAAGAACCATTCAAATTATATCTGCTGAAGATATTAAAAAGTTAGGTGTGACAAATGTTGCCGATGCTTTACAACAAATTGCAGGAATTGATGTGCGTCGTCAAGGTGTTAACGGAATGCAATCGGATTTATACATAAGAGGTGGAAGTTTTGATCAAACCTTGTTATTAATAGATGGTATTAAAGTAGATGATGCACAAACGGGACATCATACGATGAATTTACAGTTGCCTATTGAAGTTATCAAAAGAATTGAAGTAATAAAAGGTCCGGCCGCTCGTATTTTTGGTCAAAATGCATATAGTGGAGCCATTAATATTGTTACTAAAGATGCACCAGATAATTCATTAGTTGCTAAGGTGCAAGGAGGTTCTTTTAATCAGTTTTTAGGTGAAGTAACAGGTACAATCAACATGGAGAAATCGAGCCATTTAGTTCATGTGAGTAAAAATTTCTCTGAAGGGTATCGTCATAATACTGATTTTGATAATACGAATGTATTTGTGAAAAGTCAGTTTAATAAAGATAAGCTGCCAATTGATTTCATTGCTACACTTAGTGAAAGAAAATTTGGAGCCAATGGGTTTTACGGAATTGCTTCGGCAACAGAACAATATGAAGAAACTCAGGCAAGTTTAATTGGTTTTTCAACAACGATTAAAAAAGGCAATTTTACTTGGAAACCAAAAGTATATTGGAGAAGAAACCAGGATTTATATTTATACATTAGAAGTAATCCATCGGCTTACAGAAATATGCACATCACAAATAAAGTTGCTGCCGAATTAAATGGATCGTATCAATCAAAAATAGGAATTACTGGTTTTGGTGTAGAGTTTTCTAAATATTACATTGGTAGTAACCGATTAGGTGATAATCAAAGAGAAATTGCAAGTTTGTTTTTAGAACATCGTTTTCAGTTTTTCAACAATATTTTAGATGTTACGCCAGGAATTTCAGTATCATATTTTTCAGATTTTGACAACCAAGTTTTTCCAGGTTTAGATTTAGGGGTTAAAATTTCTGATAAATTTAGAGCTTACGGAAACATTGGAACATCTTATAGAGTACCAACTTATACAAATTTATACTATACTTCGCCAACGACAATTAGTAATACAGATTTGAATACTGAAGAAGCTTTTTCGCAAGAGCTTGGATTAAAATATTTAAGTAAAAAGTTCAACATGTCGGTTGCAGTTTTTAATCGAGATGCAGACAATCTAATTGATTATGTTCGTGAAAACACTACAGATGCTTGGCAAGCACAAAATATTCAAAGTGTAAACACTAAAGGATACGAAACGCAAATGGATTATTTATTTTCATTAAATAATTTACAGCAAAAAATTCAGTTAGGTTACGCGTATTTAGATAATGATGTTAAAGAGAGTGATGCAAATTTTTCACAATATTCAATTAACTCAATGAAACATCAGTTTACAAGTAGTTTACAATTTAATTTCTTTAAAGGGTTTAATACAACATTTGCATATAGATATGTAGAACGTACTTCGGGAATTAGCTACAATGTTTACGATACCAATATTAGTTACAGAATTAAAGCAATCGAATTTTCTATGTTTGCTAATAATATTTTTAATGAAGAATATGTAGAATCAGGAATGATACCGATGCCTAAAGGAAATGCACTATTTGGGTTAAAATACTTTTTTTAGTAAGTTTTAAAAGTTTAAATTTGGAAAGAGATTGCAGTTTTGTAATCTCTTTTTTTTGTGTTTTTTGTTGAATGTGAAATAAGTTTTGAGTTGTAAATAATTTTCAATATGTTTGATTTTTTGATGGATGCAGCTTGAACGGTTGAAATTTGATATTAGCAATACCAGTTTTTAGGTGAAAAACCAAAATGGATTTGCTCATGACATACAATAGAAAGAAACTTACAAGCACAGAATTCTAATAAGTAAAATATGAAATTTAAAGTTTACAATTGTTTAGTTATAATATTTTCAGTTTTTATTATTTCATGTAGTAAAGATAGTTCAAATGATAACCTTAGTTTGCCTTCTGTGGTTACATTAGAAATTGATAATCTAACATATAATAGTGTTGAGAGTGGCGGAAGTATAATTTCAAATGGAGGGACTTCTATTATTTCTTGTGGAGTAGTTTGGAGTACAAATGAAAATCCTACAATTAATGATTTTAAAACAACAGATGTTTTATCTGTAAGTGAATTTACATCTTCAATTACTAACTTGGAACCAAATACTACTTATTATATAAAAGCTTATGCAACAAATAGTGAAGGAACATCTTATGGAAATCAAATTTCATTTACTACAAATCAACTAATTTTACCTGTTGTTAATACTATTTCTTTGGATTATATTTATAATCTTCAATGTGAAGTTGGAGGTGAAATTATTACAGATAATGGAATTCCAATAATTACAAGTGGGTTTGTTTATAATGAAGGCCAAGCTTCTCAAAATATTAATCTTAACTTAAATAATGGAATTTCAATTAATAATACAAATACTTCAATTGGAAGTTTTTATTCATTAATTAGTGCTTTTATGTTTACTGGAAGTTATATAAGTGTTAGGGCTTTTGCGACAAATTCACAAGGAACATCTTATGGTAATGTTTTAGAAGTATATATTCCTCCTATAATATATATTGGAGATCAAATTGGAGGCGGAACAGTTTTTTTAACTACTGGTCTTCATACTGGTTTAGTAGTTGCAGTAATGGATGGTAATGATTTAGTTAATTGGGGTTGTTTAGGTGTAAATGTTCTAAATACATTTAATGATGTCTTTCAGGGAGAATTTAATTCAGATAAAATTAACAATACTCATATTAATGCCGCATGTAATGGAAATTTTGCAGTTAATATGTGTTTGAACTTAACTCAAGGTGGTTATAATGATTGGTATTTACCTTCTAAGGATGAGTTAAATGCTTTATATGATTGTTATTTACAAGGTTACTTGCCGGACCTTCAAGATAAAAAAATTTGGTCATCAACCCAATATGATAGTCAAAAGGCATGGTCTCAAACATTTAATTCAAATGGGACACAGCTTTCAGAAAATAAAGACATATCAAATAGTGTAATTGCTATTAGAACTTTTAGCGGTTATTAATAACAAAAATCCCGAGCACTGCTCGGGATTTTTGTTTTTACCTAGGTAATCAAAAAATAATAAGCGTAATCTATATTAGTCTTCGATAACTACTACTTGAGCAGCTACTTTACCTTTTTTTCCGTCTTCTTCTTCGTAACTTACAGCATCACCTTGCTCTAATTTCTCTACTCTTAAACCTGTAGCGTGTACGAAAATGTCTTTTCCAGTTGCATCATCAGTAATGAAACCGTAACCTTTTTCTTCATTGAAGAATTTTACTTTGCCTGTTCGCATAAATAAAAAATAAAATTAATAATGTTCAAAGATAGTTTTATTAATGACGTGACAAAGTTTTTTTTTAAGAAATTTACTGATTTTCAGTTTTTTCGCTGTTTTTATCGAGTTGAGAATTCAAGTATTCCTTTAATTTACTTTTTTTATATCTATGAATTATAAAAAGTGGCATAATTCCGAATGCAATTAATAACACTCCAATCCCAATCCATTTATCTCCAGATTTTGCAATTTCTGAATTCAAATAAGAACCATATCCTACAAAGGCGAAAAACAAAATCAATAAACTTAATATAAAGTATTTCATGTTTTTAAAGTTAAAAAAAGGACTCAATTTGAGTCCTTTTTGCTTATTTTAATTGAATATGTAATTCATCTAATTGGTGGTTGTCAATTACAGAAGGCGCATCAATCATCACATCTCTACCGCTATTATTTTTAGGGAACGCAATAAAATCACGAATGGTTTCTTGTCCACCTAAAATAGAAACCAAACGATCTAAACCAAAAGCCAAACCTCCGTGTGGTGGTGCGCCAAATTGGAATGCATTCATTAAGAAACCAAATTGATTTTCTGCTTCTTCTGGTGTAAAACCTAATAAATCAAACATTTTAGCTTGTAATCCTTTATCGTGAATACGAATAGAACCACCGCCAATTTCATTTCCATTTAACACCATATCATAAGCATTTGCTCTAATTGCTCCAGGGTTTGAATCAATTAAATGAATATCTTCTGGTTTTGGCGATGTAAATGGATGGTGCATCGCATGATAACGTCCGCTTTCTTCATCCCATTCCAAAAGTGGGAAATCTACAACCCATAATGGAGCAAATTCATCTGGTTTACGTAAACCTAAACGATTTCCTAATTCCATTCGTAAAGCAGATAATTGTGTTCTCGTTTTATCTGCATTTCCAGATAGTACTAAGATTAGATCTCCAGGTTGTGCACCTGTAACTTCAGCCCATTTTTTTAAATCTTCTTGGTCGTAGAATTTATCTACAGAAGATTTTAAACTTCCGTCTAATTCATATTTACAGTAAACCATTCCACTAGCACCAACTTGTGGACGTTTTACCCAATCAATTAACGCATCGATTTCTTTTCTAGTAAAAGAAGCGCATCCTGGAACAGCAATACCAACAACTAATTCTGAGTTATTGAAAACTCCAAAATCTTTATGTTGTGCAACTTCATTTAACTCACCAAACTTCATTCCAAAACGAATGTCTGGTTTGTCATTTCCGTAAGTTTTCATAGCGTAGTCGTAAGTAATTCTAGGGAATTTTTCTACTTCTATGCCTTTTATTTCTTTTAGTAAATGACGTGTTAAACCTTCAAACATGTTTAAAATGTCTTCTTGTTCCACAAATGCCATTTCACAGTCAATTTGAGTAAACTCAGGTTGGCGGTCGGCACGTAAATCTTCATCACGGAAACACTTAACAATTTGGTAGTATTTATCCATACCGCCTACCATCAATAATTGTTTGAAAGTTTGCGGCGATTGTGGTAATGCATAAAACTGCCCTTCGTTCATTCTACTAGGCACAACGAAGTCACGAGCACCTTCTGGAGTAGATTTAATTAAATAGGGTGTTTCCACATCACAAAACCCTTGGTCTGTAAGATATTTTCTTACTTCCATAGAAACTTTATGACGGAATAATAAGTTATTTTTTACAGGATTTCTACGAATATCTAAATAACGATATTTCATTCTTAAATCTTCACCACCATCTGTTTCATCTTCAATTGTAAAAGGTGGTAACATTGCTTCGTTTAAGATAGTCAATTCAGAAACTAATATTTCAATATCACCAGTTGCAATATTTTTATTTTTAGATTCACGCTCAATAACTGTTCCTTTAACTTGAATTACAAACTCTCTACCAAGTGTTTTTGCTTTTTCAAAAACTTCTTTTGCTGTTCTTTGTTCGTCAAAAATTAATTGAGTTATTCCGTAACGATCACGCAAATCAACCCAAATCATAAAACCTTTATCACGAGTTTTTTGAACCCAACCAGCAAGTGTTACTTCATTATTTATATGTGTAGCATTTAATTCGCCACAAGAATGACTTCTATACATTAGAATAATTTTTTGCAAAAATAACAACAAAAATCAAATTTTAACGTTTCACATCAGGATAATCCATAATTATTTTGCTTTAGTTTTAGTTTAAAAAAGTATATTTACCGAAACGTATAAATTTATGAAGAAAATAGCATTACTTTTTGTTGCTCTTATTACATTATCATTTACAAAAATTGATAATGATAAGGTTAGGTTTAGAGCAACGATTGAAAACAGGCATAGTGATACTTTAGTTATTAGATCAAGATCTTTTAATAAAATTGTTGTAGCAGATAAGGAAGGAAATTTTAGTGATGAATTCTCTGTGGAAGAAGGATTTTATCAATTGTTTGATGGAGCAGAATATGCAAAACTATATTTAAAAAACGGATATGATTTAAGGATGTCTCTAAATGCTGAGAAATTTGATGAAAGCATAATCTTTGAAGGGGATGGTGCAAATGAAAACAATTTTTTAGCTGAAATGGCTCTAGATGATGAAAAGTTTGATTATGCAGGTATGTTACAAGCATCGGAAACAGAATTTCCACAATTATTACAAAAAAGAAAAGAATTTACACTAAATAAATTTGAAGGCAAAGATTTAGAAACAAACTTTGTAAACGCCTATAAAAAAGATTTTGAACAAAGTATGGCGGGTTTACAAGCTTATTATAACGAAAGTTTAAAAGTGCGAAAACTTAATGGGCAAAAATCGCCAACATTTAATTATGAAAATTACAAAGGGGGAAATACGAGCTTAGATGATTTTAAAGGCAAATATGTTTATGTAGATGTTTGGGCAACTTGGTGCGGACCTTGTCGTGCAGAGATTCCAGCTTTAAAGAAATTAGAAGAACATTATCATGGTAAAAAAGAGATTGTTTTTGTTAGTATTTCTATCGATCAAGCTAAAGATCATGATAAATGGAAAAAATTTGTAAAAGATAAAGAATTAGGAGGAGTTCAACTTTTTGCAGATAAAGATTGGAATTCAGATTTTGTAAAAGGTTATCAAATAAATGGAATTCCGAGATTTATTATCATTGGACCAAAAGGAGAAATTGTAAATGCTGATGCTCCAAGACCTTCTGCAGAGGATATCTACCAGACAATAGATACATTACTAAAGTAATATATTAGGTTTATTTACAAAGACCATTGGGTAACCAATGGTCTTTTTTTATGTTAAACCTTCTCAATGTTACCAAATTGTTAAGAAATAGTTTGTTTAGTGTAAAAATATTTTTATATTTGTTATATAAATGTTAACCTAATAATTGAAAAGGATATGAAAAAAGTAATGATTGTAGCGGTTTTATTGGTTTCTGGAGTAATGTTTGCTCAAGTTGAACCAAAATTCGAAGTGGTTGACCAAATGGTAAAAGCAACATATTATCACGATAACGGACAAATTAAAGAACAAGGTTTTTACTTAGATGGAAAACTTCATGGAAAATGGTCGTCTTTTAACGAAGATGGAACTAAATTAACTATGGGTGAATACAGCAATGGTATGAAAACTGGAAAATGGTTCTTTTGGAATGAAAATTCATTAAGTGAAGTTGATTATTCTAATAGTCGCATTGCGGATGTAAAAAAATGGTCAAGAGAAACTTTAGCTAAAAACTAATTTTTTTAAAAATATCATAACTAACCCAAAACTAAAAAATCCCGCAATTTGCGGGATTTTTTAGTTTATTGTCTATATATATTAAATTTCATGTTTAGGTGTGAAACCATCTTCACTTAATTCTTTGTGATCATATTCGGCTTTTATAGCAGCATCGTAGTCAATTTTTTCATGTTTACCCATTCTTCTTAAAATAGAATCAAACAGCGAGTACACTACAGGTACAATAATTAAAGTTAAGAATAACGAAGAAGTTAATCCGCCAATAATTACCCATGCTAAACCGTTATTCATTTCAGCACCAGCTCCTTTAGCAATTGCAATTGGAATCATACCAAAAATCATCGCAATAGTGGTCATTAAAATCGGACGTAAACGTGCATGATTAGCCTGAATTAGGGCATTATGTGTTGTTTCTCCAACTGCTTTTCGCATATTAGTAAAGTCCACAAGCATAATGGCATTTTTTGCTACTAAACCAATCAACATAATCATACCAAGCATAGTAAAGATGTTTAATGAATTCCCAGTAATTGCTAGAATAACCATTACACCTATTAAAGCCAAAGGAATTGAGAACAAAACTACAAATGGATAAACAAATGAGTCGTAAAGTGATACCATTACTAAATATACCAATATAATTGCAGCTAATAAAGCAATTCCTAAAGTACCAAAACCTTCTGTTTGATTTTCCATGTCACCACTCCAAATGTAGCTTACTCCAGCAGGTTTTGTTTTTTCATTTTCCATAAATTGAGCTGCCCATTCATTTGCAACATCTCCAACAGGACGACCCACTACTTTTGATTTTACTTTTACTGAAGGTGATTTGTCTCTACGTTCTAGCAAACTCGGACCTGAACCCATTCTTACTTCTGCAAATTGGCTTAGTCTAATTTGTTCTCCTTGCGAATTTGTGAATTTTAAATCTCTTACATCTTCAATGGATTGCCTATTTGCATCTCCAAAACGGATGTTTATGTCATATTCATATTCTCCAGCTCTAAATTTACCGTCAGTATTTCCACTGAATGCTGTTTGCATGGTTTGTCCTACACTTGAAAGATTTAAACCTAAAGTGGCCATTTTATCCCTATCTATATTTACCTGAACTTCTGGATTTCCAGAGTCAGTTGATAATTCAGCATCTACAGAACCAGGAACTTTTTTCAACAATTCGAGAATTCTGTTAGCTTCTTTGTTGGCAGTTTCGTTATCTTGAGCTGTTACGACCAATTCAATAGGTGCGTTATCTGCTCCCATCAAACCAATTGGTGCGGTTTTAAATTCGACTCCAGTAAATTTTTCTTCTAACGCTCTTTTAATTTTAGCAGATTTAATATCTGTACTTTCATCACGCTCAGATTTATCTGTTAAAATAACTTGGATTTCCGACTGGTATAAAGTTGCTTGTGCCCCTCCAAAACCTGAAGATTGTTGACCAACTGTAGTAATCATATTTACTACATCCTTATCATTTCTAAGGAATTTTTCAACTTCTAAAGTTATTTGGTTAGTTTTTTCTACTGAAGCATCTTTTGGTAATTCCATTTGAACTAGGAATTGACCTCTATCCATTTTCGGGAAGAATTCACCTCCAATAAATCCAAATGCCACTAACATGAATGAAGAAATCAAAATAATAAAGGTCACAATTACCGTCATTATTCTTCTAAATGTAGATTTTAGGCACCATTCTAATATTTCAGTAATCCAATGTGTAAATTTTTCTAATTGTTTTTCGAACCAAAGAATAAAATTCTCAAAAGGATTTTTTCCAGAAAGATGAACTAATTTACCGTATCTTGAAGATAACCAAGGGATAATTGTAAATGAAGCTAATAAAGAGAACATTGTTGCAATAACCACGGTTACACAGAATTGTGCTAAAATGTCTGAAACTAAACCAGAACTCATTGCAATTGGCAAGAAAACTACCACAATTACTAAGGTAATAGCTGTTACAGTAAATCCAATCTCAGAAGCTCCATCATATGCTGCTCGAATTCTGCTTTTCCCCATCTCCATGTGACGGTACACGTTTTCCAAAACCACAATGGCATCATCCACAAGAATACCTACAACTAGTGAAAGTCCCAATAAACTCATCAAATTTAAGGTATATCCCATTAAGTACATTCCGATTACAGTTGCAATCAATGACATTGGGATGGAAACCATAACGATAAATGCGTTTCTGATGTTGTGAAGGAATAATAACATTACCACAGCAACCAAAATAATAGCCAAAAACAAATCAAAGATTACGTGATCTGCTGCTTCTAAAGTAAAGTCAGTAGTGTCATCTACAATATTAACTTTAATTTCTTGAGTTTTATAATTATTTTGAACATCTGTAATGGTTTTTTTAATCGATTCTGATACAGTTACAGCATTTGCATCAGATTGTTTTTTTACTTGAAGTAGAATGGTTGGTAATTGATTGTATCTAGCAACTTTTTCAACATCTTTTTGAGTATCAAAAACCGTTGCAATATCTGATAAACGAACCTGTAGACCATTTTTACTTGAGACTACAAGATTATTCATCTCTGCTATATTTTTATACTTTCCAGAAAGTCTAATGGTAGATCTAGATGTTCTAGTTTTCAAAGCACCTGTAGGGAAATCTAAGTTAGATGTAAGGATTGTTTGCTGAACTTCTGAAATGGTTATTCCATAACCTTGCATTTTCTTTTCATCCAAATTAACTTGAATTTCTCTTTCCTGTCCTCCAACCAAATCAACCTGAGCAACACCATTTACTCTCGAAAAAATAGGTTCTATTTTTTATCTAACAGGTCATAAAGTTCTTTATTATTTAATTTATCACTTGAAATACTTAAGGTCATAATCGGTAAATCATCCAAAGAAAATTTTTGGAGTGACGGCGGATCAGCATCTTCTGGAAGGTCTGCTAAAATAGCATTTACCTTTCTTTGAGCATCATTCAAAGCATAGTTTACATCGGCTCCTGTGTTTAATTGAACCATAATTACCGATAAACTTTCGTATGATGATGATTCTACTTTTTTTACATTTTCTAAAGAACCAACTGCATCTTCAATCTTTCTTGTTACCGAAGTTTCTACCTCACTCGGAGAAGCTCCAGGGTAAACTGTAGAAATAGTCACCATGTTTGTCTCAAACTTAGGTATTAATTCGTACCCCATCATAGAGTAACTTAATAATCCGCCTAACGTAAGTATCGTAAATAATACGATGACCAACGAAGGTCTTTTAATTGATATTTCTGCTAACTTCATGTTGGTTTTACTTTATGATATTTATTTTTGAACCATTATCTAAGTTGATTTGTCCAGATGTAATTACTTGTTCACCTTCATTTAATCCACTTAAAATTTGTACTTTATTTCCGTACACTTTTCCTGTTTGAATTTTAATTAATTTTGCAGTTCCATTGTTTACAATGAATAACTGTCCTGAGCTAACGCCGTTTACAAACGCTTCTGCAGGAACAGTTAACATTTTTTGTGTTTCAGTACCATTATTGGTTTTGAATGTTGCTGTTGTATACATACCGGCTCTAAGATTTCCTTTATTTTGAACTTCTATTTCTACAGGAAAATTTAAAGAACTGTCACTTTTTGGAGCAATAAAGGTAATTTTACCACTGAAAGTTTCATCAGGTAAAACGTTTACATTAATCGTTACAGCTTGACCTAAAGCAATTTTACCAACTTGACTTTCATCAATTAAAACTGAAAGTTTCAGGGAGTTGATATTTACAATTTCAAATAAAGCAGTGCCAGGTGATACAACCATTCCAGGTTCTACCATCTTTTTGTTTATCGTTCCGCTTATGCCAGCTTTAATTTGTGTATCGCTCACTCTTACTTTTTGAGCTTTAAGTGCTGCTTGAGCATTTTTTAATTGTAATCTTGAATTGTCTAATTGTTGTTTTGTTACACCGCCAGTTTTGTATGCGTTTTCATAACGTAAGTTGTCGTCAATTGCGTTTTGTAAATTGTTTTGCGCCTGAGTTAAATCGACTTCAATTGCATCTCTTTTGATGGTAGCTAATGTTTGTCCGGCATTTACATTAGAACCTTCTTTAACCAGAACATTTACAACGCGACCAGAAATATCGGCAGATTGATTAATTTCTTGTTTTGGTAAAAAAGTACCGTTTGAAACATAATTTGTATTTATTTCTTCTTTGGAAACCGTAATTACGTTTACATTAATTTTATCAACTTGTTTTGCTACTTCGGCTACTTCCTGTTGTTGTTTTTCTTTGTTGCTAGCAATTTTATATCCTGCCAAACCTACTAATGCGGCAGCTACTATTACGTATATTAATTTCTTTTTCATTTTAGTTAGTTTAAACTTTTAAGTTCTCCTTTTGATTTTATTAATTGAATTTCTGCTAATTTGTAGCTTAATAAAGCATTTGTAAGATTATTTTGAGCATCTGTGTAAGAAGTTTCGGCATCTAATAAATCGGTTAATGATGACAATCCATTTTTGTAATTGTTTTCAATATTGCTTAAAACCTCTTTAGCTAATGTCACATTCTCTTTTTGAGTATTTACTGCTATAAGTGAATTATTAATTTGTGCCACAGCGTTTTTAAAATCTAAATCTAATGCTAATTGAGTATCTTTTTTGTCAGCCTCTAACATATCAATCTGAATTTGCGCTTGTTTAGTTTTTGATCTTACAACACCGCCGTTAAAAATAGGTATGTTTAGGTTTAATCCGATTGCAGAATAATCCGACCAATAAGCCCCAGGATAAGATTGAAACCAAGGGAATTCTTCACCAATACCTAAATATCCGTAACTAGCTTTTAGGCTTAAACTTGGTAAGCCTTCAGCTCGAGTAGCTTTTTTGTTTAGTTCTAGTAATTCAGTTTGTTTTTCTAAAAGCTTAATTTCGGTGCGATTATCAGTAAAATCACCATCTGTTGAAAAAGCATTGGCTGTAATTTCAAAGGTGCTTTCTGGTAAGTTGATAGTAGTATTGATGTCCATACCAATTAGGTATTTTAATGCATTTTCTTGTAATTGTAAAGAGTTGATAAGTTGTAAATGCGTACTCTTAACATTATTTAGCGTAACATTGGTACGGTCTAAATCTATTTTTTTAGCCAAACCATTTCTGTGTAAATCTGCAATTACATCGCGCACTCTGCTAGTATTGGCTAAATTAAGTTCGGTAGTTTTTAATTGAGATTTTGTTTTGTAAACTTCATAATAGCTATTGGCTACTTTTTCAATTACTTGTTCGTTAGTTAAATCTGCATTAATTTGATAAAATTCACGCGTGGTTTTTGCGGCTTTTAATCCAGTAAATACAGCTAAATTAAACAATTGTTGGTTTAACGAAACCGAAGCCGTTGATTGCCAAGGTTGTCCCATGGTTATAATTTGTGTTACACCACCGAAATCTATCGCACTTTGTTGTAAAATTGGGTTGTAAGTTAAGTCGCCATTAGCATTAATTTGCGGCAAAGCACTTGCTCTAACTTCGCTGATTTTTAGTTCACTATTTTTGACTTCCAGATTAGCTTTTATAGCTTCTGCTTTATTTTTTAGAGCAAAATTGATTGCCTCTTTAAGGCTTAGTTGCTCATTTTCTTGGGCACTTACGGTTAGACCTGTTAGTATTGCCACTACGAATAGTATTCGTTTCATAAATTATTGATAAATAGAGTATAAATGTGATTCTAATTCTTTAATGCCTTTTGAAGTAGCCATAGCTCGAGTATGATATTCCAAAGCTTCTAATTCGATTTTTTGACAATCAATCTCAGATGTTGTATCTTCATGAATATTAAATATTAAATAGTAATAGAAGTCAACGTAATTATTGATATTTAAGTCTTTACGATATAAGCCTTCTTTTATTCCTTTATTAATATTATCACTGAAAATTTTTTTGTGTTTTTGTATTTCACTTTTGAAAATGTTCTGATAAATTTCTGGGTAATGTTTTTTAAGTTGAAATACCGATGAGTCATCAGAAGATTTGAACATCTCTTTGAAGATTTTTCTTATTTCAAAGTTCTCTTTAATTGCATTGTGATTTTCAGAGATAATTTTTTGAATAATTTCGTTTATTTGGTCTCGTACAACTATAGTGGTTTCTTTTACAAGAATTTCTTTGTTGCAAAAGTATTTGTAAATGGTTTTTTTAGAAATACACATTTCTCCTGCAATATCGTCCATGGTTACGCTTTTGAAACCAAATTTTAAAAAGAGCTCACAAGCTTTTTCAATGATTTTCTCTTTCATTATTTTATAAAGGCACTTTTTTTAATCTTAATTCGAATGCAAATATACTTAGGAAACTTTTAATGCTAAAAAAGTTTCCTAAGTTTTTACATTTTTTTAACATTGCATGTATTTTGAATGTAAAAAACTATCATTTCAGCGTTTTTTTAGCGTACTTTGTGCTTCTAAAAATTAACAGAATGCATTCTTTACAAGAGTACCAAGAGATAGTTGCTAATCATTTCAGTCAAATAAAAAACAATAAGGAGCCAAAAGGGTTATATGAACCAATAGATTATATATTGAGTTTAGGCGGAAAAAGAATACGTCCGGTTTTAACTTTAATGGCTTCAGAAATTTTTGATACCGATTATAAAGAAGCATTAAATGCGGCTACTGCAGTTGAGGTATTTCATAACTTTTCTTTGATTCACGATGATATTATGGATGATGCGCCTTTGAGACGAGGCAAGGAAACTGTTCATGAAAAATGGGATTTGAATACAGGAATTCTTTCAGGTGATGCCATGTTAATTTTAGCTTATCAATACTTTGAAAATTATGAACCTCAAATTTTTCAAAAGCTTGCAAAAATTTTTAGTAAAACAGCATTAGAAGTTTGTGAAGGACAACAATATGATGTCGATTTTGAATCTCGTGATAACGTAACGATAAACGAGTATTTAAAAATGATTGAATATAAAACAGCAGTTTTAGTAGGTGCAGCTATGAAAATGGGAGCTATTGTTGCAAAAACTTCAGAAGAAAATGCAAATCTAATTTACGATTTTGGATTAAATTTAGGAATTGCGTTTCAGTTACAAGATGATTACTTAGATGCTTTTGGCGATCCTAAAACTTTTGGAAAACAAGTTGGAGGCGATATTATCGAAAACAAAAAAACCTATTTATATTTAAAAGCAATAGATTTTGGAAATAGTGAGCAAAAAGAACAATTGTTGCATTTGTTTTCAATTCAACCTGTTGATAATGCAGACAAAATAGAATCGGTTAAGAAAATTTTTATTGAAACAAAATCGGCTCAAGAAACTCAAAATGCAATAAAATTGTATACTGAAAAAGCATTTGAAACTCTTGAAAAACTGCAAATAGAGAGTAGTAAAAAAGGTGTCTTAAAAACTTTTGGAGAAAATTTAATGAATCGAAATGTATAATCCTCCTGCAAATATTGATGTTTTAATTTCTCAAGCAGAGGAAGAGAATTTGTATTTCAAATTAATAGAACAAACTAATAAAGATTTTTCTTTGGCAAATGAAAGTTTAGATGTTCCTACAAGTGTTTTTCCTTTCGATTTTAAAAACCGTGTGCAAGAAAAAATCTATTTTTTAATACAGCACAAATTTACAGAGTATTTAAATTTACTCTATATAATAGATGTGCCTGAAAATGAGGTGAAGGAATTAGATGGTTCCGATTTGGTGCAACTTTCAGAGCAAGTTACTTTTTTGGTTTTAAAACGGGAATGGCAAAAAGTTTGGTTTAGAAATAAATTCTAATAAAAGGCATTAAAGCATCCGCATAAACACCTTGATTGTCTTTGTAAAGAACATTGTATTTTGCTCCAATAGTTACATTGCTTGTTCTATAACCAGCTCCTAGAAAAAGAGCAGTATTCCAAAAGTCATCATGAACTTTTCCGTAATCAGTATTAAAACTATTGTTTACTTTAAGTTGTTCAACTTCTACTGAAAGTTGTATTTCTTCAAGTGGATTAAAAAGCCCGATTATACTTCCGCCATATAAATTAGCGGTGTAAACGTTTTTCTCTCTTACATAAGCATATTGTAGGCCCACTCCTGTGGCAAAATAGTTATTAATATTGTAAATAGCACTTGGCGAAATAGAAAAGTTAGTATAACCACTTCCGAACCCAAGTCCAAGTCCGCCACCAAATTGAACTTTATTCCAAAAATTAGATTTTGTTTTGTTTTCTTCGCTATTTTGAGCAGAAACTAAATTAATTGCGCTAATTAAAAATACAAAAAGAGCTAAAAATGTTAAATTGTTTGCGAAATTCTTTTTCATAAAACCATTTCAGAAAAATTAATGTTATAAAAATACAAATTTCTTTAGAAGATTATTACAAATGTTTTACTTTTGCATAAAAATTTTTTAACCAAATTTGTCAGTAAGACACAACTATGGATAGGTTTTCCTTTTTAAACGCTGCGCATACGGCTTTTTTTGCCGATTTATATGAACAATATCTTCAAAATCCAGATAGCGTAGAACCAAGCTGGAGAAGTTTTTTTCAAGGATTTGATTTTGCACAAGCTAATTATGGTTCAGAAGAAGTAGGGCAGATTATTGCGTCTGGAGATTATTCTTGTGAACATGTTACAGAGAAGCTTCAAAAAGAATTTAATGTTTTAAAACTTATTGAAGGCTATAGAACAAGAGGGCATTTGTTTACAAAAACAAATCCTGTTAGAGAAAGAAGAGCATATTCGCCTACATTAGCTCTTGAAAATTTTGGTTTATCACAAGCAGATTTAAATACTGTTTTTGATGCAGCTAAAATTGTAAATATGAAGCCTAGCACTTTAACTGAAATTGTAAAACATTTAGAAAGTGTTTATTGTCAGTCTATTGGTGTTGAGTTTATGTATATTCGCGATCCAAAGGTTCAAGAATGGATAAAGAATAGATTAGACATTAACGATAATCAACCAAAATTTAATGTTGATCAAAAGAAACACATTTTAAGAAAATTAAATGAAGCTATTTCTTTTGAAACTTTTTTACACACAAAATATGTAGGACAAAAACGTTTCTCATTAGAAGGCTGTGAAGCGGCAATTCCAGCTTTAGATGCTTTAATTGAAGCAGCTGCAGATAGAGGAGTTGAGCAATTTGTAATGGGTATGGCTCACCGTGGTCGTTTAAATGTTTTGGCTAATATTTTTGGTAAAAACACGCAAAATATCTTCTCTGAATTTGATGGAAAAGATTATGATGATGATATGTATTTTGATGGAGATGTTAAATATCACTTAGGATTAACATCAGATCGATTAACAAATTCAGGCAAACAAATTAATTTAAATTTAGCGCCAAATCCTTCTCACTTAGAAACAGTAGGTGCAGTAATAGAAGGAATTGCTCGAGCTAAACAAGATAGAAATTATCCAAATGATTTCTCAAAAGTTTTACCTATCGCTGTTCACGGTGATGCTGCTGTAGCAGGTCAAGGTATTGTGTATGAGATTATCCAAATGGCAAAATTAGATGGTTATAAAACAGGTGGTACTATTCATTTAGTTATCAATAACCAAGTTGGTTTTACAACAAATTATTTAGATGCTCGTTCATCTACTTATTGTACAGATATTGCTAAAGTAACTTTATCGCCAGTATTACATGTTAATGCAGATGATGCTGAAGCTGTTGTACATGCTATGTTGTTTGCCTTAGATTATAGAATGGAATTTGGTGGAGATGTTTTTATCGATCTTTTAGGTTATAGAAAATACGGACATAACGAAGGTGATGAGCCTCGTTTTACACAACCAAAACTTTATAAAGCAATTTCTAAACATAAAAACCCTCGTGATATTTATGCAGCTAAATTACAAGCTGAAGGCGTTATCGACGCAGGTTATGTAAAAGGTTTAGAAGATGAGTACAAAGCAAAGTTAGATGAGAATCTTGAGATTTCAAGAACAAAAGATTTAACAGTGATCACTCCATTTATGCAAAATGAATGGGAAGGATATGTACAAGTTTCTGACGATGTAATGTTAGAAAAATTTGATACATCTTTTAACCAAGAAAGTTTAGATAAAATTGCATCTGTAATTACTGAATTACCTGCTGACAAGAAATTTATCAATAAAATCTCTCGTTTAGTAGAAGATCGTAAAGCAATGTACTTCGAGCGTAATCAATTAGATTGGGCAATGGGAGAATTATTAGCTTATGGTTCTTTATTAACAGAAGGTTATGATGTTCGTATGTCTGGGCAAGATGTAGAACGTGGAACTTTCTCACACCGTCATGCAGTAGTTAAAGTAGAAGATTCTGAAGAAGAAATAGTATTACTAAATGACATACAAGATAAAAAAGGAAACTTCCATATCTATAACTCGCACTTATCGGAGTATGGTGTAGTTGGTTTCGAGTATGGTTACGCTTTAGCATCTCCAAAAACATTAACAATTTGGGAAGCACAGTTTGGAGATTTCTCTAATGGAGCCCAAATTATGATTGACCAATATATTTCTGCGGGTGAAGATAAGTGGAATAACCAAAATGGTTTAGTGCTTTTATTGCCACACGGTTATGAAAACCAAGGTGCTGAACACTCTTCAGCTCGTATGGAACGTTATTTACAATTGTGCGCAAAACACAATATGTATGTTGCCGATTGTACGACACCTGCAAACTTCTTCCACTTAATGAGAAGACAAATGAAAACAAACTTTAGAAAACCATTAGTGGTATTTTCTCCAAAAAGTTTGTTACGTCATCCATTAGCCGTTTCAACAAAAGAAGAATTAGCTAGTGGACAATTTCAAGAAGTAATTGACGATCCAAATGTTGCTGATAAAAAAGCAGTAAAAACATTAGTTTTCTGTACAGGTAAATTCTATTACGATATCATTGCTAAGCGTGAAGAATTAGGACGTAATGATGTTGCAGTAGTTCGTTTAGAACAATTGTTCCCATTAGCTGTAGACCAAATCAAAGCAATTATTGAAAGTTATCCAAATGCAAAAGATTATGTTTGGGCACAAGAAGAGCCTAAAAACATGGGAGCATACAGCTTTATGTTAATGAATTTTGATTTAGTAAAATTAAGATTGGCTTCGCCAAAAGCATATAGTGCGCCTGCAGCAGGAAGTTATGAGCGTTCTAAAAAACGTCATGCAAATGCTATTGCAATGGTTTTTGATAAAGATTTATTTAATTAATTTAGTATATAAAATACGTTTTCTCTAAAAGAGACAAAATTAAAACAACTTAGAGTTATGATATTAGAAATGAAAGTCCCTTCACCGGGAGAGTCAATTACCGAAGTTGAAATTGCAACTTGGTTAGTTCAAGATGGCGATTATGTTGAAAAAGATCAAGCAATTGCAGAAGTAGATTCAGATAAAGCTACTTTAGAATTACCTGCAGAAGCAAGTGGAATTATCACTTTAAAAGCAGAAGAAGGTGATGCTGTGGCAGTGGGACAAGTAGTTTGTTTAATTGATACAAGTGCAGCTAAACCAGAAGGTGGTGCTGCTCCTGTTGCTGAAGCTCCAAAAGCAGAAGAAAAGAAAGTAGAAGCTGCACCAGCTCCAGAAGCTCCAGCAAAAACTGAAACTTATGCTACAGGAAGTGCTTCTCCAGCTGCAAAGAAAATTTTAGCAGAAAAAAACATTCAACCTTCAGAGGTTGTGGGTACTGGAAAAGCTGGTAGAGTTACTAAAGAAGATGCAATTAATGCGGTGCCTTCTATGGGAACTCCAACAGGAGGAAACCGCGGAACAGAAAGAACTAAGCTTTCTATGTTACGTAGAAAAGTAGCGGAGCGTTTGGTTTCAGCTAAAAATGAAACGGCGATGTTAACTACTTTCAACGAAGTTGACATGTCGGCAATTTATGCTATTCGAGACCAATATAAAGAAGAGTTCAAAGCGAAACATGGTTTAGGACTGGGCTTCATGTCGTTCTTTACTAAAGCCGTAACTCGTGCTTTACAATTGTATCCAGATGTAAACTCTATGATTGATGGTCAAGAGAAAATTTCTTACGACTTCTGTGATATTTCAGTAGCGGTTTCAGGTCCAAAAGGATTAATGGTTCCAGTAATGAGAAATGCAGAAACATTATCTTTCAGAGGTGTTGAAGCTGAAATTAAAAGATTGGCTTTAAGAGCTCGTGACGGACAAATCACTGTTGACGAAATGACAGGTGGTACATTTACGATTTCTAATGGTGGTGTTTTCGGAAGTATGTTATCTACACCAATTATCAATCCTCCTCAATCAGGAATTTTAGGAATGCACAATGTAGTAGATAGAGCTATCGTTAAAAACGGTCAAATTGTTATCGCTCCAGTTATGTTTGTAGCATTATCATACGACCATAGAATCATCGACGGACGTGAGTCTGTAGGATTCTTAGTAGCGGTTAAGGAAGCATTAGAAAACCCAGCAGAAATTTTAATGGGTGGTAATGTGAAAAAAGCATTAGAATTATAAATGACTTTGTCAATCTGAACTTGTTTCAGATTCTAAATAACAAAATCCCAAATTCATAGAGTTTGGGATTTTTCTTTATTAAAAATTATAAGTTTAGATATTGTTGGGAAATGTAAAAGTTAATCTTATCAATAAGATACTAAACAATATAGTTTTATTCATATTTTAGCACACTATAATTTTTAGGTTGAGTTGCTAAATTTTCAAGATGCACAAATTTACTTTTTCTATCATACTATCATTATTCATTAATTTGATATTTGCTCAAGAATTGAGTGAATCAGAAATTAATATAACCCGAAGTATTCAAGAAAATCTTATTTCAAATCCAGAAAAGGCTTACGCTCAAGCCATAGAAATTAGTAATTCTAAAAATGAATTGTTTCGTTTTTATGGTAAGTATTATGAAGCGAATTATTTTTATAACAAATCCGAGTTTACTCATTCAAAGAAAATTCTAATAGCTGTTATAGAAGATATTGAGAAAAGTGAAATTGATAAAATGAGCAAAGTATATCAAGATTTGCTAAGTATGTGTGTTAACAAACTATTTTATATTCATAAAAATTTAGGAGAATACGATTTAGCCTTGTTTTATCTTGATAAATATAAAAACAGTGTGCCTAATAATCATTTTAACGCGCAATATGGTTCCATAAAAGTAGCTATGGGCGATTATGTTAATGGAATTGCTTTACTAAAGAGAGAATTAAAAACTTCTCATCACTTAAAATTAGGAGTAGGTGAAAAAAAAGTAATGAATAAAAAACTGTTTGCAGATAAATACAATATTATTGGGGAAGCTTATCAAAAGTATTATATTCAGTCGAAGAAAACCGTGTTGTTAGATTCTGCAAATCATTATTTTAATGTAGCAGCAACAATGATGTTACAAGATAATTTTCAGCCCGAATACACCAAAGCATTATTGAGCATGCGTGAAGCAAAAAGTGCCGCTTTAGCAGGAAATTACGAGAAATCTTTATCATTATACAGAAAGCGAAAAAAGTATCCTATTATTCAGGATAATATAAGAACAGAACAATTGTTTGATTTAGGAATGGCCGATTGTTTTTATAATTTAAAACAAATTGATTCGTCACTTTTTTATTGTAAGAAATACATTGAAGGTTATAAAATAACTAAAGTTTCTAATGAAAATTTATTAATGGCATATAATATTATGACACAGTGTTATAATGAGAAGAACGATACTAAAAATGCATACAGCTATGCCAAAAAAAGCTTAGAATTAATTCAATCAATAGAGGGAATTAAAAGTAAATCTTTAAATTTTCTTCACAATTACGATTTAAACAAAATAAAAGAAGAATCAAATAAAGTTATTGCATCAAAGAATTATTTTAAAATATCGCTTTTTGGTATTTTGATTCTTTTTGCTGTAGTGGTTTGTAGTTTTTATTACTATTACAAAAATCAGAAAGAAAAACATTATCGATTTTTAAAGATTATTCAAAATTTAAAAGAAACTCATGCTTCAAATAATAATCTACAGATTGATAAAATTGAAACGCAACCAAAACAATCAATTGATGAAGATCTTATTGAAAAAATAACAGTAGGTTTAAAAAAACTAGAACAAAAAGAAACTTTTTTAGATCCTAACTTTAAGTTGGCTTTTGTAGCAAAAAAATTAAATACCAATACAGCCTATTTGTCACAATATTTTAATCAGGTAATGCAAAAAACCTTTTCAGAATATACTCAAGAATTACGAATTCATTATGTACTTCAAAGACTAAAAGATGCTCCTTATTTCCGTAAATATACTTTGCAAGCCATTGCAGAAGAAGTAGGTTATAAAGATGCTAATACACTTGTTCGCGTTTTTAAAAAGCAAACTGGACTTTCTCCTAATTATTACATTGAAAAATTAGAAAATACAGATTAAGTATTTGTTAATCAAGTAAATAAATAGTGTTAGATCTTTTGATTATTTATAAATAGTCCAATAAACAAATTGGTCTAACTCTTCATATCTCATAGTTTTGACTATAATTTAATCAATTTAAGCTTCAAATCATCAAAATATAAAAAAATGAAAAGAACAATTACTCTATTTTGCCTATTGGCATTTTTATGTTTCATTCCTAATGCTGTTGCACAATGTACTACTGCACCGAATGGAATATTTCCAAGTAATGCATTTACACCAAGCTGTAATGGAAACTATGAGACAATAACTAATCAAGGTTGGACTGGCGAATACAGCAATGTGAATGTAATTGCAAACAAACAATATTCGTTCTCAAGCTCAGTTACAACTGATTATATTACAATTACTAATGATTCAGGAACTGTTGTTTATGCTAGTGGAACTCAACCTGTAATGTGGGATTCTGGAAGTACCACAGGCGTTATTCGTTATTACCTTCATTCAAATGCTAGTTGTGGTAGTGAACAAGTGAATAGGTCACGCTATATTCGATGTGCGGATGCGTCAAACTGCGCACCACCTTCAAATCTAGTGGTATCAAATATAACATCCAATTCTTGTAAAATGACTTGGACAGCTGCATCACCAGTGCCTTCTACTAATTATGATATTTATATAGTTACTACAAATAGTGCTCCTAATGCAAATTCTACTCCTACGTTATTTACTACAACTAACTTAACTACCACTTTATATTTAAATATTGCAGCAGGCACAACCTATTACTATTGGATACGCTCTAACTGTGGTGCTACAACTGGAATGTGGGTTTCTGGTGGGAGTTTTACTTCGCCAGCTGCTTTAACTTGTAATGGTGCTATTTATGGATTGTACCCTAATGCAACTTTTACTCCTGCTTGTACAGGAAGTACTGAACAAATCGTTGCAGATGCTTACGCTGGAGAATATTCAAATGTAAATGTTTTGTCAAATAAAGAATATACTTTTACAAGTTCTGTATCTACTGATTACATTACCATCACCAATGCAGATGGGACGGTGGTTTTAGCAAGTGGACAAACACCTTTGGTTTGGGATTCTATTGCAACATCTGGAGTTATTAGATATTTTTTACATTCAAATGCTAATTGTGGTACTCAAGAAACAAACAGAGTTCGTTCAATAAAATGTCAGGATAGCACTCCGCCTTGTAATCCTCCTGGACAATTTTGGGCAGATAATATTACAGCAACAACTGCAGTACTTAACTGGACATCTGTGACGCCAACACCTGACACATATTTGTATTTATATAATACCGAACCTACAATTGGTGGAATCGATGGCAATACAACTTCAACTTCAACTAATATTGACAACTTATCTCCAAATACAGATTATCATTGGTGGGTTGCTTCTGTTTGTGGTAACGATCAAACACAATGGGTGTATTGTGGCTCATTCACAACACTTTCAAACGCATCAGGCTGTTGGGAAACTATCAGTGCAGGTTACACTCATTCAGTAGGAATAAAGACCGATGGAACATTATGGGCTTGGGGAGATAATGGTTATGGACAGTTGGGAGATGGAACAACAATTGCCAAAAGTAGTCCAACTCAAATAGGCACAGCGAATAATTGGCAAAGTGTTTCAGCAAGTGGTGGTTTTACTTTAGCAATAAAAGCAGATGGAACATTATGGGCTTGGGGGAATAATACCTTTGGTCAATTAGGTGACGGAACAACAACAAATAAAATCACTCCAACACAAATAGGGACATCAACAAACTGGATCAGGGTTGCTACTGGCGAGGGATTTGTTTAGCAATAAGAGATAATGGTGCACTTTGGGCTTGGGGAAATAATAATTTCGGTCAATTAGGTGATGGAACCACTGTTAATAAAATAGTGCCTACACAAATTGGAACAGATACTAGTTGGTTAAAAATTGCCGCAGGAAATGGTTTCTCATTAGCAACTAAAATGAATGGTACACTTTGGACATGGGGTAACAATTCTGATGGTCAACTTGGAAATGGAACGACTAATAACGCAATAGTTCCAACTCAAATAGGCACAGATAATGACTGGGCTGATGTAGCTGCTGGATACAATCATTCTGTGGGTAAAAAGTTAAACGGACTTCTTCTTACATGGGGAAATAATACTTACGGACAACTTGGAGATGGTACCAATGTTAATCGATTAGCGCCAGTTTCAGTTTTTGATCAAGTAGAAAATATAGATGCCGGATGGAATTATACAGTTGGAACTATCACTACTTATGGAAACATGTTTTACACTGGGCAAAATAATTTTGGACAATTAGGAGATGGAACAACTAATAATTCTAATTTTATTAGTGTAACAAACTCCAATAATCATAAGCTAATTTCTGCAGGAGCATATCATACTTTTTCATTAAACAATGATGATTCTTTGAGTGCTTGTGGATTAAACGGACAAGGAAGATTAGGTGATGGAACAACAAATAATAGTTCCAATTTAATTTTACTTGAGTGTCCTACGAATACATTATCAAATGAAAATTTTGATTCAGTATTAAAGGTTAATATTTATCCAAATCCTGTAAACAATATTTTAAATGTTGATTTTATTGGAGATTTTGCAATTGTTTCAGTTTACAATATGATAGGTCAAGAAGTTTTAATCAAAAAATTTGAAAAAAATGAAAGGTCTATTGATGTTTCAAATTTATTACCAGGAACATACTTTGTTCGAGTAATGATAAATGACGCTATTAAAACAATAAAATTGATTAAACAATAGGTTTAATTGTTTGAGAGTGTCTCGTTTGATTATTTTAATTTTAAAAACCCAAATTCATCGAATTTGGGTTTTTTTGTTTATTTCAAATACAAATAGTGATTGTAATAATCAATAATTGCTTTTCCATTTAGTAAAACATCAGCGCCAATAATGCCATCAACAGGTTTCATTTTATATTGTTTTAGTGCTAAATTCACATGAAACATATCAAATATAACAAGGTTAAGAGTGTCAAATTTCCATCTGTTCAATTGAGCCAAATTACTTTTAGAAAGTTGTGTTTCCATTCCAGTTGCTCCAGCGCCGGCTGCTTTGGTATCAGAAATTTCAGTATTAAGTTGAAATTTTTCAATTCCTTCCAGACCAACGCAACTATTACTAGCGCCGGTATCTAAAATAAAATTTCCTTTTATGCCATTAATTTTGGCAGTAATTAATAAATGTTGTGTTTTTAAAACCTTAAATTTTACTTTTTGTATTTTTTCTTTTGCAAAAAGTCTTGTAAATCTTCCATTAATAAAATTTTTCATAAAAATACAACAAACACCCCTAAAGTCCCCTCAAGGGGACAATTTCACAAATAAAAACTTTAAATTTGCAACCATTAACAATTAACAATTAACAATTAACAATTAACCATTAACAATTAACCATTAACAATTAACCTTGATTTTAACCGATACCCATACCCATTTATATTCTGAAGAATTTAGTGAAGATAGAAATGAAATGATTACAAGAGCAATTAACGCTGGAGTTTCTCGTTTTTTTATTCCTTCGATTGATTCAACTTATACTAAAAAAATGTTCGATTTAGAAAAGCAATATCCAGAAAATGTTTTTTTGATGATGGGATTGCATCCTTGTTATGTAAAGCCTGATACTTTTGAAGCCGAACTTGCACATGTTGAGAAAGAATTATTTTCGAGAAAATATTATGCGGTAGGCGAAATTGGAATTGATTTGTATTGGGATAAATCTACTTTGGAGATTCAAAAAATTGCATTTAAAAAGCAAATTCAATGGGCAAAACAATTAGGTTTAGGTATCAATATTCATTGTAGAGATGCTTTTGATGAAGTTTTTGAAGTTTTAGAAAGCGAATATGATGAAAATTTATTCGGAATTTTTCATTGCTTTACTGGCGATTTAGAACAAGCTAATAGAGTAACAGCCTTAGGTATGAAATTAGGAATTGGTGGTGTGGCAACTTTTAAGAATGGGAAAATAGATCAATTTTTGAATCAGATTGATTTACAACATATTGTTTTAGAAACCGATTCGCCATATTTAGCTCCTGTGCCATATCGTGGTAAAAGAAACGAAAGCAGTTATACTGTTTTAGTAGCCCAAAAATTAGCTGAAATTTACCAACTTTCTATTGAGGAAATTGCACAAAAAACTACTCAAAATTCAAAAGACATTTTCGGAATTTAACGAAGATTTTATCACAAATTGTCATTTTTTTGTTCATTTGTGTTTCTAAATTATTGATATGTCAAAATTTGATGCAATTCGTCCGTTTTATGATTCAGAAGTGAATGAAGCTGTTGTTTCTTCGCTCAATCATCCTATGATGAAAGCTATTATGAATTTTGCTTATCCTGGAATAGCTGAAGAGGTTTGGCAAGAGCAATTAAAACGCACGCATTCCATTCGTGATTTCCAAATTAATTTTGCTTATAATGCTTTAAAAAAAGTATTAGAAAAGAGTTCTGATGGTTTATCAACTTCAGGTTTTGAAAATTTAGAACCTAATACTTCTTATCTTTTTATTTCGAATCATCGCGATATTATTTTAGACACATCATTGTTAAATGTCTCTTTATACGATCACGGATTGTTAATGACGGCATCGGCAATTGGTGATAATTTGGTTCAAAAAGACTTTCTTTTAAAACTATCAAAACTTAATAGAAATTTTCTTATTCAAAGAGGACTTTCACCTCGAGAACTTTTAATGAGCTCGAAATTGGTTTCAGAATTTATGTATCAATTATTGGCAAAAGAAAATCGTTCGGTTTGGGTAGCACAAAAGGAAGGAAGAACAAAAGACGGAAATGATGCTACACATCAAGGTGTTTTAAAAATGATTGCAATGGCATCTGATGAAAAAAATTGCATGGATTATTTCAAGAAGTTGCGAATTGTTCCCGTTTCAATTTCCTATGAATATGATCCAACAGATGCTTTAAAAATGCCACAATTATTAGCGGAAGCAAGAGATGAAGTTTACAAAAAAGAGAAAAATGAAGATTTTGTAAACTTAATGAGTGGTATTGTAGGGCAAAAAAAGCGTATTCATATTCATGTTGGTAAAATTTTAAATGAAGAATTAGAAAGTATCAAGAATGAATGCGATAATTCAAATAAGCAAATTCAAGCTTTGGCTCAAGTAATTGATGATTCTATTTTACAATCGTATAAACTTTGGCCAACAAATTTTATTGCATACGATATACTTTATAATACAGATAAGTTTTCAAGTCATTACACAAGTAAAGAGCGACAAGTTTTTGAAAGAAGATTGGAATTGAGAATTGATGCTGATCATAAAGAAATGGTAGAAAGTTTCTTAACCATGTATGCAAATCCAGTTGTTAATAAATTAAAATATACAGATGCAACATTCTAAGCCAAATATAATGTTGATTTATACCGGTGGTACTATTGGTATGGTAAAAGATAGTGCAACTGGGGCTTTAAAAGCTTTTGATTTTAATAAATTACTAAAAAATATTCCCGAGTTAAAACTTTTAGATTGTTCGATTGAAACAATTTCGTTTGAACATCCTATTGATTCTTCGAATATGAATGTAGTTCATTGGCAAAAAATGGCAACTATAATCGAAGAAAATTATTCAAAATTTGATGGTTTTGTACTGCTTCATGGTTCTGATACAATGTCTTATAGTGCATCGGCTTTAAGTTTTATGTTAGAAAACTTAGCTAAACCAGTAATTTTTACAGGATCCCAATTACCAATTGGAGATTTACGTACAGATGCAAAAGAGAATTTAATTACCGCAATACAAATTGCTTCACTTCAAGAAAAAGGTAAACCAGTAATTCAAGAAGTTGGTTTATATTTCGAATACAAATTATATCGTGGCAATAGAACCACAAAAATCAGTGCCGAACATTTTAATGCTTTTACTTCACCAAATTTCCCTGAACTAGCTGAATCGGGAGTGCATTTAAAAATAACTTCAGATGTTTTATTGAAACAAAAGAAACCTGTAAAACTAAAGGTTAATAAAGATTTTGATGAAAATGTATTGATTCTTAAATTGTTTCCCGGCATTAACAAAACCACATTAGAAGCGGTGCTTTCGGTGCCTAATTTAAAAGGAATTATTTTGGAAACCTATGGTTCGGGTAATGCACCTTCAGAAGAATGGTTTTTAAAAGAAATCAAAAAGGCAATAAAAAACAATATTTACGTTATAAATGTAACGCAATGTAGTGGTGGCTCAGTAGCAATGGGTAAATATGAAACAAGTACAGCACTTAAAAAGATAGGTGTAATTTCGGGTCGCGACATCACTACAGAAGCTGCTATTACTAAATTAATGTATTTATTAGGGCAAAAAGTAAGTAATAATGTTTTTAAAACCATTTTCGAGACGAGTTTAAGGGGCGAAATGAATTAAAAATGCTTAAAAATTTTCATAGATGAGAAATTTTACGTTATTTAGCGTCCTTAAAATAGAAAGTGTTTTTTAATGAAGGAGAAAAATTAGCTATTATGCAAAAAAAACCTACAAAGTAGGATGTATAAAGCTTCTTTGATTTGAGAAATATTTTCAAAAAATTATTAAATTTTATATTTTTAACCCAATTAACTAATTAAATTTAAGAACAAAACGATGAAAAGATTATTTTCTATTTTGGCAATCACAGGGCTTATGACTTTTGGAAATGTTCAAGCTCAAGAAGAAACTGTAGATTCAACTGCAGCTGCTACGACAGAACAAGTTCAAGAAACTGTAGCAGAAGAAACTCCAGCTGCTGATGTTGTAGCTGATGATGAAGCTGCTGTTGAGCCAAGCTTTACACAAAAATGAAAACCCGTTTTATTGAGGGTGGTCCTGCTTTCATGGGAATTGTATTAATCTGTTTAATTTTAGGTTTAGCAATTGCTATTGAGAGAATTATCTACTTAAACTTATCTACAACAAATACAAAAAAATTAATCTCTGAAGTAGAAGATGCTTTAAACTCAGGAGGTGTTAACGCTGCTAAAGAAGTTGCAAGAAACACTGCTGGTCCAGTTGCTTCAATTTTCTACCAAGGTTTAGATCGCTACGAGCACGGTTTAGATTCAGCTGAGAAATCAATCGTTGCTTACGGAGGTGTTCAAATGGGACAATTAGAGAAAAACGTTTCTTGGATTTCATTATTTATCGCTCTTGCTCCGATGTTAGGATTCATGGGTACGATAATTGGTATGATCGAGGCGTTTGACCAAATTCAATCAGCTGGTTCAATGGAGCCGTCATTAGTAGCTGGTGGTATTAAAGTTGCGTTATTAACAACAGTATTCGGTCTTATTGTTGCTATTATTCTTCAAATTTTCTATAACTATATCGTAGCAAAAATCGATTCTATCGTTAACGATATGGAAGATGCATCTATCAGCTTAGTTGATATGTTATCTGATTATAGCAAAAAATAATAATAAACAACACTAAAAAAGATAATCTGTTATGAACTTACATAAGTTAACAAAAATAGCAGCCATTATCGTTGCCGTTCTAAGTATCATTTTCTTAGGATTATTAATGGCAAACAGCGATGCTGAAGATAATAGCTGGATTTCTCCACTAATCTACATTTCATATGCAATATTTGCTGCATGTGTTGTAGTAGTGTTAGTGTTTGTATTGAAAAATTTATTTACTCACAAAGAAGACTTAAAAAGAACTTTAATTTCAGTTGGACTATTTTTAGGTGTTGTACTTATCTCTTATATCTTCGCAGATAGTTCAGATGTTAAAGCAAACGGAATTGTTTATACGGGTGCTACATCTAAATGGGTAAGTGCAGGTCTTAATGCTTTCTATTTATTAGCTGTTGTAGCTGTAGGAGCAATGGTTTGGACTGGATTTAATAAAATTAAAAAATAATTATGGCTAAAAGAGAAGCACCAGAGGTAAATGCCGGTTCAATGGCAGATATTGCTTTCCTGCTTTTGATTTTCTTCTTGGTTACTACAACTATTGGAGTAGATCAAGGGATTAACCGTCTTTTGCCTAGATATGAAGAAAACCCACAGCCTCCTGTAGATATTAATGAAAGAAATATCTTAAGAGTATTGGTAAACAAAGACAATCAATTACTTGTAAACGAGCAAGTAATGAATATCAAAGATTTACGTCAGGCTGCTATTGAATTCTTAGAAAACAATGGAGATGGGTCTTGTGCATATTGTCAAGGTAAAAGAGTTTCTAACTCTTCGGATAATCCTGAAAAAGCTGTAATTTCTGTAATGAATGATGGTCAAACTTCTTATGAAACATATATAGCTGTACAAAATGAATTGGTTGCAGCGTATTATTTCTTAAGAGATAGAGAAAGCAAAAGAAGATATGGGGTTTCATTTAGTGAAATGGAATACATTTACAACGACCCAGCTTCTAAAGCTACTGAAGGTTTAGTAGAGGAATTAGAACCGAAGGTTAAAAAGATTCAAGAGTTATTTCCAATGCGTCTTTCAGAAGCAGAACCGAAAAAGAACTATTAACATTTAATTTTAGAAGATATGTCTAAATTTAAAAAGAAAAAATCAGGAGCACTTCCTGCCATTTCAACAGCATCATTACCTGATATTGTATTTATGCTATTGTTCTTTTTCATGACCGCTACGACAATGAAAGATAGTGATTTAATGATTGAGAATAGATTACCGAAAGCCAATCAAACGGCTAAACTGCATAAAAAACAATATGTTATGTATATTTATGCTGGTAAAGCAAAAGATAATTACAAGTCTACTTTAGGATCGTCAGATCGTATTCAATTAAACGACAAGATATCTTCAGTAGCAGATATTCGTAACTTCGTAATTACTGAGAGAGCTTCTCGTAATTCTGAAGACGAAAAATATTTAACAGCTTCTTTGAAAATAGACAGAGAAGTAAAAATGGGACTTGTTCAAGATATTAAACAAGAACTACGTAAAGTTGATCAATTAAAGGTTAACTATACAACTAATCAAGGGAATCCTGTAGATTAAATTCTTTTCATCTTTATATAGAAAGGTACGCATTGCGTACCTTTTTTTATTACTTTTATAAAAAAATACCAAGTGAAGAAATACTTTTTTATAATTTCTTTTTTTACAGTCTTTTTTTCTTTTTCTCAAGATGATAAAAATGCTCCTTACAAAGTGGTTGATTCATTATTTAGAGAAGATCAGTTTTATGTTTCTATTAGTTACAATTTAGTACAAAATAGACCAAGTGGTTTTAAGCAATTTGGTTTTTCTCAAGGATTTTCTGGAGGTTTCTTGAGAGATTTTCCATTGTCGAAAGATAGAAATTGGGCAATTGCTCCCGGATTTGGCTATTCTTATAACAATATCAAACAATTTATTAACTCAGATATTTTAATTCCCGATTCTGGAACTTCCGAGAATATTAAAACTACAATTATCACACACGGTATCGATATTCCTCTTGAAATTAGATGGAGAAATGCGTCACCTTTAAGTCACAAATTTTGGAGAATTTATGCAGGAATAAAAGCAACCTATGTGCTAAATGCAAAATTAAAATTTGAATCCTCTTTCGGGAATGACAAAGAAAACATTCTAAGTAATGTCAATAGATGGCAATATGGAGCTTATTTGTCAGTTGGTTATAATACTTGGAACCCTTACATTTATTATGGTTTAAATCCTGTTTTTAAAGATGGAACTAATCGTTTGTCAAATTTTAATCTTGGATTTATATTTTATATTTTATAAAACTAAATCTTTCCAAATAAAATATTGTGGTAATAACCCAATTAAAAAGCCCACGAACAATTCTGGCATCGTATGCGACTTCATATAGAGTCTAGAAGAAGCCACTAATCCCATGCAAACTATAGCAAAAGCTACCATATTCAAATAAGGTAATTGATGGTAAACAGCCACAGCATAAACAAAACAAGCAAGTGATGTGATGCCAATCATATGTAAGCTGGCTTTGTATTTTAAAAGGATTGCTATAAAAGCTAAAACAGCACTAAAAAACCCACCTGTATAAAAGTAAAACAATTCGGGAATTGTATTGTTTTCTCTCACAATGTACAGTAAAGCAAAAAAGAGAAAAGATTGTATTAAAACAGGAATTTTTCTTTCTTTTATGCTCGCTTCAGTAAAAGATGTTACAATACCCAGCGATATAAATAGAAAATAGAGTGCTAGAGGCATTAACAAAGTTAAAATACTTACTTGTATTAAAATTAAATATTGTAAGCGCTCAGGAGCTGTGTGTGGTGCAACTAAGAAAAAATATAACGTTCCATACAATGTAATGAATATGGGATGAAATATATATGAAAATATAGGTAAAAAAGAGTTACTTTTCATTCAAAGCGATACTTTAGTTGTACTTGTTGTCCTTTTACCCGCTTTTCATTTTAGTTCCAATAATTGGAAGCTATCATTTCAATCGGGGCTAATTAATAAACCACAAGAATTTTAGTTATATTTTTTTCTTAAACGAGCCACAGGAATATCGAGCTGTTCTCTATATTTAGCTACTGTTCTTCGGGCAATTGGATAACCTTTTTCTTTTAAAATTTCGGCTAATTTATCGTCAGGTAAAGGTTTGCGTTTATCTTCTTCGTCAATTACATTTTGTAATATTTTTTTAATTTCAATAGTAGAAACATCTTCACCTTCAGTGTTTTTCATGGCTTCACTAAAGAAATCTTTAATTAGTTTAGTACCATAAGGTGTTTCGACATATTTACTATTGGCAACCCTAGAAATTGTAGAAATATCAAGACCAACTAAATCTGCGATATCTTTTAATATCATAGGTTTTAGCTTTGTTTCGTCTCCATCTAAAAAATACTCTTCTTGATAATGCATAATGGCATTCATGGTTACAAAAAGTGTTTCTTGACGTTGTTTAATAGCATCAATAAACCATTTTGCCGAATCTAATTTTTGTTTTATAAATTGAACAGCATCTTTTTGCGCCGAAGATTTTTCATTGGTTACCTTGTAACTTTGCAGCATTTCTTGGTAATCCTTAGAAACGTGTAGTTCTGGAGCATTTCTTCCGTTTAAAGAAAGTTCTAACTCTCCATCAACAATTCTAATGGTAAAGTCAGGAACTATGTGTTCAATAGGTTTTTGGTTTCCTGTAAAGCCACTTCCTGGTTTTGGATTTAATTTTTCAATTTCATCAATTGCTTTTCGAAGTTGCTCTTTAGAAACCTCATATTTTTGAATCAGTTTATCATAATGCTTTTTTGTAAAAGCATCAAATTGATTTTCTATAATATCAATGGCTAGTTCAACAGATTCTGTAGGAGTTTTGTGCTTTAATTGTAATAATAAACATTCTTGTAAATCTCTTGCACCCACACCAGATGGTTCCAGTTCTTGTACAATATGTTTTAAAATATTTTGTACCGTAGTTTCATCTGTATAAATACCTTGCGTAAAAGCCATATCGTCTACCATGTCTTGCACGGTTCTTCTTATGTAACCTGTATCATCAATACTGCCTACTAAAAACTCAGCAATTTCTTTTTCGGTATCGTTTAAAATGAAAGTGTTAAGTTGGTTTAGTAAATCTTGATGAAATGTAACTCCAGCAACAAAAGGCATACTTCTGTCTTCGTCGTCATCGCTGTAATTATTACTTTGGTATTTATAATCAGGAGTTTCGTCGTTACTTAAGTATTCGTCTATATTAATATCATTCGCATCGATATGTTCATTGTCATAATCGTCATAATCATCAACCGAATTATCTCCATATTCGTCAAAATCTACATTTTCTTCCTTACCACTTTCAAGTGCAGGATTTTCAACTAATTCTTCTTGTAAACGTTGTTCAAAAGCTTGTGTAGGCAATTGAATCAATTTCATTAATTGAATTTGCTGAGGAGATAATTTTTGAGAAAGTTTAAGTTGTAAATTTTGTTTTAACATAAACGATTTAAATTAAAAAAGTTTAGCTGTTTTACTATATAAAGTTAAACAACTAAACTTAATTATACTAAGTTTTTTATTAAAATTCTGCGTTTTGTGGCGTTCTTGGAAAAGGGATTACATCACGAATATTAGTCATTCCGGTTACAAAAAGCACTAAACGTTCAAATCCTAATCCAAAACCTGAATGAACAGCAGAACCAAATCTTCTAGTATCTAGGTACCACCATAATTCTTCTTCATCGATACCTAATGCTTTCATTTTTTCAACTAAAACATCGTAACGCTCTTCTCTTTGAGAACCACCCACAATTTCTCCAATTCCAGGGAATAAGATATCCATTGCTCTTACAGTTTTTCCATCTTCATTTAAACGCATGTAGAATGCTTTAATTTTTGCTGGATAATCGAATAAAATAACCGGACATTTAAAGTGTTTTTCAACTAAGAAACGTTCGTGCTCACTTTGTAAATCAGCTCCCCATTCTTCAATTAAATATTGGAATTTTTTCTTTTTGTTTGGAGTTGAATCTTTTAAAATATCGATAGCTTCAGTATAAGAAACACGTTTAAAATTGTTTTCTAATACGAAGTTTAATTTTTCTAATAATGTCATTTCACTACGCTCAGCTTGAGGTTTTTGTTTTTCCTCTTGTGCAAAACGCTCGTCTAAGAATTTTAAATCATCAGCACAATTATCTACTGCATATTTGATTACATATTTAATGAAATCTTCAGCTAAATCCATATTGTCTGCTAAATCATTAAAAGCAACTTCAGGTTCAATCATCCAAAACTCAGCTAAGTGACGAGAAGTGTTAGAATTTTCAGCACGGAAAGTTGGTCCAAAAGTATAAATTTGACCTAAAGCCATTGCGAAAGTTTCACCTTCTAATTGACCCGAAACAGTTAAGTTAGTTTGTTTTCCAAAGAAATCTTCTTTATAGTTGATGCTTCCATCTTCATTTTTAGGAGCAGAACCATCTAAAGGTAAAGCGGTAACTTGGAACATTTCACCAGCACCTTCAGCATCTGAACCAGTAATGATTGGTGTATTTACATACACAAATCCTTTTTGTTGAAAATATTGATGCACTGCAAACGATAATACAGAACGCACACGCATAATAGCACCAAAAACATTTGTTCTAACTCGTAAATGTGCATTTTCTCTTAAAAATTCTAAAGAGTGACGTTTAGGTTGCATTGGAAATTTTTCAGCATCGCTATCGCCTAAAATTTCTAAACTAGTAACTTGAATTTCAACTTTTTGTCCAGCACCTTGACTTTCTACTAAAGTTCCTTTAACACAAATGGCCGCACCAGTTGTTATTCTTTTTAAAATGTCGTCTGAAGTATTTTCAAAATCTACAACGCACTGAATATTATGAATGGTAGAACCATCATTCAATGCTATAAATTGATTGTTTCTAAATGTTCTAACCCAACCTTTTGCAGTTACTTCTTGTAATGTTTTAGTGTTGTTTAAAAGATCAATTATTTTAATATGTTTCATTTTAAAAATATTGTTTTTTATTGGTAAAATGAAATTTGAATAGTTACTCGTATTTCATTTTTTTTCAAATTTAATGCAAATATAAAATTTATTGTATTTGAGAACTATCTTCTTCTAAATCTTCTGCTAAAATATCTATTGTAGGTTCTGGGAATTCTTCCTCGTTAGCAACAGATTTTTCTAAAGAAAGTAATAATGCTGGCAACAAAATAAGATTTGAAAGCATAGCAAAAAGCAATGTGGTGGCTACCAAACTACCTAATGCGACTGTTCCTCCAAAACTAGATAATGTAAAAACAGAAAAGCCAAAGAATAAAACTACTGAAGTATAGAACATACTAATTCCAGCTTCTTTTACTGTTGCATAAACCGAGCGTTTAATTTTCCAATTATTAGCTTTTAATTCTTGTCTGTATTTTGCTAAAAAGTGAATCGTGTCATCTACCGAAATACCAAATGCGATACTGAATACTAGAATTGTTGAAGGTTTAATTGGGATTCCTAAAAAGCCCATTAATCCAGCTGTTATTACTAATGGTAAAATATTTGGTAATAACGATACGATAATCATTTTAACTGAACGGAACAAATATGCCATTAATAACGATATTAATAGAATGGCAAATAACAGTGATAAAACTAAGTTGTGAACTAAATAATGTGTTCCTTTTTCAAAAACGTAAGCTTTACCAGTCATAGTAACTGTATAGCGTTCTGTTGGAAAAAGTTTGTCAATTTTATTTTGTAAGCGTTCTTCTATTTTAGCCATTTTATCGGTGCCAATATCACGCATAAAAGTTGTGATACGTGCATATTGACCAGTACTATCAACATAACTTTTCATCATGTTGTCGTTTCCTTTTTTGGTTGAATTTTTTATGTATGTTAAAATAAAAGCTTCTTCTTGTTTTGTGGGTAATTCATAATATTCTGGATTACCATTGTAAAACGTTTGTTTAGCATATTTTACTACATTAACAATTGAAACAGGTTTCGATAATTCAGGGATTTCCTCAATAGTTTCTTGTAGTTCGTTAATGCGTTTTAGTGTGACAGATTTTAAAGCTCCTTTTGGCTTTTTTGTATCAATCATTATTTCCAAAGGCATAACTCCGTCGAATTCTTGTTCGTAGAAAATAATGTCATCAAAGAAACCAGTGTTTTTAGGCATGTCTTCAATAATACTACCCGAAACTTTTATTTGATAAATTCCAATAATACCAAAAACTAGTAAACCAATTGCTACAGCAAAAATGGCAACAGAATGTTTTCTAATTGTATTTTCAATCCAAGTGATGAAAGATTTCATGTAGTTTTTACCCAAGTGTGCTAAATGCTTTTCTTTTGGCAAAGGCATGTAGCTATAAGCAATTGGAATAATAATTAAACAAAGTAAGAACAAGGATACAATGTTTAATGAAGCTACAATACCAAATTCTTTTAACAACTCACTTTCGGTTACAATAAAAGTTGCAAATCCTGCCGCAGTAGTTAAGTTGGTCATCAAAGTAGCATTACCAACTTTAGAAATAACACGTTGTAAAGATTTTGCTTTATTTCCGTGTTTTTTAACTTCTTGTTGGTATTTGTTAATTAAGAAAATGCAGTTTGGAATTCCGATAACAATAATAAGAGGCGGAATAATTGCGGTAAGGACAGTTATTTCATAATTTAATAATCCAAGAGTTCCAAATGACCACATTACACCAATAATAACCACTAACATTGAAATGAATGTAGCTCTGAAACTTCTGAAAAAGAAGAAAAACAACAACGAAGTTACTCCAAGTGCAGCGCCAACAAACAAACCAATTTCATCAATTATACTTTGAGAATTTAAAGTTCTAATGTAAGGCATACCAGAAACGCGAATATCAATTCCCATTTCTTTTTCCAGTGCTTCAATTTTGTCTTTGCTTAAATATTTTAAAACAAAATCTTTTCTTGCAGCGGTATTTACAATTTTTTTGTTCATGTAAATAGCAAAACGAACTGCTCCAGATTCTTTGTTGAATAACATACCTTCATAAAAAGGTAAATTATTAAAAAGCTCTTTTTCTTTTTGTTTTAAATATTCATCAGAAACTTTATCATTAGAAACAAAAGGAACTAATTTGAATTTTTGCTGTAAAGTATCTTTTTCTAAAACTCTTAAATCTTCAATTGAAATGGTGAAATCTACTGCTTTGTCTTTTTTAATGTTTGCAATAAATTTTTCCCAAGTTTTTAAGTTTTTGGCATTAAAAAAAGTACTGTCTTTAAAACCAATAACGATAAGATTTCCTTCTTCGCCAAATTTATCTAAAAAGCTTTTGTATTGAATATTTACTTCATGATGATCTGGTAAAAGATTTGCTTCTGTATAAGTAAAGCGCATATTTTTCCATTGCATTGCCATAAAAGCTGTAAATGCAAAAATTATAATTAAAAGCGCAACTCTATTTCGTAATATTTTACCTGCTATGTAATCCCAGAAACTGGTGCTAAGCCATTTTAACATTGGTACAAAAATTGAGCGGCAAAGGTACGTATAATAACTTAAATACTTAAGTTACAAGCTCAAGAATTAAGATAAATTTAAAACCCTAAATCTAAATGATAAGATATTTTTATAGAAATGTTATCATCTACTCTTGGAAGTTGATTTGGACCATATCTATAGTAAGCTGTAAACCCAATTCCTTTAAAAATTTTATTCGCTTCAATACCACTTTCTATGAAACCTTTTTCAAGAGTTTTAAATGGTAATCCTAGGTGATTATGAGTATTATCGATGTTACCCCAAGCCATTCTTGTAGCTACTGAAATTTCAGGATCAATTTTGTAGCCCAAATTAATTCTATTAAAAGTATGTTTTAAATGTAGTGCAGCAAATCTGTCAGAGAAAAACTCGTTGTAATACATGGTTTCAAAACTATTTTTACCAGCAAAAGTGATTCTTTTTAGTATAGCATCTTTGTTAATACTATTTGGTGCAATACTGTATAAATGTGTTAGTGGAGCATCGCCAAAAACTACTCCAGCTTGAAATAAAACAGCACTTTTTTGCCCAGATAAATAAGGTTTTTCGAAATAGGTTTTAAAATCTAATTTAGTAAAGGTAAAATCGCTTTCAAGAGCAGGTACACTTTGTGTTATTTGAAAAGAAAATTTTGGATGTCTTTTTTCATATTCTAACAAACCTTTAGGTGTTTGCATGAAATTACTAAACGGATTCCACTGAAATGCTAATTGAGCAGTTGTTAAATAAAAGTCGGTATAAACTTTATTGTTTAGTAAATATGTGTAATCAAAAAGTGGTTGAATTCTATTGTATTCTAAATTTAAAACAGAATAGGTTTTTGGTACTATTTTAGATTCTAGGCCAATAGCACTTCTTCTGTAATTATAAAAAGTAGAAATATTAATAGGTCTTGGGTCGTAGATTTTAAAACGCTTTGTGTCTGTTGCAAAATTTGTTTCAGCAATCTCACTTAAATCGTCGCTATAAGATGCACTAACCCAAGTTTCAGATATTTTATCAAGTCGGTAAGAAGGAGTTACGCCATATTTAAACTTTTCATCTTTTAATCCGTAAGCACCGTAAGCACTAATTTTATAATTTTCAGATAATTTATCATTGGTTACAAATCCTAAACCGAATCGAAACCCTTCGTAATTATTGTATTTTACGATGCTTCTTAAATCTAAATCGATATATGAAATTGGGAAATACCCATTTATTATTTTTCTACCCAAAAATAAGCGATGCTCAATTTTTTCAGCAACTGATAAACTGTCTAATGAAACATAAGTTTTTAATTTTCGATTATCAATAGTGTCTTTTGAAAAGGGTTTCCAGAAGTTATCAGGCTTATCTAAACTGGTTTCGGGAACGTCGATTTTAATATATGGTTTCTCGACTATATTTTTCTTGTTAAAGTCGATATCAAAAACTTTAGAAGTAATGGCTAAATAACTATGATCGCTTGTGTCGTTTCCAACAGTTTCTTCTTCAGAAGCATTAAATTTTATGGTTCCTCCTAAAATTTTTAAATCTTCATTACTAGTTCCTTTTTGGACTTTAATTTCTCGTTTATTAGGAAACCATAAATTTTGCTCTTTTAAATAATCAAAAGTATATGTTGCATTTATGTTTACCATTCCGTAAATTCTGTAATAGGCTTTAGCAACTGCAAATGTTTCAGCATCAATATAAAGTAATCCTCTTAGTTTATTGGCTCTTAATTTTTTGGGTTGAAAATAAATACGGTAGGCTTTTCTTCCTTGAATTTTTACAGTATCGACAATATTGTAATTGTAAAGTAAACGACCGTAACTAGAAATTGGGTTTTGAACAGGACTTTCTAGAATTTCAAAAGGGTTTTCGTAAACAGAATAAGAAACTAATTTTAAACCCAATATTTCATAAATAGGTTGTTTAAAACCAGCCATTCTTGTGGCTAAAACAGTTTCTTTTGTAGTGTTTTTGTGGTGTTGAATTAGGTTTACTTTCTCAGTTTGGTAAATGTGTTGCTTACTTACCAATTTTTTAAACTTATAGTTTGATGAATCTAACTTTGTTTTAGTTCTTCCAAAAAGTTTTTTCTTGTATATAGTGTCTATTTTTGAGGAAATACTATCGGGATTAGCGCTTAAATATAAATATTCGTAGTTTTTGTATTGATAATTTTCTAATGCCTTTTCGGGACTGTTTTTGTCTCTATTTTCAATAACTTGTTTTACAATTTTATTTACTTTATTATCGGTATAAAGCTCAGGTTGTTTTGCGCTGATATTAGTGGTTGCTTTAATTAATAAAAAATTAGTTTTAGCATTAGCGTAAGCAAATTTGTCATAATAACCTTTGTGTTTAACAATTATAGGTTTCTCATATTCGGAAATTAAAAGCTCGAATTTTCCTTCCCAATCAGTTTTGATAACGTTACCTTGATAAAGTACATCTGCAAAAGCTAGAGGAATTGTAGTGTCAAAATCGATGACTTGACCTTTAATTTTAGTTTGTGCAAAAAATGCTGAATAAAATAGGAGAAAGAAATATATGAAACACTTGCGCATATTGTAATAATATTATGCAAACTTAATTAAAATAATAGTTTGTATAACTAACTCTAAGAGAGAATAAATTATGGTATAAAAAAATCCCGAAGGACTCGGGATTTTAAAAAATTATACTTTCATTATTTCTGCTTCTTTAACAGCTAGTACATCTTCAATTTTTTTGATAAAATTATCTGTTAATTTTTGAATATCTTCTTCAGCTTTTTTGCAAACATCTTCAGATGTCCCATTTTTCTCTTCTTTTTTAATGTCGTTATTAGCATCTTTACGAGCATTACGAACACTTATTTTTGCATCTTCAGCTTCAGCTTTTGCTTGTTTTACTAATTCTTTACGTCTCTCTTCTGTTAAAGCAGGTATGTTAATAATGATGCTTTCTCCATTGTTCATTGGGTTTAAACCTAAATTAGCAATCATAATCGCTTTTTCAATAGGGTTTATCATGCTTTTTTCCCATGGTGTAACGGTTAGAGTTCTTGCGTCTGGAGCGGCTATATTAGCAACTTGAGAAAGGGGTGTTTGAGAACCATAATAGTCAACGAATACACTACCTAACATTGCAGGGGAAGCTTTTCCAGCTCTGATATTTAAAAATTCTCTTTCTAAGTGAGCAATAGAACCAGTCATCGATTCTTTTGCACTGTCTATTATAAAATTAATTTCTTCTGTCATCTTTTTATTAGTTTCAATTTTTTACTCACTTTGCACGTGTTTCAAGTTTTAAAATTAACAAAAACAACTTGAAACCTGAAACAAATTATATCGTTACTGTTGTTCCTACTGTTTCTCCTTCACAAACCTTAAGTAAATTACCGTCTTTGTTCATGTCAAACACAATAATAGGTAATTTGTTCTCTTGGCTAAGTGTAAATGCTGTTGTATCCATTACATTTAAACCTTTAGCTAGTACATCTTCAAAAGAAATTTGATCAAATTTTATTGCATTAACATCTTTCTCAGGATCTGCTGTGTAAACACCATCAACTCTTGTTCCTTTTAAAATAACGTCTGCGTTAATTTCAATTCCTCTTAAAACGGCCGCTGTATCAGTAGTAAAATATGGATTTCCTGTACCAGCACCAAAAATTACAATACGTCCTTTTTCTAAATGGCGTGTTGCTCTTCTTTTTATATAGGGCTCAGCAATGGCTTCAATTTTTAAAGCAGTTTGTAAACGTGTTTGCATCCCTGCTTCTTCAAGAGCACCTTGTAAAGCCATTCCGTTAATAACTGTTGCTAACATTCCCATATAATCGCCTTGTACACGATCCATTCCGTTACTAGCTCCGGCTACACCTCTAAATATATTTCCACCACCAATTACGATAGCAATTTCCACGCCTTTATCGTGAATTTTTTTAATTTCATCAGCATATTCTGCTAATCGTTTTGGCTCAATACCATATTGGCGCTCACCCATTAAAGCTTCGCCACTCAATTTTAGAAGTATTCTTTTATATTTCATTGTGAGTTTATTTGTTGCATAAATGCGATGCAAACTTACACAAAATTACAATATGCTCAAAGCCTAAGATTTTGGACCCTTCAATTCTTCAAATGTTTTTTTGGCTTCTTGGTAGCCAATTTCAAAAATTTGCTTCATTTTTGTTTTTGAAGTTTCAAAAGTACTGAAGTTTGCCAATTCCTTTGGTTCAATAACCCAATCACATAAACTGAATTTTTGATAGTTTCCTCTCGCTGTTAAAAGCTCGAATGATCTAGTGGTTACCGACTTTATAGAATTTAAATCTTTTGCTTCCACATTGTGAATTGGACTTACATAAATTCCAATAATATGATCGCAATCGCCTTGTAATAAGTCTGTTGGGAAATGATTTAGAATACCGCCATCGCTATACATTTTATTGTTTAGAACATATGGAGACAACATTCCAGGGAAAGAAGCGGAAGCTAAAACAGCATCGGTTACAAGTGTTTTTTCATTAAAAATTTTCAGTTTTCCACTTACTAAATCAGTTGCAGTTATTTTAATAGGTATGGGTAAATCGCCAATTGTCTTTTTTCCAAAAACTTTTTCAAAATACGATTTAAAAGCCTCAGAATCTATAAGTCCAGGTTTTTTTAATGTAAAATGTTTCCAATGAAAAAAATAAATGGATTGAAAAAAATCGAGTATTTCTTCTGGGGTTTTACCAACAGAGTATAATGCAGCTATTATCGCCCCAGCACTACTTCCAGACATTACCGAAGGTAAAATATTTTGTTCTTTTAAAAATTGTAAAGCTCCGGCATGAGCAATTCCTTTTGAACCACCACCAGACAAAGCAAATCCGATATTCTTTGAAGAAAAATCCATTTGTAACTTAACTAACAAATTAATCTCAAAAATAGAATTAAATTTGCAAATAAAATGTTACTACAATGCAAAATATAATTAAAAAATCTTTAGAAAACAGTTTGTCTTATAACGAATATAGAAGTTTAGTAAACGGGCTCTTAAAAGAAGGAAAGTCAACTGGAGTAACTCAAAATGAAGATTTATTTCATTATTCTGAGTTAAATGAAACGAGAATGAACAGATTAGATAAAACCCTTTCAGTTTCAGAAACTATACAAGATAGATTATCGAATTTAGAAAATGAGTTTATTTTTTAACATTAACTGAAGGTTGGTGTGGCGATGCTGCTCAAATTGTTCCGGTTTTAAATAAAATTAGTGATACTAGTGATAAAATAGATTTAAGATTGGTTTTAAGAGATGAAAATGAAGATTTAATGAATCTTTTTTTAACCAATGGAAGTAAATCAATTCCAAAAGTTATTTTGATTGATAAAAATACACAAGAAGTTGTAGGAAGTTGGGGGCCAAGACCAGAAGCAGCTCGAAAATTAATTGCTGATTATAAAGAGAAAAACGGAGTAGTAGATGAACCTATTAAAATTGAATTGCAAAAATGGTATTTGAAAGATAAAGGAGAATCTACACAGTTAGAATTACTTCAAATTTTAGAAGAAAAACAACTAGTAAAATAATTTTTTCAAAAACTACTTATGAGAATTTATAAGTAGTTTTTTGTTTAAATTATAACTTTCTTAAGAGATAAACCCATTTTTTAGTTTATTTTTGTCGCATAATTAATTATGAAATGGGGCAAAACCTTGTAGTAATTCCTACCTATAATGAAATTGAAAATATTGAAGATATTATTCGTGCAGTATTTTCTCTCGAAAAAAACTTTCATGTATTAATTGTAGATGATAATTCGCCTGATGGAACCGCGCAAAAAGTTCAAGAATTACAACAAATATTTATAGATAAATTACATTTAGAAATTAGAACTAAAAAATCAGGTTTAGGGACAGCGTATGTTCATGGTTTTAAATGGGCTTTATTGAATGGATATGATTATATTTTTGAAATGGATGCCGATTTTTCTCACAATCCTAAAGACTTGGAAAGACTTTTAGAGGCTTGTGAAAACGGAGCTGATTTAGCGATAGGTTCAAGATATTCAAAAGGTGTAAACGTTGTCAATTGGCCACTTTCTAGAGTATTACTATCATATTTTGCGTCAGTTTATGTGCGAATGGTTACAGGAATGAAAATTCATGATGCTACAGCAGGTTTTAAATGTTATAAGCGCCAAGTTTTAGAAACTATTAATCTCGATAAAATAAAATTTATAGGTTATGCGTTTCAAATAGAAATGAAGTATCGAACTTTTGTCAAGAAATTTAATATTGTAGAAGTTCCAATTATATTTACTGATAGAACAAAAGGACAATCAAAAATGAGCGGTGAAATTATTCGCGAAGCAGTTTTTGGCGTAATTTTGTTAAGAATAAAACAACTATTTAACCAATTGTAATGAGTACATATTTAGTAAAAAATGCTAAAATTGTTAATGAAGGAGAAATCTTTGAAGGCGATGTTTTAATAGAAAATGAATTTATTAAAGAAATTGCCGAAAAAATAAGTCCAAAATCTTCTGATTGTATCATTGTTGATGCTGAAGGTAATTATTTAATTCCCGGAGCAATCGACGATCAAGTGCATTTTAGAGAACCAGGATTAACACAAAAAGCAACTATTGAAACTGAAAGTAAAGCTGCTGTTGCTGGTGGTGTTACTACTTTTATTGACCAACCAAATACAGTTCCGAATGCGGTTACTCAAGAGTTGTTAGAGCAAAAATATCAAATTGCTGCTACGACATCTTATGCGAATTATTCGTTTATGATGGGAGGAACTAATGATAACTTAGAGGAAGTTTTAAAAACAAATCCTCGAAATGTAGCAGGAATAAAACTTTTCTTAGGTTCATCAACAGGAAATATGTTGGTTGATAATCAAGAAACTTTAGAAAAAATATTTTCTTCAACAAAAATGCTTATTGCTGTTCATTGTGAAGATGAAGCTACCATAAAAGCTAATTTAGAAAAATATAAAGAAGAATATGGTGATGATATTCCAATGAAGTTTCACCATTTAATTCGTAGTGAAGAAGCTTGTTATATTTCATCTTCAAAAGCAATTGAGTTAGCTAAAAAAACGGGAGCTCGTTTGCATGTTTTTCATTTGTCGACAGCCAAAGAAATGGATTTATTTACTAATAAAATTCCTTTGGAGAAAAAGAAAATTACGGCCGAAGTTTGTGTGCATCATCTATGGTTTACCAATGAAGATTATGAAACTAAAGGAAGTTTAATTAAATGGAATCCTGCTGTTAAAACAGCAAACGATAGAGAAGCTTTATGGGATGCGCTTTTAGATGATAGAATTGATGTTATTGCAACAGACCATGCGCCACACACTTTAGAAGAGAAAACAAATCCTTACACTAGTTGTCCTTCTGGAGCGCCGTTAGTGCAACATTCTGTTGTGGCAATGTTTGAAGCGCACTTAAGAGGAAAAATTTCAGTAGAAAAAATTGTAGAGAAGATGTGTCATAATCCTGCAAAAATTTTCAATATTGAAAAAAGAGGTTTTATAAAAGAAGGTTATTATGCCGATTTGGCTATTGTAAATACACATTTACCTTGGGTTGTAAAAAAAGAGAATTTATTGTATAAATGTGGTTGGTCGCCGTTAGAAGGAACGAATTTTAAATCTAGAGTAACACATACATTTATTAATGGTAAATTAGTTTTCCAAAACGGTAAAGTAAAAAATATAAAAGCAGGTCAACGCTTGTTATTTGAAAGAGATTTTTAAAATGAATAAAATATTAAGAATAGCAATATTAGGATTATTAATAAACTTTACGTCTTGTAAAGATATGGCGGTTGAAAAGCCAGACAATCTTTTACCTGAAGATAAAATGATTGATATTATTTATGATATTGCTATTCTTCAAGCTGCAGATAATTATAAACCTATTAATTTATCTGATGCTGGTGTAAAAGTTAATAATTACATATATAAGAAATATAATATTGATAGTACGACCTATTATCAAAACCATAAATATTATGCTTCTGATGTAAATAATTATAAAAAAATCTACAAAAAAGTTTTAGAGAAAATAACTGCTGAACAAACTTCTTTAAGTGATTCTACTTCAATTGGAAAACAAACAGATAATGTTGAAGGAATTGTAAAATAATACTAAAAGTTAATTAGTAGTTTTTTTAAATATTCTTTCATGTCTACAAAATCGTAGCCTAAAGTGGTTTTAATTTTAGTAGTATCATATTCAGCTAATGAGTGAGAACTTTTTGCAGTTAGCCTTGTTAAAATTCTTTTTTTGCGTAATAAAAGAGATAAAAACCAATCTAATCTCCAAGCAATTGAAGTTAGCCCTTTACTAGCGTAAATAAATGGTCTTTTCAGTTTTAAAGCGTCAGCAATTGCATTTAGTCCTTCTTGAAATGTAATGTTTTCAGCAACTATAGTATAACGTTCACCCGAAATAGAGCTGTTCATTAGTTTTGTCATGCAGTTTACTAAATCTTCAACGGCTACAATTCCAAATTTTCCTTTTGTATAAAACGGATTTCCTTTTTTTATTGCATTTATTGCGGAGCTACTGCCATTATTCGGGAAACCATAACCAAAAATCACATCTGGATTTACAATAACAACTTTTAAACCTTCTTGATAACCACGCCAAACTTCCATTTCTCCTGCGTATTTAGAAATGGCATATTCATTTCTAGGCTTCTCAGGATTCCACTCTGTTTCTTCGGTTATAATTAAATTACTGTTTGTCGCTTCACCAAGTGCGGCTACTGAGCTTACATAGCATAATTTATCGATGCCAAAATCAATACAACAATTCACAATATTTGCAGTTCCTTCAATATTTACTTTGAATAGTTGTTCTTCATCTTTTGGATCAAAAGAAATAAAGGCTGCACAATGATAAACTCTAGTAATATTATGAAATGCAATTTCTAAACTAGGAACATCGTTAATGTCGGCTTTTATCCATTCAATTTTGTCGAATAGATTAATTTCGTTGTAATATTTGAATACATTTTGAACAGCAACTAAACTTTTTTCTTCTCTATAAATAGCTCTAACAACTTCATTTTCTTGAAGCAGTTTTACCAATAAATGAGAACCTACAAGTCCGGTTGCGCCTGTTACTAAAATCATAGGGTAAAAATAGGAAAACTTTTGATTTTAGATAAGCGAAAATCGATATTTGATTTTGAAAATAGTAAACTTTTAAACCTTAAACTTTTAAACTTTTAAACTAAAAAGTATCTTTGCGCATTAAATTTATAAATAATGAAAAATTTAGTAGAAGAATTACGTTGGAGAGGCTTAGTGCATGACTTGATGCCTGGAACTGAAGAGCAATTGAAAAATCCTACTACTGCATATATTGGTTTCGATCCCACATCAGATTCTTTACATATTGGTAGCTTAGTGCCCATTATTTTATTAAAGCATTTACGCGATTTTGGTCACAAGCCAATTGCTTTAGTTGGTGGTGCTACAGGAATGATTGGTGATCCATCTGGAAAGTCAGATGAAAGAAACTTATTAGATGAAACTACATTAAATAAAAATGTAGACGGAATTAAAGGTGTTTTATCACGTTTTTTAGATTTTGAAGCAACAGATGCGAATGCTCCAATATTGGTAAATAACTACGATTGGATGAAAACTTTTTCATTTATTAGTTTTGCACGCGATGTGGGAAAACGCATTACGGTTAACTATATGATGGCTAAAGACTCAGTAAAGAAACGATTAAGCGGAGAAGTAGGAGAAGGAATGAGTTTTACAGAGTTTACTTACCAATTAATTCAAGGTTACGATTTTTACCATTTACATAAAGAGTATAACTGTGTGCTACAAATGGGCGGAAGTGATCAATGGGGAAATATTACAACAGGAACTGAACTAATTCGTAGAATGAATGTTGGTATCGATGAAAATGCAAAAGCATTTGCAATGACTTGTCCATTAATTACTAAAGCAGATGGTTCAAAATTTGGCAAAAGTGAAGGAGGAAATGTTTGGTTAACATCGGATAAAACTTCAGTTTATAAATTTTACCAATTTTGGTTAAACACTTCAGATGAAGATGCAGAAAAATACATTAAGATATTTACATTTTTAGATAAAGAAACAATCGATGCTATCATTGAAGAGCACAAACAAGCGCCACATGTGCGTGTTTTACAAAAGCGTTTAGCGGAAGAAATTACAACTTTTGTACATTCTAAAGAAGAACTTGAAAATGCAATTGTAGCTTCAAATGCTTTGTTTAGTAATTCTATTGAAGATTTAAAAAAATTAGATGAGAAGACTTTCTTAGAAGTTTTTGATGGTGTTCCAATGGCTGAATTAACAATTGCTGATTTAGAAGAAGGTTTAGATATGATTGGAGCTTTAGCTGCAAAAACTAACTTTTTAGCTTCTAATAGTGATGCTAGAAGAGAATTAAAACAAAATGCTATTTCTGTAAACAAAGAAAAAGTAGGCGAAGCTAAAGTAATTACAAAAGATGATTTAATTAACAATCAATTTGTATTACTGCAAAAAGGAAAGAAAAATTATTATGTTATAAGAGTGAAGTGATGTCATTCCGAACTTGTTTCGGAATCTCTTTATAGAAGCTGAAATCATGATTCAACGTAGTTAAACAAGTTCAGCTTGACAATTGGTTTATAAAACCATTAAATTACAACCTCTAATATCAGAATTATCAAAACGTCCCAGCACTTCGAAAGAATGGTTGGGATATTTTTTTCCCAAATCCTGTGTGGCAATAAAACTACAAGAATTTATATTGGCTAAGTCAATAACATTAATGCCACCATTTTTACCTTGAGGTAAAAGTGTAAGTGCATCTTCTGGATCGCGAATAATAATTTGCATCCACGGCGGGCACTCAAATATTCCATTTCCAAGAGAATAAGCTTGAGATAATAATTCGGTCATCCCATATTCTGAATGAATTGTAGGAACTCCAAAACCATTACACAATATAGTATGAAGTTCTTCGCGAATCATTTCTTTGCGTTTTCCTTTCATGCCACCCGTTTCCATTATAATGGTGTTTTTTAAGTCGAATTGATGTTGTTCTACTAAATCTAAAAGTGCATAAGTAACACCAATTAGTAATACATTTTGACCTGCGTTATCGAGTTCTTCAAGCTTTTGAATTAATTCGTTGTAATTATGAAGATAAAAACCAGAATCGGGATGGTTGCTCAATTCTATTAAATCTTCTATCATATAAATCAAAGATGAACCTTCGCGTTCGAGATAAGATGGTAATAAAGCTAAAACACAATAGTTTTCAATATTTCCGTAAAATTCTGAAAAACCTTTTCGGTAACTTATTTCATAAAGTGAAATATCAGTAACGTGATGTTTACTAGTTTGCATTCCAGTTGTTCTACTACTTGTAAAAGTTTGCTGGATAGATTCTTTCGAGCTTAAAACTTCGTGACTTTTAAAAAACTGAATAGGTAAAAAAGGAATATCAATTACCGATTTTACATTTGAAGGATTTCGCTTTAAAAAGTTACAAAACTCTTGATAGACTAAATTGTTTTCGTATTGGAAACGAAAAACTTTCATGGCGATTTTTTCAAAATCTTTTTTACCAGAAATAGAGAATATGTCTGTTGAATCAATCATTTAATAGCTGCCCCCTTGAGAATTATTTATGCTAACAAATAACGTTATGTTTACTTTGCAAAGCTATAAAATAAAAAAGCACCAACAATTGTTGGTGCCTTAATATTTTTTAAAGTGTAAATTATTTTACAACTAATTTTCTTGTAGCAGTTTTTCCAGCTTCAGTAACTTTAACAATGTAAACGCCAGCGTTTAATCCAGAAACATTTACTTGATTGTTAATAACATTAGCTTTAATAACTTCTTTACCTAAAATGTCGAAGATTTGAACATTCATTTCTCCATTGTTTGTAGAAGTAAAGAATAAGTTATTTCCAGATACTGGATTTGGATACATTACTAAACCATCAATTGCATTGAAAGAATTTGTACTTAAAGTAACATCTGCTAAACTTCTAGCTACTACTTGTGCAGTGCCGTTGAATTCAGCAACTAAAACAATAATATCTGTTGGTCCAGTTGGGATTAAATCAGAATTTACAACATAATCAGCTTCACCAAACATACTGCGGAAAACCATAGTGTTTGTGTCTGTTATATCATAATTAGTGTTTATTGCAAAAGTGTTCGATCCGTTTCCGTCTGTGAAAGTAACTCCATTGATTTTTACTAATTCACTTTCGTAAGCTTCAATGTTACCAGTAATATCAGCAACGGTAACAACTTGAGGGGTTATAGTATTTCCTGTTGAAGAAACAGTAATGTCTTCTACAGGTAAGAATTGAAGAACTCCATTAAATAATGAAGTTTGCCCTCTTAATCCTGTCATTCCATCACCAATATTGAACGTATTTGTAATAATATTAGTATTGTCATCAATTAAAATACCAGCAGTTGCATCTTGAATATATTTCTGATTTCTTGTAGCTGGTCTAGTATATGTTACTAATGCTTCACCTGTAATTTGATAATATCTTCCAGCGCCATTCGTAATTACATCGTTTCTAACATCTGCAATAGTAGCAACCACATTGTATGCAGCAACGTCAAAATTAACAGTAGCATTTACAGCAGGAGCTATTGGATTGTGAGAATTGTCGACTAACTCCACATAAACAGTGTACGAATTACCAGCTGTAACTGGAACGCTAATTGGGGTTGTGTCATATTTCATAACTACACTACCACCATTAATTGTGTAATGAATATGTCCATCACCAGTACCGTTTGCAACTACAAAGTTGTTTATTGATAATGTAACATCAACAGATGTTGTTAAAGGATTGAAAGTTGTTCCATCTGTTGGTGAAGAAATTACTAACGATGGAGATGAAGAACAGCCATTGTGAGTTCCTATTTGCCCCCATTGATCATCGCTTGGGTAAACAGTCCATTCTGAATTAGTGTCATCAGTTCCAAAAGAAGCTAGATTTACTGGATTTGGGCTACACACAGAACTTTTTCTGATTATTGTATGGTTAACTGTTCCGTCAGGAGTACTGCCAACAGCCCAAGAAGCTCCTGGGTCAGTTCCAATTTGACCAATTACATCAATAACAGAACCTAACTTTAAAAGAGCCAAAGCGTCATCACCATTAAAATTGCAAACCGAAGAACTTGCGTCACCTGCTGAAACAATAGTAGCATTAGCAGACCCATTGTAAGCTACATAAACATCACCAGCAGTTAACATCGTGCCTGCTGTAAAAGTTAATGTGTTAGTAGCTGTAGCTGCACCATTAGAGTATAATTCAACTGAATAATCTCCTAAATCGACATCAGAACCAGTACCGTTATAAATTTCAATAAACTTGTTGTTTGAAGACCCTTCTCCATACATACTAAAGTATAAATCCGTAGCTTGTCCAAAAGACAAAGTGGTTACAAATAAAAATAATAAAAAGTAAAGTTTTTTCATTTTAATAAGAATTTTAATTCGACAACAAAAGTAGTAACTATTTTTTTTAGTTACCTAAGGTATAATGTAAAATTATAGTTAAAACTTAATAGATTAGTTGATAATCAATTTTCTAGTAACAGAAGCATCTCCTTCTTTTACTTTAATAATATAAACACCAGGCTTTAGAATACTAACATTTACTTCTTTATTTGAAGTAATGGTTTCAAGTACTCGTTTTCCTAACACGTCAAATATTTCAATCTTTTTTTCTGCTAGAGATTTCGATGAAATAAAAATTTTACCAGAATTTGTAGGATTAGGATATATTGAAAGTCCTTCTAAATTAGGTTGTTCTTGATTTTTTCCAAAATCAGATGAACCCTTTAAGTCTTGAGCAGTAGCACAAAAACTTGAGAAAGAGAAGATAAAAAGTAAAATATAAAAGTATTTTTTTATCATGGGCTTCATATAATATCGTGTAAAGTTACTAATTTTTTTAATACAAAAGTGATGCCAAATAAAAAAACCCTCAATATTGAGGGTTTTTAATGTATTGTGGGAGTTTGTTATTATAAACCAGCAGTCCAACCAGCAGTCCAAGATGGAGCAGCTGCACTATTACCAGCACCTGAAGTAGAACCAGTCATGATGTAAGTTGTATTTGATCCAACATATTCTGATGGTGTAGTGATAGTAGCGCCGAAGTAAATTGGGCTAAAAGTTACAAAACCACCATCGATATTAGCATTAGTTGTTGCATCTGTTGCAGCATCTTTAACTTTTAATCCTTTAGTAAATCCATCTACATAGATGTTTTGACAAGTCCAGTATCCAGTACCTTCTTTTAAATACATTCCGTGCTCAGAACCAGCTAGACTCCCTTTTAAGATTGTGAAGTTTTTTAAAGTAGCATTAGTTCTTGGTAAAGCAGCAAAATTATCGCCATTATTTGAACCTTCTACACCAGCTTTTTCTATATCTTTAATGTAAACATTTTCAAATGAACCAGAGAAACCATCAGCAAAATCTAATCCGTCATCTTGAGCATTAACAATAACTAAGTTTTTAGCATTTACAGCACCACCAAAGAATTCGATACCATCATCTCCACTCATATATGCTTGAACATTTTCAAATACTGTTCCTGCACCTACTGCAAATAATGAAACACCATTAAATTCTTTATCACTTGAGAAAGCTGCACCCGTATATTCTACTCTTAAGTAACGAATTACCCCAGAACTATCATTATTATCATTACCTCCGTAAGTTAAATTAGAAACTTCTGCTGTAGCAGATTCACCATTAGATCCACCTTTGTTAGTAACAGCTTTACCGCAAATAACTAAACCACCCCAATCACTTTGTGCTGGTGTAGCATTTGCACTAGTCATGATTACTGGATTGCTAGAAGTACCATTAACATAAATAAGACCCCCTTGTGCAATAGCGATATAAGCAGAAGTTCCACCTGTTGCTTCAACTACAGTTCCAGCTGGAAAAGTAACTGTTGCACCACTTTGAACTACAAAAGGTCCAGTTAATTTATAAGTAACTGATGGATCTAATGTTAAAGATTGTCCTGCAGTTAAAGTTCCTTGAAAATTGTTAGGATCTATATTTACTACATTGTTGTTTGTACTATCTTCATTGTCTCTTGAACAAGAAGTGATAGTTAAAGTTAAAACTGCTAATGCAGATAAAAATAAATTTTTCATTTTGTTTTTGTGTTATTTATTATTTGTAGAGCAAATGTAAAACGTCATTATTAGATGGATTTTAAGCAAATGTTATTTATATATTATTAAAAAAAGCGGTTTCTCATGAGAAACCGCTTTTTTCATAACATTAGATTAATATTGAATTTTAGAATTCGTATTTAATTGATAATCCGAAATTTCTACCTTTTCTATATTCAGAGATTGTTACATCTTGGACCGTTTTGTTTTCTTGAACTCTAGTAATTTTAGGATCATTTAGATTTTTAGCTGATAATCCAATTCCTAAATTTTTATTTACTTTATACTTCAAGATAAAATCTGTGGTTAATACAGCTTTGTCAACAATATCTCCTTTATAATTTGTACCTAAAGCATAAATTCTATCTGAAAAATAACCACAAGTTGCTGTCATTGTTAAAGCCTTGTCATTTTTCATGTTCATGTTAAAACTTAAATCTGTATTAGCTAACAAATCAGAAGCTCCAGTTAAACCACTAGATGTTTCAGTAAAGAATGCGTTTATTGTTCCTCGTGTTTCTTGTTGTACTTTATTTCTATCTAAATCTTGATTTGTATGTAAGTATGAAAGATTAATTCCTAATGCTAAATTAGTAGACTCGTTTGTTGAGTTGTTTTCTACATTAAATAAGAATTTTCTAAATTCAAATTCTGCTCCAAAACCTACTGCTTTTTCACCTGAGTTTACATAAGAAATATCATTTGCTGCAGAAGCAACAGTAGTTTGATTTATTGGGTTTTGGATGTATTTTCCAAAACCAGTAACTGAAATTACTTCTCCATTTTTAGGGAAATATTCCCATTTTAAATCAAAGTTATAATCAGTAGAATTGTATAAGTATGGATTACCAAAATATACTTGATTAATTTCTTCATATTGAAAAGGAGCTCTTTCTTTGAATTGTGGTAAAGTATAACTCTTACTTGCTGCAAGTTTTAAATTTTGTTTTTCAGTTAATTCATATTTAGCAGCTAAAGATGGTAAATACTCCATTGTATCGAAAAATTTCTTAGTTGTTGTAGGTACTAGAGTTGTTAAATATTCTATATCCTGAATAATAAACTCTGATCTAAATGCAACATTAACAAATAATCTTGGTGTAAATTGATAATCAATAGCACCATATCCTGCTGAGATAATTTGTTGGCCACTATAACTTTGAGGAGTGTACCCATTTGGTGAATTTATATCTCCAAATAAAGTACTTAAAGTAAATAATCCTGCATCAAAGTTGTTCTGGTTATAGTAAGCGTCAATATTGTTAACGTCAATATTAGGTTGAGCTGTATTAGCTGTTTGAAGGTTATATTGAATGGCATTAAAATCAATTAATTTATATCTTCCACTATAACCAGCTGTAAACTTTCCTCTGTATTTTCCGTCTTCATCTTTTTTAAATTTATAAGAAGCTGAGAAATTACCAGCAACTTCATCGTCAGTCATTTCTTGATAATATCTATGATTATGCGCTTTATTAAAGTTTGATGGTACCAATCCTTGACTTAAATCATCATCATTTCTTGGGATAAAAGTGTTTTGCATACGATCAGGAATAACATTTGTCATCATGTTGTATGATAGTCCCCAATTAAAATCAACTTTTTCATCAAATAATTTATGATCTCCAAGTAATTGATTTACCAATAAACTTGTTCTATCAAATGTAGAACGTCTTTGGTAACCTCCACCGTTAGGAGCAATATCAAAAATATCTAATACTCCAGTATACTCACTATGATTTTGATTACTTGAATTGATATATAAAGTATTAGTTTTAATAGTGTTCTTGTTGTTGATTTTATAAGCTAAATTCAACATTCCATTTGTTGATGTAGAATAGTTATATGATTTTTGAAACAAATCAACTTTAGCTGTACCATCAGAAGTAACAGATCCTCTTAATACTCCTTCTTTGTATGTATAAGAATTATCAAAAGATCCATTAATAAAGAAACTAAATTTACCATTGTCTCCAACTGAATAAGAATCTCCACCTCTTAAGTAGTAAGAAGTATTAACAGGTGTTTCAGCATGTTTGTTCCAACTTGTTGAAAAATTATAATCAGCTAAACCATTTTTTGGTTCACTCTGATTTGTAAAACCATAATAATTTGGTCCATCTTGTAAATAAAATTTATCTTGAGAAACAGCGTTTGAGTTTACGCCAAATCCAGTCCCCACTTCTAACATTCCTGATCCTGTATAATTTTTAGAAACAATATCTATGTTTGCACCAGCGAAGTCACCGTAGTTTTTATAATTGTAAGTTTTATCAATACCAATATATTCTACGATATCTGTTGAAAATAAATCTAATGAAATATTTTTAGTAGAAGGGTTATTTGAAGGTAATGGTAATCCATTTAAAGTTGTCATGTTATAACGATCTCCTAATCCTCTTACAAATATTCCACTTGAACTTTCAGATTTTGAGATACCTGTTGTTTTAGCAACTGCAGCAGCAACATCACTAATTCCTTTTTTAGAAATCTCTTCTGCGCCAATAGCTTGTTTAATTTCTACTGCTTTTTGTTGTTCTTGTAATAAAGCTTGTTCACTTTCTTTAGAAACAGTATGCGTAATCACAATGTCTGCAAGTTGAACTCCACTAGCTTCTAAAGTATGATTGATAACTTTTTTCTCTCCGGCTTTTAAAGTAAATGGAATTTCTTTAGTTTCGTATCCTAAGAAAGCGATTACTAGTGTATAATTACCTGGTTTTAAGGTTATCGAATAACGACCTTGATCGTCAGTTGAAGCACCTTGAGTTGAACCTTTAACTGTAATATTTGCAAAAGGTAGTGGCTCATTGTTAAATTCTTTATCTAAAATTACTCCCGATACAGTTCCAGTTTGCGCAAATGTTAACGAGATAAAGAATAAAAATGGTAATAAAATTTTAAGTTTCATGTTGTTGTGTTAAATTTTGCGCAAAGGAACTGCGGCAAGGTTACTGAAAAGTTATGCAGTTATTATTATTAGGTTTGTTTTTTGTTATCAAATCGTTAAGCGATTAAATAATTGTTAACAACTTTGAACTATTTATTTTATCTTTACCTTTACAATCGAAAAATAACAAAATCTACTCATGAAGAAGAAGGATATTAAAATCTTATTAGTTGACGATGAGCAAGATATACTTGAGATTGTAGGGTATAATCTTGAACAAGAAGGATATCAAATTAGTACGGCATCAAATGGTAAAGAAGCAATCGTAAAAGCTAAAAAAGAACTTCCACATTTAATAATTATGGATGTTATGATGCCTGAAATGGATGGTATCGAAGCTTGTGAAAATATCCGTAAAATCCCTGAATTAGAAAACACCGTTATCACTTTTTTAACCGCTCGTTCTGAAGATTATTCTCAAGTTGCTGGATTTGATGCTGGTGCCGATGATTATATTGCAAAACCAATTAAACCAAAAGTTCTTGTAAGCAAAGTAAAAGCTTTACTAAGAAGATTAAAAGAAGATGATGGTTCAAGCGATGTGCTAAAAGTTGGTAACATTGAAATCAATAGAGAAGAGTACAAAATAATAAGACAAGACGAAGAAATTGTTTTACCTAGAAAAGAATTCGAATTGTTTTATTTATTAGCTACAAAACCTGGAAAAGTTTTTACTAGGGAAGAAATTCTTGATAAAGTTTGGGGTAACGAAGTTGTTGTAGGTGGTAGAACAATTGATGTGCACATTAGAAAATTGAGAGAAAAAATTGGTGATGATTTTTTTAAAACCATTAAAGGAGTGGGTTATAAAATTGAATTTTAATGGCAGTAAACTTTAAAAAGTCATATAAATTTGCTTTTAAATCATCATTATACATTACAATTTTCTTTGTTTTTGTATTGTTATTATATCATTTTTTAGAACAGCCTTTTGGCTATTTTGCAGTAGTTCCATTGGCTATTTTACTTTTTGTTTTTTCTTTTTTTGTAATCCAATATAGAGTAGAACGTTTTATTTATAAAAGAGTTAAAAAAATATACGACGATGTTTCGTTGCTTGAAAATACTACTTTTAGAAACCAACCTATAACTACTGATATGGCTACTTTAACTCAAGAAGTAAAGAAGTTTGCCAGAGACAAAAAACTTGAAATTGAAACATTAAAAATTAGAGAAGAATATCGTCGCGAGTTTTTAGGAAATGTTTCACACGAATTAAAAACACCTTTGTTTACCGTTCAAGGTTATTTACTTACGCTTCTAGATGGGGCAATGGATGATAAAAATATTCGTAAAAAATATTTACAAAGAGCTGAAAAAGGGGTGGAGAGATTAATCTATATCGTTAAAGATTTAGATATGATTACCAAACTAGAAACAGGTGATATTAATATAGAAAGATCTGAATTTAATGTAGTTGAACTCATTCAAAATGTATTTGACTTACTTGAAATGAGAGCTGCTAAAAAAGATATTACGCTAACTTTCGATGTTAAATATAAACACGCTATAAAAGTATCGGGAGATCAAGAAAAGATTCAACAAGTAATTACCAACTTGGTTATGAATTCTATTAAATATGGAAAACAAGGTGGAACTACTGAAGTAAGCATTGAGGATTTAGTCAACAATAAAGTAATTATCCGTGTTACTGATAACGGTGAAGGAATAGAAAATAGTCATATTCCACGTTTATTTGAAAGATTTTATCGCGTTGATAAAAGTGGCGCTCGAAGCGAAGGCGGTTCCGGACTAGGATTAGCAATTGTGAAGCACATTATCGAAAGTCACGAAGAAAAAATTTATGTCGAAAGCCAATTTGGCGTAGGCTCTGAATTTTCTTTTACTTTAGAAAAGGCGAAATAACTCAGACCAACTCACTGCAGTTCCGTTGTTAAAAGTTTGTAAACCTCTATACATACTTACTTTATCTAGTTTGTCTAGTTTAAATTTTTCTTGTTTACAGCTTGGTACAATATTTTCCGATTTTAATTTCTTGGCCAAATATTCTTGTTCATATTGACCTGGTGTTGGTATAAAAAAGGCTTTTTTCCCTAGAAAAGCTAAATCCATTATAGTAGTATAGCCCGATCTACAAATAATTAAATCACTTTCGTTAAAAGCAATTTCAAGCTCTTTGCTATTCATATAGTTGTAGAAAGTTACATTGCCTTCTTGATTTGTTTTTTGCTCATTTTCAACAATACCTTTTACAAATAAAGTAGGTTTGTCTACATGTTGAAATTCAATTTTTAGTTTCTCTTCAAGTAAAGTTCGTTGAGGTTCAGGACCAGAAAGCAATACAAAATAATCATATTTTTTAGGTAATTCTTTTCTGTGAATTCTACTCAACGGACCCAAATATCGTAAATGTTTTAGAGGATTTTTTAAATGACCCAATTCACCCGATAAATTTGGACTTGTAGCATAATCAGGAATCCAACATTCGTTGAATTTATTAATGAAATAATGATGAATTTTTGTTGTTAAGTAAGAAGTGTTTCCGGTCAATACATTTAATTGATGTGTCATAAAAACACAAGGTACTCTTTTGTAATGAACACCTAATCTGTTGTCAGAAATAATACCATCTATTTGTAATTCGTCCACTAGCTTTTCAACAGATTTCTTTTCATTAATTACTGCAGTAATCATTTTAGGAATTTGTAAAAATAACTTCCATTTAAAATTTTTACCATTCTCTGCATATTTAATATCATATGAAGGCAAAACATGATGTCTAAGATTAGGAAATTCTTTTTTTAATAATTCCATTGCAACACCATCAGAAGCAATAATTGTTTCAAAACCATTTTCTAATAATGCATTTATAATTGGTATGCATCTAGTGGCATGCCCTAATCCCCAATTTAAAGGTGCAATAAGTATTTTTTTTGGCTTATTCAATGTATTTGATCAAATGATTATTGAATTACAAATTAAATATAATTTTTCTTCTGACATATTTCCTTAATTTTACCAAAAAATTAATTTTAACTGTGGGAAGTAAAAATAAATTAAAAAGATTTAGAGAGAATTTAACGTTTTCAAATGTAGTGCAACCAACTAGAGAAGAGGTGGTTGCTGGAGAATTGCCATTTAAAGGAAAGTGGAAAACTGATTTTTTTAAAAATGACAATCCAATTGTTTTAGAGTTAGGTTGTGGAAAAGGAGAATATTCTGTAGGCCTGGCTCAAAAATTTCCAAATAAAAATTTTATTGGTATCGATATTAAAGGTGCACGTTTTTGGCGTGGTGCTAAAACTGCTGTAGAAGAAAACATAAATAATGTTGGGTTTCTTCGTACACAAATTGAATTAGTGGAACATTGTTTTGCTGAAAATGAAGTAGATGAAATTTGGATTACTTTTCCAGATCCGCAAATTAAATACAAACGTACAAAACATCGTATGACGAATTCAGAGTTTTTACAACGTTACAAAAAGATTCTAAAAAATGAGGGAATTGTGCATTTAAAAACCGATAGCGAATTTATGCATGGTTATACTTTAGGTTTATTACATGGTGAAGGTCACGAGGTTTTATATGCTAATCATAATGTATATCGAAATGAAGGAGCTCCTGAAGAAGTAACAAGTATTCAAACTTTTTATGAAAGTCAATATCTAGAACAAAATAAACCCATTACTTATATTAAATTTAAGATAAAGTAAGAAAGGTTACAAAACATATTAAAAGACACTACTAAATTTGAAAAAATAAATAAATGACATTTTTACTTGCAATATTATCAGGTTTGTTTATTTCAATAGTTGGAATTATTATTCCTGGTATGTTGAATATGACCATTGCTAAAATTAGTTTAAATGAAAACCAATCACAAGCTTTAAAATTTGCATTTGGAGCAGTTGTTGTCGTTTTTTTTCAAAGTTTTGTAGGAACATATTTTGCCAAATTTTTAGATGCAAATCCTGTTTTTAGTGAAGGATTAAGAAAAGTTGGAACATTTATTTTTATTGCTTTAACGATTGCTTTTACCATAATGGGAATAAAAGCTAACAAACAAAAAGATATAAAAGTGAATGTTGAGGCAAAAAGGAATAGATTTTTTTATGGTATGGCAATGTCTGCCTTTAATATGTTTGCTATTCCTTGGTATGCTTTTACAAGCTTAATGGTAGCATCAAAAGATTTCTTCTTTTATGATATAGTTTCAATTATTTTATTTTCTGTAGCTGCAGCAATAGGAACATATTTAGTATTTTATCTATATGCTAAATTTTTCAAATTAATTGAACAGCGTTTAACTTTTATCGTAAAAAATATTAATTTTTTGATAGCTGCACTAACAGGTTTTGTTGCTATATCTTCTTTAATAAAAATGTTTTCATAATGAAAACTAATGGTAAAGACAATTTTTTTGAACGTGTTTACGAAGTGGTTCGGCAAATTCCTTATGGAAAAGTTACTTCTTACGGAGCTATAGCCAAAGCAATTGGTTCGTCACAATCCTCAAGAATGGTGGGTTATGCCATGAATGCTTCGCACAACATGGAAGATGTTCCAGCGCATAGAGTAGTAAACAGAAATGGAATGCTAACCGGGAAACATCATTTCGAAGGAACCAACTTAATGCAACAACTTTTAGAAGCCGAAGGTGTTAAAGTAGTTGATAATAAAATTGTAGATTTTCAAAAATATTTTTGGGAACCAATTTTTTAATTTTTTTGTATTTCAAAAACTCAAACGTTTTCGTTAATGTTTTCCTAAAATGTACCATTATCTTTTTGTAACAAATGTGACAAAAGTCATGTTTTAAGGGGTTTATTGTGCTGAACTTTGTACTATAAAATTAAAACAAGTACAAATGAAAAGTGAAATAATAAAATTAGGAAAAATGTCCTAGTAGCTTTTTTACTGGTTTCAGGAGTTTTAGTCGCTCAAGAGAGTAAAGTTAATGTAAAAGAAAGTAAGTTAACAGTATTAGGAACATCTAATTTACACGATTGGCATGCAAATGCTGAAGTAATGAGTGGAAAAGGAACTTTTGTTTCGGAAGGTAATACCTTAAAAGAAGTTAAGAGTTTAAATTTTGTTCTAACATCAGAAGGTTTAAAAAGTGGCAAAAGTGGGATGGATAAAAATACTTATAAAGCTTTAAAAACAGAAACTTATAAAAACATCGAATTTAAATTATTAAGTGTAGCGAAAATTACTAAAAAAAGTGAAGGAGTTTTTGCAGTAGAAACTCAAGGAAATTTAACAATTTGTGGAGTAACCAAAAAAGTGAATCAAACTTTTACAGTTAAAGTTACCGGCGGAAAATACCTTTTAAGTGGTAAACAAACAATCGACATGACTACTTATGGTATTGAACCTCCTACAGCTTTAATGGGAACTATCAAAACAGGAAAAGACGTTACTGCAGATTTCAGTGTAACATACAATTAAACTAAGTATATAATTTTTTATTAATAGAATCATGAGAACAATAGTTAAAAATTCAATTTTAATTGCAGCATTAGCTTTAGGATTAGGCATCAATGCTCAAAATAGAAAACTAGATAATTATAGAGAACCAGATAAAAATGGATTAAATGTTTTTGAATCACCAAAAGATACTACATCTACATTCGAAAATATTAAAGTGAGAATAGGTGGTTCATTTGCTTTACAATATCAAGCAATTGATCACGAAAATGCAAATGGTGCTGCAGCCCTTATGCCCATAACAAACAATTTTAACTTAGCTACAGCAAACTTAGATTTAGATGTTGCATTAGCAAAAGGTTTAAGAATGCACTTAAGAACTTATTTATCTTCTCGTCACCACAATGAACCTTATGTTAAAGGTGGATATTTCCAAGTAGATAATTTAGATTTCATCAAAGAAGGATTGGCTTCAGATTTAATGAAATATGTAACTATTAAAGTTGGTCACATGGAAATTAACTACGGTGACGCTCACTTTAGAAGATCTGATAATGCTCAAGCTATTTTCAATCCATTCGTTGGTAACTACATCATGGACTCTTTTACAACAGAAGTTGGTGGAGAAGTGTACTTTAGAAAAAATGGCTTCTTAGCAATGGTTGGTGCAACAAACACTAAATTAAATCAAAGTGTAGTAAGTGACGAGGTAAACGGTAATGCAAGTCCTTCAATAGTTGGTAAATTAGGATACGACAAACAAATAAATTCTGATTTAAGATTACGTTTAACAGGATCTATCTACAACACAGCTTGGGCAACTAGAACTTACTTATATGCTGGAGATAGAGCTGGTGCAAGATATTACTACGTAATGGCTCCTCCAACAACAAATGGTGCTGCTACAACTGCTGCTGCTGCGTTTACAACTGGTCGTTACAATCCAGGTTTCAATAACAAATTAACTGCAATTATGTTCAACCCATTCGTGAAATTTAAAGGTTTAGAATTCTTCGGAATGTTAGAGTTAACAAATGGTAAAAATTTAGGTGAAGTTGATAGAAGAAAAGCAACTCAATTAGGAGCAGAGTTATTATACCGCTTTGGAAGTAAAGAAAACTTCTATTTCGGTGGACGTTATAACAGTGTTTCTGCAGAAGATGCTTCAGGATATGATATCGATATCACAAGATTCAACATCGGTGGTGGTTGGTTTATGACTAAAAATGTGTTAGCTAAAGTAGAATATGTAACTCAAAAATATGATGGTTTTGCAACTGGTAACATCTTAGATGGTGGTAAATTCAACGGATTAGTTGCAGAAGCAATAATTAGTTTCTAACTTTATACAACAAGAGAAAAGCTCAAATGCTTTTCTCTTTTCAAAATGAAAAGATTTTTAAAAATATTGCCCCTTATTCTTTTAATAAGTTTTGTTAGTAGCGATAAAACAAAAGTTACGATTCTAAATCGCAGTGAAGTGGTTATAAAAGGAGAATCTAATGTAAATTGTTTTGAGTGTCTTTATGATACAAAACTTATGCAAAACGAAATGACCGTTACACACATTAAACGTGAAAGTAAATTGGTTTTAGACGGTGCAATTATCAAAATAAAATCAAAAGGTTTCGATTGCGGACATAAAATGATTACAAGCGATTTAAAAAAAGTTCTTAATTCAGAAGTTTATCCAGATATTGAAATTACAATTAAAGAAATAGTTTCTCAAAATAATAAACTTTTAGCAAAAACTAATATTAAAATAACTGGTATTGAGAAAAATTATAATTTGCCAGTAAACTTTGATTCATCAACAAATAATGTAAAAGGAGATTTAACCATAAACATTAACGATTTTGATTTAAAGTCACCCAAAAAAGTATTAGGATTAATAAAGCTAAAAGAAACAATTACCATCCATTTTAACTTATTTCTTGAATATTAATATTTTTTAAATGTTTTAGTTTTAAAAGCAATTTAGGTAACTTATCTAAGTTGCTTTTTTATTTTATAGATTTTTTAAATAGTGGTATAAAACTTTTAAAAGCTTTATTTCCAAAACTTTTAAAGTTATATGTATCTTTGCAATTCAAATTCAGTCTTAATAAGAATTTTTCAAAAAAATAATGAAACTAGATAGAAAAGAAATCCTAAAAGCCTTGGAAACTATTACAATAGCTGGTGAAGGTAAAAATATGGTAGAGAGCGGTGCAGTTCAAAATGTACTAACTTTTGGCGATGAAGTAGTTGTAGAATTAGTATTAAATACTCCAGCATTACACATCAAAAAAAGAGCCGAAGTTGACATTATGAAAGTAATACACGAAAAAGTGTATGAAAAAGCAAAAGTGAAGGTTAATATTAAAGTTGAAACTCCAGAAAAACCTGAAAATCCAAATCAAATCAAAGGGAAAGCAATTCCAGGAATTAGCAATATTATTGCGGTTTCTTCTGGTAAAGGTGGAGTAGGAAAATCTACAATTACGGCAAATTTAGCGGTAGCATTAGCAAAAATGGGATTTAAAGTTGGAGTTTTAGATGCCGATATTTACGGACCTTCAATGCCAATAATGTTCGATGTAGAACAAGCAAAACCTGTATCAGTTGAGGTAGATGGAAAATCGAAAATGCAACCTGTTCAAAGCTACGGAGTTGAAATTTTATCTATCGGATTCTTTACAAAACCAGATCAAGCTGTAATTTGGAGAGGTCCAATGGCTGCAAAAGCATTAAACCAAATGATTTTTGATGCAAATTGGGGAGAAATCGACTTCATGTTAATCGACTTACCACCAGGAACAGGAGATATTCACTTATCTATTATGCAGTCGTTGCCTATAACAGGAGCTGTTATAGTAAGTACACCACAAGCCGTTGCCTTAGCCGATGCTAAAAAAGGAGTAGCAATGTTCAATAATGAAAGTATTAATGTTCCAGTTTTAGGTATTATCGAGAATATGGCATACTTTACACCAGAAGAATTGCCAAATAATAAATATTATATTTTCGGTCAAGAAGGAGCAAAAAACTTAGCACAAGATTTACAAGTTCCATTCTTAGGAGAAGTTCCATTGGTACAAAGTATTCGCGAAGCAGGAGATTATGGTCGCCCAGCGGCATTACAAACAGCGACTCCATTAGAAAAAGCATTCGAAGAACTAGCTCGTAATGTAGTAGAAGAAACGGTAAAAAGAAATGAAAACTTGCCACCTTCAGAAGCTATTAAAATAACTACTATGGCTGGTTGTTCAGCAGTAAAAGGAAAATAAAATGACTACACTAGAAATAAAAGATAATGTCGAAAAAGCGTTAAGTGAAATTCGTCCATTCCTAAATTCAGATGGAGGCGATATTACACTTGTTGAAATTATCGACGATAAACATGTAAAAGTACGTTTAGAAGGTGCTTGTACAAGTTGTAGTTTAAGTATCAGTACTATGAAAGCTGGAGTAGAAACTACTATAAAAAAATATGCACCACAAATAGAAACAGTCGAAAACATAAGTTAACGATGTCTTTAGTTTCATACTGAGCTTGTCGAAGTATGGGCGTTACCAAGACGAAAAACTACGTTCATGTCTCGGTCGGGCTGTCCGTTTTATCTTTTTTATAAGTTCAAGATTAATTGAAAACAAAAAAGGATATCACTTCCATCCCTAACGCAAAATAAAAGGTGACAAAAGTCACAAAACAAAAGTTTCAAAATACAGATCTTTGTACTGTAAAAATTGAAAGAATAATAGAATGATTGAAACAGATATACTAATAATTGGAGCTGGTCCTACAGGACTTTTCGCTGTTTTTGAAGCGGGTTTATTGCAAATGAAGTGTCATATTATTGACGCATTACCACAACCCGGAGGGCAATTAGCCGAATTATATCCTAAAAAACCTATTTTTGATATTCCAGGTTATCCTGAAGTTTTAGCTGGAGATTTGGTAAACAATTTAATGGAACAAATTAAACAGTTTCAACCAGGTTTTACATTAGGAGAAACAGCCGAAACTATTGAAAAACTTGAAGACGGTACTTTTATTGTAACTACAAATGAAGGAACACAACATAAAGCAAAAGCCATTGCAATTGCAGGTGGTTTAGGAACTTTTGAACCGAGAAAACCAGTTCTAAAAGACATTGAGTTCTATGAGAAAGAAGATCGTGGAGTAGATTATTTTGTAAAAGACCCAGAAAAATACCGTGGTAAAAACATTGTAATTGCTGGTGGTGGAGACTCGGCTTTAGATTGGTCAATTTTCTTATCAAATGTTGCAAATTCAGTGACTTTAGTCCATAGAAGAAACGAATTCCGTGGGGCTTTAGATTCAGTTGAAAAAGTAAAAGAATTAAAAGATGCAGGAAAAATTAAATTAGTTACTCCTGCAGAGGTCGTTGGTTTTAATGGTAGCGAAAGAATAATTGCAGTTGTTATTGAAATTAACGGAGCTCGCCAAAAAGTAGATTGCGATTATTTTATTCCTTTATTTGGTTTAACGCCAAAGTTAGGACCTATTGCAAACTGGGGATTAGAAATCGAAAAAAATGCCATTAAAGTAAATAACGCATTAGATTATCAAACAAATATTGACGGTATTTATGCTATAGGTGATGTAAATACTTATCCAGGTAAATTAAAATTAATTCTTTGTGGTTTTCACGAAGCAACTTTAATGTGTCAAAGTGTTTATAACCGAATCAATCCAGGAAAACGTTATGTTCTGAAATATACAACCGTTTCTGGTGTTGATGGTTTTGATGGTACTCGTAAAGAAGCGGAAAAAGCAGTTGTTAAATCGATTGATTAATTTATTAATTGTCCCCTTGAGGGATTTTAGGGGTGTAAAATGACACAAGACGTTACAATTAAAATTACAGACCGAAACGGAGTAACTCACGAAGTTTTAGCTCCAACAGATATGAATATGAACCTTATGGAGTTAATTCGTTCTTATGAATTAGCCGAGGAAGGAACTTTGGGAATTTGTGGTGGAATGGCTATGTGTGCTTCATGCCAAGTTTATGTTTTAAACGATGTGGTTCCTATTGATAGAAACCCAGATGAAGATGCTATGCTAGATGAAGCTTATCATGTTCAAGAAAATAGTAGGCTAGGTTGCCAAATTCATATTTCAGAAGCATTAGAAGGTTTAGAAGTTCAAATTGCTCCAGAACAATAATAAAAAAGCGAAGAGAAATCTTCGCTTTTTTATTGATTTATTTTTTAATGAAAGAATCAATTATTGTATCACTTTCTTTCTTTGTAGCATTTGTTTTTAAACTAAATAAATGCGAGTAAAGCGGCTTTTTATCAACTTTGCCTTCTAGATAAATATCTTTTTTGCCATCGAAAATGGTTTGCCATTTAGTTCTAACATTTTTCCATACAAACTGATTTGTTTTCCACCAATTCTGCGCTGCTTTACATTTAGAATCATCTACTTTTTTGTAAAGGTCTAATCCTTTTTCTTGTGCTATTTCAGTGTCATTTCCTTTATCGTCACGTTTAATTTTTACATTGTCTTGTTCGTGTAACCAACCATAAGCGGTAATTTCATGTATATTTCTTCTTTTAATACATTGTAGTCATTTCTAATGGTGTGCTCTCTTCTTGGAAGCGGTGCATCTGTTGTATTCATCCAATAATGTTTACCATCAGCGTGAATCCAAGTTGCACTTCCTTCATAACGTGGACTATCATCTACTTGATATACTTTTTGTGTCCATTGTCCTTTAACAGTTTTACTATCTAGTTTAGAATATTTCCAATGTAAGTCTTTATTAAAAGTATATAAATCGGTGTTTTCATAAAGCCAATCTTGTCTCCAATGTTTAATAATCATAGAATCGCTCACAATCAATAAATGTTGCATTACTATTTTGTTTGGAGTATCTTCTACTAATTCTACCCATTCTAATCCCCAATCTTTTTTTGTTGGAGAAGCAATATACAAGCTGTCTTTTTTAGGCTGAAAGGTTTCTGTAAAGTTAAATTGAACTTCATAGCAACCGCACATACTTTTTATGGCTTTAATGTCTTCTTGTTTGTTTTGTGCTAATGTTATGATACTGAATAAAGTAGATAACAATAAAAGTTTTTTCTCATGATTTATAAAATTATTAATTGAATATAACGAAGACAAAAGTATAAAATTTATTTAGATTGAATAAAAATAATATATATATTTGCGAAAATATTTTAAATAAGTCCAATTCTAAATAATGAAAAAGAAGCTAGTTTTATTGTGTTCAATGCTATATTTTTCTTGTGTTTATTCTCAAAAAATTGAAAATGATTCTTTGAAAATAAATAAACTAGAAGAAGTAGTGTTAACTACTCAATTTGAACCTCAGTCGTTAAAAAAATCAGTGCATAATGTGCGAATTATTAGAGCACAAGACATTCAAAATTTAGCAGCAAATAATTTAGGAGATGTTTTAAATCAATATATCAATATTACAGTAAGACCAAGTAGTAATTCTGGGAAATCTACAATTTCAATGTTTGGGTTAAATGCAGGATATTTTAAAATTTTAGTAGATAATATTCCGATTGTAAATGAAGGTGGTTTAGGGAATAATACCGATTTATCTCAAATTAATCTTAATGATATTGAACAAATTGAAATAATCGAAGGCTCTATGGGAGTTACACATGGTGCCAACGCGGTTTCGGGAATTTTAAACATCATTACAAAAAAATCTTCACAAGATAAATGGAATATAGAAGCTACAATTCAAGAGGAAACTGTTGGTAAAGAGTATGAATTATTTAACCAAGGCAGGCACATGCAAACTTTGCAAGTAGCGCATTCTATTAATAAATATTGGTTTGTTTCTGTAAATGGAAATCGTAACGATTTTCGAGGTTTTCTTGGTAATAAAAATGGCTCTAATTATGAAATAAACGATGGAACTAGAGGTTACAATTGGTTACCAAGAGAACAATGGCAAAACAATGCTTTGCTTTCTTACAAGAAAAATAATTTTCGTGCTTTTTATAAATTCGAATGGTTAGACGAAGTGATTCATTTTTATGGTTCGGCAGCACAATCTGGATTTAATACTCAATATGGTTCTTATAAATATGGAGATGACGAACGCTATTTTTCCGATAGATTTTATCATCATTTAAATTTTGTAGGCAAGTTGTTTTCTCAAGTTAACTATAATCTTTCTTTTTCACATCAATATCAAAAGAGGGAAGTCGAGCAGTATCGTTACAATATTACTTATGATGTAGAATCGAATAATACAACCAAAAAAGATCAATCGATGGAAGTTTTTTATACTACAGGAACTTTTAGCGATTTTTTTAAGAGTAAAAAAATTAATCTTCAATTGGGTTATGAAGCGGTAAATAATAACGGATTTGCTATTGTAGATGAAGTAAATAATCAAACAAAAGAAGTTAGAGAAACTATAAATAATTTAGACTTTTTTGCGGTTTCAGAAATTAGGTTTTCCGATGTCTTTTCGCTTCGTCCAGGTGCTAGATATTCCTTTCAGTCTATGTTCGATAACCAATATGCAATTTCATTAGGGTCGCGTTTTCTGTTACCAAAGGAGTTCGAACTTAGAGCTTCTTTAGGAAAATCGTATCGAACACCAACTTTTCAAGAATTGTTTAGCCAAATTATTTTCGACGGACATTATTTCATTGGTAACGAAAATCTAATTCCAGAAACCAGCACTTCTTATGAAGTAAATCTAAAAAAGCAAACGTCTTTAGGCGAAGATGTTAAAATGTTTATCCAATTAGCAATCGGTTTTTTAGATGTTAAAGATCGAATTACAAGTGCATTAACTGGTTTCGACAACGCTACTCCTATTTATGAATACATCAATATTAGCAAGTACCAAAGTATCAATTTCGCTTTAACTAATCAGTTGCAAACCAATAATTGGAAGTTTATGTTTGGAACTTCTTTAACAGGAATTTCGAGAGAAATAAACGATTTAGAGTTTCAATCTGATGATAAATTTTTATTCAATTTTAATTTGAATGCCAATATTTCTTACACAATTCCAAAATGGAAAACCACCTTCTCAACCTATTATAAGTTTACCGGAAAAACCCAACAATATATCAGTTCAACCGATGGCTATGTGTTATCTGAAATTGAACCTTATAGTTGGTTAGATGCTTCTGTAAGAAAAACATTCTGGGAAAACAAAATTGAACTTACACTTGGAGCCAGAAATGTATTCAATATCGATAATATCAACCAAACCAATGTTAATCAAAGTGGTGGACATAGCGTTTCATCTCAAGTGTTACTAGCCTATGGGCGAAGTTATTTTTTAAAAGCAGTATATAATTTAAATTTTTAATAAACATGAAAAAGACATTTTACATTTTATCATTAGCCATTTTATCATTAGTATCATGTTCAAGTGATGATTCAAATTCAGCAACACCAATTACCACTGAAGCGACTACAAGTCCAAATGTTGGCGGACCAAATCAACCCAATCAAGTTTTTGTTGATTTAAGTGCAAATTCAGAAACAGCTGTACAAAGAGATTCTTGGGATTTAGGTTTTTACTGTGGGAACGATTTTAGAGTAATTCTAAACGGTGCAATAAGCATGGCAGTTAAGAAAACGACTTCAACAGATATTTCAGAAATTCAAACTGAAGATTCATCTGTTTCTGTAGGATACACAACATTGGCAAGTTTAGGATATGCCGATAATCCAACGGGAATTTTACAAGGTTCAGGTTCTGGAATTGGTACTGCAATTGCTGAAATTTCTACCGATAATACTCAAAATTTTGTATATGTAGTAAATATGGGTTACGAAGTAAGTACTACAACTCCAGCAACAGGTTCGGTTTCTATGAATGGAGATAGTCGTGGTTGGAAAAAAATTAGAATTACAAGAAGCGGAAGTAATTATGTGTTACAATATGCAAATTTAGATGCTTCAACTGCAGAAACAGTTACAATTTCTAAGGATTCCGACTATAATTTTAAGTTTTTTAATCTAGCTACAGCTCAAACAGTAAATGTTCAACCTAAAAAAGAAAACTGGGATATTAACTTAACAGGATTTACTAACTATGTAAACTATGGTTCAGATGTGTTGTATTTTTATTCAGATTTTGTTTCATCAAATATTTTAGGCGGAACTCAAGTTTATGAAGTTGTTGTATCTGACGCTTCTCAAACCGAAACAGAATTTGAAAATTTTGTTTTAGCAGATGTAGATAATACTCAATTTACAGTTTCATCTTCAGATCAAAGAATTATTGGTTCAAATTGGAGAAATGGTGGTGGACCAACATCTTTACCAAGTATAAAAGATGATCGCTTTTATATCATAAAAGATAATGACAATAATATTTATAAACTTAGATTTTTAGCAATGTCAAACAATGCTGGAGAAAGGGGAAATCCAACATTTACGTACAAAATATTGAATTAATATTTTTTGACATTGAGTTTTGTTTATAAAGAAAAAGCTGTCTTTTTGAGACAGCTTTTTTTATTTAATAATAAATTGTTTTTTGTAATTATTCACAATTTGTGTGTGACGTTTTATTATTAAAAAAATGCATTAAGAAGTATATTACTTAATGCATTTTTAAACTAACATAAACCTATTCTATTCCTCTTGTTCCTTATTTTTTCGTTTTTTCTTATTATTTCTTTCTTCCATTTTTGTTGTAAACTTTGTATACTGTTCTTCAGTTAAAATCTTTTTAAATTTAGCATCTAAAGTATTTTTTTCCTCTTTCATTTTAGCTTCCATTTCATCTTGACTTGGTTCAGCAGTTGTGTTTTCTTTTGAGAAAGAAGGTCTGTTTTTTTCTTGGTCAATTAATATCTCTCTTACTTGTAATTGTTGTAATTCATCTAAATTTAAATCAGAAGTCATTATTTTAACCTGATCATCAATTGATATTTTTTCTTTTTTAGGTTTTTCACCTTTTGGAGGACCATCAGGTCTTTCACCTTTTGGAGGCATTCTTTGTTGTGCAAAAACTGTTAAATTGGAAATTATTAAAAAAAGGATTGCAATTTTTTTCATTTTTTATCATTTAAAACTTTATGTTAATAAATTTATGTAATGATAAACTCCTGAAAAATTTTAATAGGTAAACACAAGTATTTTTAGGGTAAAAGAATGTTAATTCTTAAAAATATTTTAAAATTGCATCTTTATAAGTCTCGCCAATTGGGATTAAAAAATCATTAATTTGAATATTTTTATTAACTATTGCTTTTACTTTTTTAATTGGTATAATAAAGGAACGGTGAACTCTTATAAAATCATTTTCAGGTAATTTTTCTAAAATTCCTTTCATAGAGAGTCGAGCTACAATTTTGGGTTTATTTGTTAAATGAATTTGCACATAGTCATCTAGACCTTCAATAAATAAAATTTCATCAAATTCAATACGATGTAATTTATAATCGGCGCGAATCATTAAATGGTATTGTGTGGACTGATTTTTACGAAATTCATATTCATTGCGAGCTTTTTGAACTGCTGTCATGAATCGTTCTGTAGAAAATGGTTTCAATAGATAATCAGTAGCATTTACATTAAATCCTTCAACTGCATATTGACTGTGAGCAGTTGTAAAAATAACCATTGGGCTATTATCTAGCATTTTGTAAAATTCAACTCCATTTTTATTTGGCATTTGAATATCTAAAAAAATTAAATCAACGGGGTATTTTTTTAAATATTTTAATGCTTCAGTTTGTTGAGTAAAAGTCTTTTCTAAAGTAATACATTCTATTTGATCACAATAATGCGAAATTATTTGAAGTGCTAATGGTTCGTCATCTATTGCAATTGCAGTCATCAGTAAGAGTTTTTTTATTAATCCAAATTTATATTTAAGCTTACAATATAATCATTTTCAATTTCTGTAATTTCTAATAAATATTTTTTTGGATATAAATATTCTAAATGCTTTTTGGTGTTTTCTATTCCAGTTTCGGTTTTTAAATCTTTTGAAATTTCATCAACAACCATCTTGTTTTTTACAACCAAAGTTAAATTAAAATCAAGTACAACTAGTTCAATTTTAATTTCGGATTCTTCATCAGGGTTTAAGCCATATTTAAAGGCATTTTCAATAAATGGAATCAAGATTAACGGTGCTATAACTTTTCCTGTTTCATTTCCTACGAAATTAAATGAAAAGTTGACATCATTATTCATTCTCAATTTTTGTAACGTTATATAGTCGTTTATATATTCAATTTCTTTTGAGAGTGGAACAAAATCTTGTGAACTCTCTGTAACAACATAACGCATCATACTCGATAATTTTAAAACAGCATTAGGAGCTTCATCTGATTTTATAATGGTTAAGGCATATATACTGTTGAGTGTATTAAATAGAAAATGAGGATTAATTTGAGCTTTTAGATATGAGATTTCAGCAATTTGTTTTTCGTTTTTAACTTCTTCAAATCTTTTGTTAATTTTTAAAAGATATGATAAAGCAATAACGATGAGAAATTGAAATATTCCGCTTTCAAAAAATGGAGGTAAATGAAAACTTGGATTAGGTTTTAAAGGGAAATTTTCATCAATTTCAATATTTGGTCTAAATTCATACGGAAAAACAAAATTTGAAATACTGTAAATAACCGTAAAACAAACAATTAATGTTATAAAAAAATAAACTTTCTTTTTTTAAAATATAGTTTTGGAAGTAAAACGTAAAAATTTAAATAAAAAAAAGTAATAATAAAATAGTTCTTGAAAAATTTTGAAGAAACGGATTTATTGCAAATAAATTTTGACCAGTATTAAAATCAGGTGAAGATAAAATAGGAAAACTCAAAAACGAGATGCTTCCTATGATATGAAGAATGATATTTCGGGTAGATGCCTTCATTTTTTAAATCTTTGGCAAAAACAATACTTTGCCAAAGATTCAAATATAAATTAATTATTAAAAAGTTTGTGTATTTAATGTGCTTGTATTCGATGTAGTGAACGTCTTTTTTAGAGTCGCACCAGTTGTAGAATAGGTCCCACCCGTATAAAGACCCCATCCAGATGAATTGCCTACAAAACTTCCTCCTGTATAGGAACCTCCAAAATAAACTTGATGACTAACATTTCCAGCGATATTTGGGCTTGAAAAATGGAAGTAATAAACACCATTTTTAGGTTTAAAAGTTGCTAATTCAACACCAGCAGTTGTTCTTATATGAATCATAGAAGTGGCTGCTAGTTGAGAATTAGATTTTAAATACATCGTTCTTTGAGTTGAAGTAGAGCTAAAGTTTTTTGTCATATTCGCATTTGAACCAGCGCTTATAAGTGTACCGCCATTCATATTGAAAGTTCCGTTAAAATCGATTCCTTCTTCTGGTTGGTTAGTTGGTCCGCAAACCACAGTTGTTCCACCAGTTATGGTAATGTTTCCGTTACTGTCAATAGCATCTGTTCCTGCAACAATAACAATTCCGCCTGAAATGTTTAATTGGCTACCGTCGTTGCTTTCTGTTCCACCGGCAACTGTTCCATAAGTAGCATTAATTCCATCATTTGAAGCGGTAATATTGGTAACACCGCCAGTAAAGTTAATTATTGGAGCTTCTACACCTTCGCCCATTCCACTAATAGTTGAAATAGCATTTACATTATGATTTCCGCCAGAAATAGTTACCGAAGTATCGGAGTGAATACCGTCATCTGTTGAATTTACAGTAAGCGTTCCGTTTGCAATGGTAATAGCACCATCGGCAACAATAGTTTTAGGATGGCTGTAATCCGTTCCTGAAACTAAAAATCGTGAACCAGTAGTTGTAATATTTAAAGTTGGACTTGTAATTGATGTTCCAATGTTCATAGCACCATCGGCTTTTAAACCTTTTCCGCCATTACCTGAACTTGAAGTTGTTACCGAACCAGCATTGATGGTTAAATTTCCATCGGCAGTAATACAAGCAGAAGAATACGAATCAGTTGTTCCCAATGTATTGGTATAAACTGCACCTGCCCCGGCAAATGTAGCTGAAATTGTACCATCGTTTATGGTAATGTTGCCATCAGCCGACAAACCTTTTCCGCCCGTTGCAGCAGAAGTTCCTGTAAGTGTAATTGTTCCGCTATTTACAATGATATCACCTGTTGCTTTTACACCTGTAGGATACGAAGTATCATAACCACTGCCTGAAGCTGTTAAAACAGTTGCTCCAGAAACTGTAATGGTTGTATTTCCACCTGAAAAGGTTACATTTCCATCTGCTTTGATACCTTTTCCAGAAGCTCCAGAATTGGTAATTGTCAAGGTTCCGCCACTAACAAGTACATCAACATCTGCCGATAATCCTTTTCCGTTTGAACCGCTATTCGTACTATTTATGGTTCCACCTGTAACAGTAATATTGGTGTCTGCAGAGAAAGAAGAAGTAGAATACGAATCGGCAACACCGTCAATATTTACATAATCGGCACCAGCGCCAGCAGTATTCGTTGTGATGTTTCCACTGTTTACTATAATTTCACCATTCGCAGAAAAACCTTTTGCTCCCGTTGCTGTTGAGGTTGCTGTTATGGTAAAAGTTCCACCATTGATTATAATGTCTGTATCGGTTTTTACTGCCGTAGGATAAGATGGATCATAACCACTTCCTGAAGCCGTTAAAACGGTTGCTCCTGAAAGTGTAACAGCAATTGTTCCGCCATTAAACATAATGTCGCTTTTTGCACTAATTCCTTTTGATTGGTTACCCGAAACAGTTAATGTAATGGTTCCGCCATTAATTGTAATGGTGTTGTTACCTGTTTTAAATGCCTTAACATCTGCAGAAGTAGAAGTAATCGTAATAGTACCATCGGTAACGGTAACTACGCCATCTCCAGCATCTATTCCATCAGCAGTTGAAGTAACATTAAGCGAACCGCCATTCATTGCAAAACCTTCGCTATGTAAACCGTCTGATACAGCTGAAGTAACTGCAATATCGCCTTCATCAATAGTAATTGTTGAAGTTGTATAAATACCGTGTTTTTTCAATCCGGCAACGGTTAAAGTTCCTGTTCCGTCAAAAACAATTGGTCCGGCAGTTACGATTGTTCCATTTTTGGTGCTTGATGTTCCATCGGATAAACTGTTGGTAGTTCCGTCAGTCAAATAAAAATTGGTTGTCATTCCGCCGGTAACTACAATTGGTGCTCCCGAAGGATTGGTTACCGAAGCGTTGTTCATTACAAAAATAACATTATCAGTTGTTGCCAATGTTAAACTTCCGTTAGTAGTTGTTCCTAAAATGTTGTATTCCAAATTGGCAATACCCGAAGTTGCTGTTCCAGTTACAGTTCCGCCTGAAGCTGTTAAAGTAACACCTTGGTCAGCATACGGATTAATAATGGTTGCATCATCGGTGCCATTGTAAATAACATATATTTTATCCAAATCTACTGTTGACGAAGTGAAGGTTAAACTGTCAACCAATGTTTTTTGGAAATTCAATGTATTGGTAACATCGGTTAATTTGAATTTGGCATAGGTGTCATTTAATTTGATGCTGTCAACCGCAGAAATTTCTTTAGCATAAATGGTTTCTCCCGAATGGTGAACCAAAACTTTTTGCTGTGCATAGCTGTTTATTCCGAATACAACTGTTGCTATAAATAAAACTATCTTTTTCATTTTTTACTCAATTTAAATGTTACACCATTAACTTGAACCAAATACAATCCGGAAGCAAAGTTTGAAACTGTAATTTCCTGACTAACCGAATATGTTCCGTTGAGTACCAATTGCCCACTTAAGTTGTAAATACTTACTTTTAATTCATCGGTTTGCGATGATGAAAATTTGATAAAGTCGGAACTTGGATTTGGATACATAACCAAATTAGTCGAATTAGTTCCAAAAGTAGATGTGCTTAAAAAAGCTTCGGAAAACGTAACTTTTTGAATAATCGTTACCGGAATAGTGGTTACGGTTGAACCAGTATCAGATAAAATATTCAAATTATCAGAGGAAAAGTATAATTTTCCAGCGGTAGTGACATTGAACTGCTGTGTCGTAGCGTCGTAGTAGGTTACGGTTACTCCGGTTTGCGCTGATGCCAATCCAAAAGTAAGTAGTAACAATACTTGTATGAGTAGATGTTTTGTCTTCATAATATAAACATTTAATGCCCCAAAGTACGTGAGGTTTGTTTTTATGAAAAAAAATTGAGGTAAACGTTAAAAAAATTGAGGTGAAATAAAAAAGCGAGAATTTCTTCTCGCTTTTCATTTTATACTAATTCATGTTTGTGTTCTACTTGTTCTTCAATAGCATTCCAAAGTCCGATTCTTTTTTCTAAAGCTAAAACCGAAACTTCTTGAACTTCATTCCATTTTTGTTCTGAATCACCACAAAGTTCAGTTATCATTTGCATTGCCATTGGACCGTGCTCGTCGGCATCTAATTCAATATGTCTTTCGAAATAATAAATTAGTTTTGATAAATCGGTTTCAGGGAAATTTTGCTGAAAGTTTTTCAAGATTTCGGTAAACATATTCGGAATCAAATCTTCTCTACCAAAAGTAAAAGCAGCTGCAATTTCATGTGGTTTTCCTTGTTCAATTACTCTAAAAGTAAAATCTAAAAATTCTTTAACATTAGTATGTAAATCACTTTGTTTTATTGATACAAAAATGTTTTTTGTTTCTTCTACATTTTTCAAAAAAGCATTTATTTGACTTGTCGAAGCACCACATTGTACCATCGCATCCAAATACATTTCAAAATGACTTTGACGTGTTCCGTCCAATGTTAAATCGGTTTCTTCGGCTACAACAATTTCATTAATTAAATAACGAATTTCTGGATTTCCAATAGGTAACCACGGAGTAGTAGTGCAAGTTAATTTATTCTGCAAGGCTTTTAGTAACGACATAAAATCCCAAACCGCATAAATGTGGTTTTCTAAGAAACAATGCAAATCGTCTATCGTTTTTACTTTATTGTATAACGAATGATTTAATAATTGTTCTTTCTGATTTTTAATCGATTGGTTTATGGTTTGAATATTCATTGGGCAATTTTTATTTCTATATACGAATTTCTAACTTCTTTTGGGATTGAATCTATACATTACAAATGTAAAAATGCTTCCCTAAAAAGAGAAGCATTTTGTATCAATTTTATCTATTGTTCAATTATTTGAATGCAGGGAAACCTGTTACGTCCATACCAGTAATTAACAAGTGAATGTCGTGAGTTCCTTCATAAGTAATTACAGATTCTAAATTCATCATGTGTCTCATGATAGAATATTCTCCTGTAATACCCATTCCGCCTAACATTTGACGAGCTTCACGAGCAATATGAATAGCCATATCTACGTTGTTTCTCTTAGCCATTGAAATTTGAGCAGAAGTAGCTTTTCCTTCGTTTCTTAAAACACCCAATCTCCAAGTTAATAATTGTGCTTTTGTGATTTCGGTAATCATTTCAGCTAATTTCTTTTGTTGTAATTGTGTTGCTCCAATTGGCTTGTCAAACTGAATTCTTTCTTTTGAATAGCGTAAAGCAGTATCATAACAATCCATTGCTGCTCCAATAGCTCCCCAAGCAATACCATAACGAGCAGAATCTAAACATCCTAGTGGTGCTCCTAATCCAGATTTTCCCGGTAATAAGTTTTCTTTAGGAACTTTAACGTTGTCAAAAATTAACTCTCCAGTTGCAGATGCTCTTAACGACCATTTATTGTGTGTTTCTGGAGTTGAGAATCCTTCCATTCCTCTTTCTACGATTAATCCGTGAATTCTTCCTTCTTCGTTTTTAGCCCAAACTACTGCAATATCAGCAAAAGGCGCATTCGAAATCCACATTTTAGCACCATTTAAAAGATAATGATCACCCATATCTTTAAAATTAGTTACCATTCCACCTGGATTTGAACCGTAATCTGGCTCTGTTAAACCAAAACATCCCATGAATTCACCAGTAGCAAGTTTTGGTAAATATTTCATTCTTTGCTCTTCGTTTCCGTATTTCCAAATTGGATACATTACCAATGAAGACTGAACCGAAGATGTCGAACGTACACCCGAATCTCCTCTTTCAATTTCTTGCATGATTAATCCATAAGAAATTTGGTCTAATCCAGCACCACCATATTCCACTGGAATATACGGACCAAATCCACCAATTTCTCCTAAACCTTTTACAATTTGTTTTGGAAATTCTGCTCTTTGCGCGTATTCTTCAATAATTGGAGAAACTTCTTTTTTTACCCAAGCACGTGCAGCATCACGCACCATTTTATGTTCGTCAGATAATAATTCGTCTAATAAATAATAATCTGGAGATTGAAATAAGTCTGGTCTCATATTTTTTTAAAAAGTGATTAGTAAAAAGTGATAAGTAATTAGATTAAGCTAACTACGAAATCGTTTGCAAAATTACAGAAACATTTTTAACAAATTACCCAACAAATGTTATATTTTTTTATTTTTGAAGCTTTATCCAGCTTTCGCAAGTCGCTTTTTTTAAAAAGAGCTCCAGCAAATTGCTCAATCTGGGCTAGCGTTACATCTTCAAATAGAACTCTTTCGTTAATTCGATGTATTCAGGAGTATAATTATGTCTAGAAATTTCAATAACTAACTCATCAATTAAAGGAGTTTGCTCCATTCGGCAAAAAGCTAATAAACTTCTTTTAATTTCCGATGTTGTCGTGCCTTTTACACGAGTAATTTTTAAAGGGAATAAATCCAATTCTTTACACATAGCAACAAATCGCTCTTCTTCTTTATAAGGAATAATCACCGAGAAAATTCCGTTATCCGAAAGTAGTAAAGCAGCCGCTTCAATCAATTCTTCAAAAGGCAAAGCGTTCTCAAAACGTGCTAAATCTCTCGAAGTATTATCAGATTTATAATCATCAGTATAAAAAGGCGGATTGGAAATAATTAAATCATATTCATCTTCAGGTTCATCTACAAATTCATCCAAACCCGCATGAAAACAAAATAATTTATCGCCCCAAGGCGAAGCTTCAAAATTCTCAACGCATTGTTCGTAAGCATCTTCGTTAATTTCAATAGCATCGATTTGTTCAGCGTTACTTCTTTGGGCTAACATTAAAGACAAAATTCCAGTTCCAGCACCAATATCTAAAACATTACAAGGATTGTTAATTAACGGAGTCCAAGCACCAAGCAAAACACCATCAGTGCCAATTTTCATAGCACAACGATCTTGATTAACGTGAAATTGCTTGAATTTGAACAAAATGAAAAAGGATTGAATTTAAACAATTAAAAAAACTGTAATCTGTAAATTTTGACTGCAACTGTCGACTATTGCAAATACAAATCAACCAAACCTTCTGGAGTAGTTAAGACTAGTTTTTTATCTTTTCGATTGACTTCAATAATAAAATGGTCAATCATTGGAACTAATATTTCAGTTCCTTTGTAATCAATTTCAAAAAGTGGTTGCGCATTACTATCATTTATTCTAACAATAGTTCCAATAGTTCCAAGACGAGTATCTTTTACTTCAAAACCTTCAATTTCGTGATAATAAAATTTATTCCCCTCCAGTTTCGGTAAAAGAGAAAGTGGTAAATAAACTTCACAACCTATAATTTCATCAGCATCTTCTTCCGAGTCGATGTCTTCAAATTTAGTTCTTAAAAAATCACCTTTATGTAACTGACTTTTTTCAATAAAAAATGGAACCAAGTTTTTGTTTAACTCAACAAAAACCGATTCCATATTTTCATAAACTTCGGGTTCATCTGTGTCCAAATAAATCAATACTTCACCCTTAAAACTGAATTTTTTCGCGATTTTGCCTAAATAAAAACAATCCTTTTTACGCATCAATCGCTATTTATTATGCTTCAGTTTCTTCGTTGTTGTTTTCTTCAACAGCTGGAGCTTCTTCAGTAGCAGCCTCTTCAGCAACTTCTTCAACAGCAGGCTCTTCTACTTTTGCAGCAGCACGCTTTTCGTTGTACTCTTTTTCAGCTTTTAAAGCTTTAGCTTTAGCTTCATCTTTAGCATTAGCTAAACCATCTTTTTTAGCAGTAACTTTACCAGCTTTTTCATCTAACCAAGTAGCTAATTTAGCATCAGCTTGTTCTTGAGTTAAAGCACCTTTACGAACTCCTCCATCTAAGTGGTGTTTTAATAAAGCACCTTTGTAAGATAAAATTGCTCTTGCAGTGTCAGTTGGTTGAGCACCATTGTGTAACCATTGTACAGCGCTATCTAAGTTTAAATCGATAGTTGCTGGGTTAGTGTTTGGATTATAAGTTCCTAATTTTTCAAGGAATTTACCATCTCTTTTAGCGCGAGAATCCGCAGCTACAATCCAGAAAAAAGGCTTTCCTTTTTTACCGTGTCTTTGTAATCTAATTTTTACAGGCATAATCTTTTTGATTAAATTTGAGGTTCCCGACCTCGGTTATTGAGGGTGCAAATATACAAAACTTTGTAATACAATAAAATATAAGTGTAAATATTTTATACAAGGTGGTAGTTTTTTAGAATAAAACATTTATTTTTGTTTTCCATAAAAATTTTAGCAAACACAACATGAAGAAAATTTTAGCTATAGTAGGTATTGCTTTGTTTTTTCAATCTTGTACTCAAGATTTAAAAGATAATAATCCGTCTTTTCAAGGTAAATTAAATAATAATTATTGGAGAGCCGATTATGCTGAAGCGCGTTCAAATGGTAGTGGTGGTTTCACGATTACTGCTTACACTCCTTATGAAGAGGTAACATTAGGAACGACATCAACAAATGCCGGAACTTATAATTTAGGTACAACTAATCAAGATAACTTTGCTAGTTATTATTATGATGATGAAGAAGTTGTTGAAGACTTTGAAACAAGTATTGTTTATGGGCCAGCTTTTAAAGTTAGTATAGTTAATGGAGGTATTGGTTATGTATTAAGCAACAGTGCAACTACTTTTTTTGATAATCCACAATTAAATCCTGGTGCAGGTTTAAGATTAGCTACTCAAGTAAATACTAATGGTAGAATTACTGCCGCTGATATTGTTTCTAGAGGTGATAATTATAAAGCAGGAGATGTAGTTAAGGTAACTGGCGGTAATTCAAATGCTCAAGTTAAAATTTTGAGTACTCAAAATAGTAATGGTGAAGTTAAGATCGAAAGTGTAGATGGAAATACTTTAACAGGGACTTTCAAATTTACTGCATCAGATTCTGAAGGAAATACAGTAACAATTTCTGAAGGTATATTTTATAGAATTCCAATAGTACAATATTAAAAGAGCAAATTTAATATACTAAAAACCATCTCAAAGAGATGGTTTTTTTGTTTCTGTTGATAACTTAAATTGAATTTCAATTTTATAAAATGTATTTTTGAAGAAAATCTAATCTCTTAAGATTTTTAATTTAACCATTTGGAATTTACTGCGTTATGTATTTAATTTTTGATACCGAAACTACTGGATTGCCTAAGAGCTGGTCGGCTCCAATTACAGATACCGACAACTGGCCACGTTGTATTCAAATTGCTTGGCAATTACACGACGAGATGGGAAATCTTATCGAACATCAAGATTATTTAGTACAACCAGAAGGGTTTAATATTCCTTATGATGCGGAACGAATTCACGGTATTTCAACGGAACTTGCCCAAGAACAAGGAATTGTCTTGTCTGAAGTTTTAGAGAAGTTCAATATTGCCTTATCAAAAGCAAAATATGTTGTTGGACAAAATGTTGGTTTCGATGTCAACATTATGGGTTGTGAATTCCATCGTTTAGGCATTACAACCGACTTGTCGCAATTACCCGTTTTAGATACATGTACCGAAACTACTGCCGAGCTATTAAAATTGCCTGGTGGTCGAGGTGGAAAATTTAAGTTACCTACACTAACCGAATTACATCAGTATCTTTTTAATCAGCCTTTTGCTGAAGCACACAATGCAACTGCCGACGTGGAAGCAACAACGCGTTGTTTTTTAGAGTTAATCAAACGCGAAGTTTTTACAAAAGAAGAACTTGATGTAACACCTGATTATTTTACTCGATTTAGAGAAAACAATCCGAGAGAAATTCAATTAATTGGTTTAAAGCATATCAATTTAAAAGCTGCTTCTGATGAAATTAGACGCAGATTTCAAAAAATTGAGCAGGAAAATCAACAAACGACTGTTTCTGAATCGGATAAAAAAGATTTAGGCTTAGCAAAATTCGCACATTTACATAACCATTCTCAATTTTCGGTTTTACAATCAACCATTTCAATTCCTGGTTTGGTTGCAGCTACTGCAAAACACAAAATGCCAGCTGTAGCATTAACTGACACTGAAAACATGATGGGAGCATTTCACTTCGTGAGTGCAGTAATGAATCATAATAAAGCGGCAAAAGCTAAAAATGAAGCAGCTATTGAAGCTGGGGAAGAACCAACAGAAGTTGAAATAAAACCTATTGTTGGATGCGAATTGTATGTTTGTGATAATCATTTAGATCGAACTAAAAAAGATAATGGTTACCAAATTGTGTTTTTAGCTAAAAATAAAAATGGCTATCACAACTTGGCTAAAATGACCTCCATTGCTTATACCGATGGTTTTTATTATGTGCCAAGGATTGATAGAGCAATTGTTGAGCAATACAAAGAAGACGTGATGATTTTGTCTGGGAATTTATATGGTGAAGTTCCAAGTAAAATATTAAACATCGGTGAAAATCAAGCAGAAGAAGCTTTGCTTTGGTGGAAAGAACAGTTTGGAGAAGATTTCTACTTGGAAATCATGCGACACAATCAAGAAGATGAAAATCGTGTCAACCAAACATTAATTTCTTTTGCAAAAAAACATAATGTAAAGCTAATTGCAACCAACAATACCTATTATCTCGATAAAGAAGATGCAAATGCGCACGATATTTTATTGTGTGTAAAAGATGGTGAAAAACAAGCTACTCCAATTGGTCGTGGTCGTGGTTATCGCTACGGATTACCTAATCAAGAGTATTATTATAAGTCGGAAGAAGAAATGAAACAACTTTTTTCCGATTTACCAGATGCCATTATCAACATTCAAGAAATCATTGATAAAGTAGAAACCTATTCACTTTATCGAGATGTTTTACTTCCAAAATATGATATTCCTGAAGAATTTGTAAATCCAGAAGATGCTGTTGATGGTGGAGTGCGAGGTGAAAACGCCTATTTACGTCATCTTACAATGGAAGGTGCAAAACGAAGATATGGCGAAATTACGCCTGAAATTCAAGAACGATTAGATTTTGAATTATTAACGATTTCAAACTCAGGTTATCCAGGTTATTTCTTAATTGTACAAGATTTCATTGCTGAAGCTCGTAAAATGGATGTTTCAGTTGGTCCTGGTCGTGGTTCAGCAGCAGGTTCAGCAGTTGCCTATTGTTTAGGAATTACAAATATCGACCCAATTAAATACGATTTACTTTTTGAGCGTTTCTTAAATCCTGATCGTGTATCGATGCCCGATATTGATATTGACTTTGATGATGAAGGCCGAAGTAGGGTAATGGATTATGTAATCAATAAATATGGAGCTAATCAGGTAGCACAAATTATTACCTATGGTAAAATGGCTACCAAATCGGCTATTCGTGATACCGCACGTGTACTTGATTTGCCTTTGTTTGAAGCCGACAGAATTGCGAAGTTAATTCCAGGAATGATGCCTTCAAAATGGAATTTGGCTCGTTTTTTAAAAGAAGAAGAAGCAGAAGTTAAAAAAGCACTTCGTTCTGAAGAATTTGATCGCGTTAAAGAATTAATTGAAATTGCAAATTCCGAAGACTTAGCTGGAGAAACTATTCAGCAAGCTAAGGTTTTGGAAGGTTCGCTTCGTAATACTGGAATTCACGCATGTGGTGTAATCATCACGCCTTCTGATATCACCAATTATGTTCCAGTTAGAACAGCAAAAGATTCTGACTTATATGTGACCCAATTTGATAACTCAGTTGCCGAAAGTGCGGGATTACTAAAAATGGACTTCTTGGGTCTGAAGACCCTAACCTTGATTAAAGATACGGTTAAGCTTGTAAAATATCGAACAGGAATTGAACTTGATCCTGATAATTTTCCAATTGACGATAAAGAAACGTATGAGTTGTTCCAGAGAGGAGAAACCGTTGGTATATTCCAATACGAATCACCCGGAATGCAAAAATACATGAAGGAACTAAAGCCTACGGTTTTTGGAGATTTAATTGCGATGAATGCGCTTTATCGACCTGGTCCGTTAGAATATATTCCTTCGTTCATTCGTAGAAAAAACGGTGAAGAACCAATTACTTATGATTTAGATGCTTGTGAAGAATATTTAGCAGAAACCTACGGAATTACGGTTTATCAAGAGCAGGTAATGCTACTTTCTCAAAAATTAGCCGGATTTACAAAAGGTGAAGCCGATGTTTTACGTAAAGCAATGGGTAAGAAGCAAAAAGACGTTTTGGATAAAATGAAACCAAAGTTTGTCGAACAAGCTTCTGCTAAAGGTCATGATGCAACTGTTTTAGAGAAAATTTGGAAAGACTGGGAAGCATTTGCGAGTTATGCCTTCAATAAATCACACTCGACTTGTTATGCTTGGATTGCTTATCAAACAGCTTATTTGAAAGCGCATTATCCTGCAGAATATATGGCGGCTGTTCTTTCTAATAACATGAACGACATCAAGCAAGTTTCGTTCTTTATGGAAGAATGTAAGCGAATGGGATTAAAAGTTTTAGGTCCAGATGTAAACGAATCGTACTACAAATTTACGGTAAATGAAGATTACGCAGTTCGTTTTGGAATGGGAGCGATTAAAGGTGTTGGACAAGGAGCGGTTGATACTATCGTAGAGAATAGAAAAGACGGAAAATATAAATCCATTTTCGATTTAGCGAAAAGAATTGATTTACGAGCGGCCAATAAAAAAGCTTTTGAAAACTTGGCATTAGCAGGAGGTTTTGATGGTTTTGGAGACACACATCGGGCGCAATATTTTCATGATGAGGGTGATGGAATAACTTTCTTGGAAAAGGCTATGCGCTACGGTTCTAAATTTCAAGAAAATGAAAATTCTGCTCAAGTAAGTTTGTTTGGAGATGCTTCTGAAGTTCAAATTCCAGAGCCTGTTGTTCCGCCTTGTGAGGAATGGAGTACTATGGAAAAATTGGCACAAGAAAAAGAAGTTGTCGGAATTTATATTTCGGGTCATCCGCTAGATGATTATAAATATGAAATGAAATATTTCTGTAACACCAAATTAGAGCATTTAAATGACTTAAATTCTTTTATCGGTAAAAATGTTTCAGTTGGTGGAATCATTACTAAAGTTGAGCATCGAACAGCCAAAAATGGAAAAGGTTGGGGAATGTTTACATTAGAAGGTTATGACGAAAGTTATGAATTCAGAATTTTCGGTGAAGAATATTTAAAGTTCCGTCATTTCTTGATTCAAAATAATTTTACTTTTTTAAAATTTGTTGTAAAAGAGGGTTGGGTAAATGCAGAAGGAAAACGAAGCGATCCTAAAATTCAGTTTTTAGATGTAAAAATGCTACAAGATGTTTTACCTTCTTTTGCAAAAAAACTAGTGTTACAATTTAATATTACCGAATTGAGTGAAAATTTGATTCAATCGTTATTCGATTTGTTCCAAAAAGAAAAAGGTGATCATCAAGTTACGATTGAAGTTTTGGAACTTGAAAAAGTAATGAAACAAGTTGTTTCAGAAGCTACGGTTGAAACTTTAGAAACAGAAGATGATGAGGAAAATATTGAAGTTGAGGTGGAACCAATGGTTACTGAAGTGGAACAAGTTCAAGTGGTAACAAAATTAAGTATGCCAAGTCGTAAAATGAAAATTAAAATTTCAAACGAGTTGTTGCAAGAGTTAGAAAATAGACAAATTAACTTTAAATTGAATTAATTGCATCAATTAAAACTATTGTTATATAGCAAAAAGTAATTTAGCTAACATTTTCTATTCAAAATAAATAATTAAATTTGTATTGTAATAAATAAACAAGATTAAACGAAAAGATATGGCATTAGCAATAACAGATGCTACTTTTGAGGAAGTAGTATTAAAGTCAGATAAACCAGTAGTAGTAGATTTTTGGGCAGCTTGGTGTGGTCCATGTAGAATGGTTGGTCCAGTTATCGACGAAATTTCTTCAGAATATGAAGGGAAAGCAGTAGTTGGTAAAGTTGACGTTGATGCGAACCAAGAATTTGCTGCAAAATATGGAGTTCGTAACATTCCTACAGTATTAGTTTTTCAAAATGGAGAAGTAGTAGGAAGACAGGTTGGTGTTGCTCCTAAAAAGACTTACACAGATGCAATTGATGCATTGTTGTAATATGATTTTTTGAAAAAGAAATGAAAAGGATAAACGAAAGTTTGTCCTTTTTTTATGGTTTTAACTTAAACAAAGAATTGGTTTTTAATTATCTTTACGATATGAAGTTAGATTCTCAAATTGAAAAAATATCAAGTTTTCAGCATTTAGAACTTTTAGCAAACCAAATTGTTGAGGGTTTTATTTCAGGAATGCACAAGTCGCCATTTCATGGTTTTTCTGCAGAGTTTGCCGAGCATAAGATTTACAATCCAGGAGAAAGTACCAAACATATCGATTGGAAACTTTTTGCTAAAACCGATAGATTATATACTAAACGCTATGAAGAAGAAACTAATTTGCGTTGTCATTTAATAATCGACAACTCTTCTTCGATGCATTATCCTGAATTAGGTTCAAACCAAGAGTTTTATGAGAATAAAATTGGATTTTCGGTCTTAGCCTCGGCTTGTTTAATGAACTTACTTAAAAAGCAGCGAGATGCAGTTGGTTTAAGCGTGTATTCCGACGAATATGAGTATTATTCACCAGAAAAAGGAAGCGATCGCCACCATCGCATGATTTTAAACAAACTGGAAACGCTTTTAGTTGCTGATAAAACTTCAAAAAAAACAGATACCGTTTCTTTTTTACATCAAATCGCTGAGAATATTCATCGACGCTCAATGGTAATTTTATTTACCGATATGTTTCAAAGTGAAAGCGAAGATAAAATTTTTAAGGCTTTACAACATTTAAAACACAACAAACACAAAGTAGTAGTTTTTCATGTATATGATCAAAAAACCGAATTTTCTTTCGATTTCGATAATGCGCCAAAGAAATTTATTGATCTAGAAACAGGAGAATCAATTAATGTTTTTTCCGATAATTTAAAAAATGACTATGAAAAATCGATTCAAGACTATTTTAGAAAAATAAAAGAATCGTGTTTGCAATATAAAATTCAATATGTACCAGTAGAAATTGGAAAAAATTTTGAAAAAATTTTAATCACCTATTTAGTTGAAAAACAGAATTTTGGTTAAAATAGTAAAAAAAAGTTTAATTTTTTTTGTAAAAATATTTGGAAGATTGAAAAAGCGTTGTATATTTGCACTCGCAATTAAGCACTGGTTTGGTAGTTCAGTTGGTTAGAATACATGCCTGTCACGCATGGGGTCGCGGGTTCGAGTCCCGTCCAGACCGCCAGTAAAAGAGGAAGCCTTTCGAAGAGAAAGGCTTTTTTGCCCTCTTAAAACATTTAAAATAGTTGTGTTGTTTATTCCTGAGAAATCAGGAAAGGTTTAGTAGTTAGACCAATGAAAAGCTGTTCCGTTTTCACGGGAGGGCTTTTTTGTTTTTATGGAGTTTTGTTTCTCAACCTCTAAAGATTATTGATTCTTCATTATCAAATCATTTTTATTTTTTATATTTCCATTTCCTATTATTTTCATTATTCAATAATTTAATGTCAAGGTTTTGAAATATTTATCACTTTTATTAGCTTCTTTATTTTCAATAATTGCATCGGCTCAAACCGAAAATAGTTTGCTTTGGGAAATCTCTAAAGGAAATAATTCTAAAAAATCGTACATCTACGGTACAATGCATGTAAACGATAAGGTCTCTTACCATTTATCTGACGATTTTTTTGAAGCTTTAACCGGAGTTGAGGTTGTCGCAAATGAGAGTGATCCGCAAACGTGGACAGAGCTTTATGAAATGTTCTACAAAAACTTTTCAAACGATTACCAAAAACTTTATGCGAAATTCTATTTAAAACCAATTGCTAAAACTGATTTAAACGATTTGTTTAATACCGATAATACGTATTTCAACAATATGCTGTCGGGAAATAACAGTTTAAATTCCGATTATCAAGAAGACACGGTTCTTGATATGTTTATTTTCCAAGTAGGAAAAAAATTAGGGAAAAGAATTGTAGGTCTCGAAGATGTTATCGATTCTTACATTCCAATATTTAAAATAAATGAGGAGGAAGCTAAGCCAAAAGAAGAGAATAAAGTAATACTTTACAAGTTGCTCAAGAATAAATCGTTTAATGAGGCTTTAAATGACTTGTATCGTGAAAAAAACATTCAGTTGCTCGATTCTATTTACAAATTAACTATTTCTGAGAAAGCACACGATGCAATTATTGTAAGTAGAAATAAAGACATGGCAAATTCTATGGATAAAGTCATGAAAAATAAACAAACCATTTTTGCAGCTGTTGGCGCAGCGCATTTAGCAGGTAAAGATGGAATGCTTGAAATTCTAAAACGTAAAGGTTACACTGTAAAACCTATTAATACTGCATTAACTGATAAAGGGAAAGAATTAAAAAAATCGCTAGAAAACAATTTTCCAAAACCAACTTTAAAAGTTTCGCAGACCAAAGACGGCATTATTTCGTTTCCTGTCAACGAAATGAGTTTTGAAGATAGAAACATTATAGTTTCACCCGATTTTGCCAGTGGAGCTGCTTTAAAGATTAATCGCAAACCGATACACAATTTCTTAAAGAAACATAATTTATTTACTGAGAAAACCTTAGATAGTTTACTTTTCGAGAACATTCCTGGAACCACGTTAAAAAAGGAACTTATTGAAAAAGATAACTACAAATTATTAAGTGTTTCAAATATTACCAAGACAAATAATAACCAACATTATAATTTTTACATCACACCATTAGAAGTAATCTCAATTTCTTTAGTTGGGCCCAAAAATTATGTTGACTTGTATGAAAACTTATTTTTTAATTCTATAAAATTAAAAGAGCTAAGTACAAATTGGTCGAGTTATGCTCCTTCAAATGGAAAATTCACAGTAGAATTGCCAGAATATCATGTAGTGCATTCTAATGACGATTATAGAAATGTTGAAATTGAAGCTTATGATGTTAGCGATAAGAGTTATTATTTCATTTTAGAAAATACTGAATCGGATGTTTCATATTTAGAAGAAACAAATTTTGAGTTACAACAAATTCAAAAGAGTTTTTGTTGCAATATAATGTTACGCCAAATTTTATTAAAAATGGAGTAGAAGTTGAAAGTCAAAGTACACTAGAAAACGGAAATACAATCTATTTAAAAACAAAGGTTATCGGACCAAAATATTATTTGTTGGGTTGTGTAAATGCTTCGACAGATAAAAAAGAACGTTTTTTTAATAGCTTTTTGGCACAAAAGTTTAATTATAGCGAAGAATTAAGATTGTATACCAATAAAGATGTGAATTTCTCTATTTTAATTCCGTTTGAAAGTAATAAAGCACTTTTTTACGATTTAGAGAAAAATGAAGTAGATACTAAAAATATTTTTACCGAAAAAACAAAAACCTACACTTTTAAAAGCGAAAGCGGAACCGATGTTCATTTAGGATTTTTTCAATATAACAAATATGAGTTCCGAGAAAATATTGATTCTATTCGATCAAATATTAGAAGATATTTTTTAAACTCGTTTAATCCAATTGAAGAATTAGCAGAGAATAATTATGATTACGATTATAGCTTAAATTCAATTTTAGGCGGATTAAAAAGTAAAAAAGGATTTCATCCATCAAAATGGTACGAAGAGCTTTACAATTATAAAGAAAACAAAAGTTTGTATTATATAATAGATGAAAATTATAAGAACGATGAACAAACCAAAAGAACAACATTAAACTTTTTAGTCGGTCGCAAAAACTCAGATCAAGCGATTAAAGCAAAGTTATTGCTAAAAGAAGACGAATATGTAATGCTAACTTCTTTAGTTGATAAATCGAACCCAAATAGCGATCAAATGGTAGATGAAGTTTTTGCTTCTATTCAATTAAATGCTCCGCAGCAATTTTCTATATTTTCAGATAAATGGAATGTATTTTTAGAAGATGCAAATAGCGAAAGCGATACGATTCGATATTCGGCTATGAATTCGTTGCGCAATTTGTCAATTAAAGAGCAATATGTTACTAAAGTAATTAAGTTTTTAAATGATTTTGAATTTAAACCAAGTGAAAGTTCGGCTCAAGAACAACTTTTAGAATTATTAGTTAGTAAAAATGATGTAAGAATTGAAAAATTCTTAGAAGATTATTACAAAAGAGAGTCGAGTACAAATGAAACTAAAATAAATATATTAAAATCATTGGCTACGTTAAAAACAAAATCTTCTTACGAGAAAATATTGGAGCTAATGGAGTTTGATTTACCAATTTCTAACAATGAATACGAAATAACTTCGCTGTTTTATAAGTTTGAGCAAGATGTAGAAAACAGTAAAGTGTTGTTGCCAAAAATATTTCAGTTTTATAGCATTCCAGAATATAACGAACCTATTTTAGAATTTAGCGCAGCTGTTGTAGATGAATATCCAAAAGCAGCTAAAAAGTTAAAACCATTTCAAAAAATGATTTTTACGAATGCTAAACTTCAGTACAAAAGATTAAAAAGTTGGAAGGAAAAGCAAAACGCAAAAGAAGATGACGACGAGGATGATTATGATAGTTACGATTATAACGATCCGTCTGGTGAAATGATTCCTTATTTAACGTTGTTGTATAATAATAGTGACCAATCTAAAGTTTCGGAATTTTATGGTAATTTAAACAAGATAGATATTCCAGAAATCAACATCGAATTAATGCGATTAGAAAGTGTAAATAACAAACTTTCGGAAACTGATAAAGCAAAATATTTGGCAAATCCTAAATTGGCATTTTTGTTTATGTTATTAGAGAATAAAACGTTTCATAAATCGAATGATGAAGTAGCAGCATTAGCCTTAGAAAACTTTTATGAGAAAAAGAAAAACGACAGCATTGTGTTTCTTGAAAAGAAAGTAGAAGAGTACAACAATAAAAAAGCTATGTACTATTTTTATAAAATAACAGAGAAAGAACCAAAGCTTTATGAAAATTATTTAATTTCACTAGCTTTTGTAATGAATGACGATAAATTGAACATTAATGCATTTGAATATCTTGGGAAAGAATCTATAAAAGACGATAGTAAATTACAAGAAATATACGAGCGTATTATAAATGAAAGTCTCTTTGAAGACAGACCAAGAACTAATTTTAGAAAAACTATAGAAAACAGCGGAAGTGAATTTTTAGACACTTTTTCTGATTATTAATGAACTATGCAAACAAAAAATCGCTGTGCTTGGTGCGAAAAAGATGATTTGTACCGAGATTATCATGATAACGAATGGGGAAAACCTGTTTATGATGATGCTACCATTTTTGAATTTTTAATATTAGAAACTTTTCAAGCAGGTTTAAGTTGGTACACAGTTTTAGCCAAAAGAGACAATTTTCGAAAAGCTTTTGAAGGTTTCGATGTACAAAAAGTAGCTAATTTTTCAGAAGATAAAATTGTTGCACTTTGTGAAGATGCAGGAATTATTAGAAATAAATTAAAAATAAGAGCAGCCGTTACAAATGCGCAAGCTTTTATAAAAATTCAAGAAGAGCTTGGAAGTTTTTCAAAGTACATTTGGGAATTTGTAGGTGGAAAACCAATAGATAATCAACCAAAAAAATTATCAGATGTTCCTGCAACAACAGAAATTTCAGATAAGTTAAGTAAAGATTTGAAAAAGCGAGGCTTTAAGTTTGTAGGTTCAACAGTAGTTTATGCGCACATGCAAGCTACAGGAATGGTCAACGATCATGTTGAAGATTGTTGGACAAGACAATAAGAATTTTAATAAAATTTAAGAAAAAAGGCTATCAATTTTGATAGCCTTTTTGTTTTTATAAATTGTAAATATAAACTCCTAGTAATACTAATATAATATACAATATTAATAAAATTAATTCGAGTTTATATTTAAAGAGGAACTTCATTAATTCTTAATCAATTTAATTGTTCCGTTAGTATTGTTTTCTTTGCCACTATATCGTAAAATATAAACTCCAGCAGGGAAATTATGAATGTTAATTGTACTTGTTCCAGCATTAACTTCATTATTCATAATAAGTTTTCCAACTACGTCATAAATTTGGATAGAAGTTAATTCAGTTGTTGAAATGTTATATAATCCATTAGATGGATTTGGAAATACTTTAAAATTAGAAATTGTTTCAAAACCTGAATTACTTAAAGTAGTACAAGTGTTTCCGGTTGTTACTGGAGAGCCTGCTGCCCAGTTAGAAGTAGTTCCAGTTAAAGAAAAGTTGTTTAATGTACCATTGTAGCTACCTAATTCATCAGTTAATGTTGTGACAGGAGCATTGTCAGCATTGTCAAATCCTTGATTAAATTTATAATAAGCTAAAATACCATTTTGAGTAGCTTGTAATTCACAATCTTTAGTTACTTGAATATCGGTTTCTGATAATGCAGTATTCCATACTCTAACTTCATCTATAGATCCATTAAAGAATTCTCCACCAAAACCTGAATATCCAACCATATAAGGTTGAGTTGAACTTTGTAAAGCATAAGCAGCTGGAATTGCTCTAGAAGCTACTTCGACACCATTAATATATAATTTTAAAGTAGTGTCATTATAAACCATTGCTACATGTTGCCATGTATTAGCGACAATTGAACCTGCAGGAGATTGTAAAGCATAAGATCCAAATCCTAGGAAAGTTTCTAAGTAATCATTATTAATTCTAAAATTAAATTGTGTTGTAGTAACGTGATTACCGATAATAGTTTTTATTCCTGTTGTGTTTGGAATGTAAATCCAAGCTTCAGCAGTAACAAAGTTTGCACCATTTAAAGCAGTAGTTAATGAATTACCTAAGTTAACACCATCATTTACACCATCAAAATTTAAATGAGTAGCATTCGCATTAACTGTAACTACAATTTCTACTCTTTCACTTTCACAACCATTAGCATTAGTTGAAGCAACCCAATATGAAGTAGATCCTGCCGCAGCAGTAGAAGGAGTTGGAGCAGTTGTAGATCCAGTTCCGCCAGTTGCAGTTGTATACCACATTAATCCAGTTCCGTTTGTTCCAGTAGTTGCAGATAAAGCTGTTGCTGTTTCTCCTTGATTGTAAACAATTGGAGAAGTAGCGGATGCATTTCCAGGCACAACTGAACCTGTTGTAACAGGAGAGCCCGCTAACCAATTTGATGTCGAACCATTCAAAGCAAAATTAGTTAAAGTTCCGTTAGGTCCAGTGGTAGCATTTAAAGTGGTAATTGCTGAATTATCAGCTTGATCTATACCTTGATTGAATTGATAGTACGCAACCAAACCATTTTCTGATCCGTTTAACTCACAATTCATTGAACCTGAAATTTGTTCTGCAGTTCTTGCTAGATTCCAAACTCTTATTTCATCAACACTTCCATTAAAATACTCCGATGCTACTCCTCTGTATCCAATACTAAATTGATTTCCAGTCGTGTTAAATGTCTTTGCTTGTGAAGTCCCTACTTGTACACCATCTAAATATACTTTTAAGGAAGTTCCATCATGTGTAGCAGCAATATGATGCCAATTACCATCATTAATTGTCACATTTGTATTATAGTCGTTGTTTTCAGCAACAAAATTCAATTTTCCTCCTGTTTGATATAAAGCAAATCTATTGTTTGTAGTAAGATTTCCATAAGTCATAATTGCACCGCCACCATTATTTTGAGTAGTTTTAATCCAAGCCTCAATTGTTCTAGAAGTATTTCCAAGAGGAAAATTAACTCCTGTTACAGTTACAGCATCATTTGAACCGTCAAAATTTAAATGTGTTGCTGCTAAACTAACTGTTACAACAACTTCTATTCTTTCACTTTCACAACCATTAGCATTAGTTGAAACAACCCAATATGAAGTAGATCCTGCCGCAGCAGTAGAAGGAGTTGGAGCTGTTGTAGAACCAGTTCCGCCAGTAGAAGTTGTATACCATAAAATATTATTACCTGTTGCAACAAGCGGAGATGCCGATTGACCAACAAAATAATTAACTTGAGTTGTTGATACCACAGGTGCTGTGATAGCAACGTATGATTGAACATTTAAATCATTAATATTAATACATGACTGCCCATCTCTTGCTGCATTGAAAAGATCAGGTTTATTGTCATTATTAAAATCGCTAATCGCGACACCGTTCCAAGAATTTGATAAGACTTGATTACTTAACGTTAATTGACAACCTGAATTTAAAAAATATCTTGTACCGGTACCATTTCTTAAAACTACATCTAACCAAGTATCTCCATTTAAATCAATTATTTTATCAACCGCTCCTACACTAGGCATTGTTATTAAAGAATTTGTACTTACAGGGCCAAAAGTTCCTGTACCATCATTTTTCCATAATCTTAAGCCCCAATTGTTATAGTAATCATAAGCTAAGAAATTTATATCACCATCATTATCCCAATCAGCTAAAAAGCCTTCTCCTGTATAAGTAGGTAAATTTTGAGTATTTGTAAATACACCACTTCCATTGTTCTTAAAGACTCTTCCGTTCCACCCACCTTGTTGACAAAAAACTAAGTCAATATCTCCGTCGTTGTCAATATCACCTGCTACAGACCCTAAATTTGTATACCCATTTAGGTTTTGAATTTCAGTTCCTAGAACAAAACTTGCATTACCTGTAGTTCCATTGTTAAACCAAATTTGATTAACCGTAGTAGAATTAGAAGTTGCATTTAACCATATAATATCTTGTTTGGTATCTCCGTTAAAATCTGCAACTCTAAATGCACCAATAGAGCCTGTAGCTGTAAAAAAAGTGCCTGGTAATTCAGTAAAGACAGCAGATCCGTTGTTGATGAAAATTCTACCTGCAGAACTTACAATATCGATATCACCATCATTGTCCAAATCTTTGGAGATTAAAGAACTCCAAGTTAATCCTGATAAAATTGTAGTTTGAGTAAAATTGTTTGTGCCATCATTTGTAAACAATCGATACACGCCAGACTCATCAAGTACAATAATGTCTTTATCCGTATCACCATCAAAGTCTGCAACTTGAGGTTGGTAAAATCTGTTTTGAGGATTGGTAGTTGTTCCTATACATGTTGAAGTCAAAAACGAATCTGTCTGAGAAAAAGACTTCAAACCTGAGAGTAATAGAATTAATAAAAGGTACTTGTGTTTCATAAAATGAAGTTTTATAGTTATGAAACAAAAATATCTTTTAAAATGAAACAGAAATTTACTTTGGGACGAACTGCAAAAGTTTGTGGACGAATCACAAATTTAGATTGCAATTTCTTGAAAGAGGTAGTTCAAAATTGTCAATTAAGATAGAATTTGAGTTCTTTTTTGTTACTTTAGTTTTATTGATAACGAAAGAGCGGTGGATTTTACAGAAGATATTTGGGTTTAAATCTTTGTAAAAATTATCGAGTGTATTTCTTACAGTATATTTTTTATCATCAGTTTGAATATCAATATAATTCTTGTCGCTTTTTATGAATAGAATGTTGTTGTATTGTAATTTTATTTCGCTAAAGCCATCTTTTATAATTACAAAATCAGGCTCTAAAGTTTTTTTTGCTACTTGTATTGCAGCAAGTAAATCGATACTTTTTATAGGTTTTGTTAAATAAGCGACCGGATTAATATCTAATGCTTTTTCTGATGTTGACATTTCATTTTGTCCTGTTATAAATATCACTTTTTCTTTTTCAACATTTGTTTTAGCCCATTCAATACCTGTATCTGGTCCTTCTACATTAATATCTAATAAAATAATGTCGGCTTTTTCTTGAGTTAGTTTATCAGTAGCGTCTTTTAATTTATGGGAAAGTACAACATTATTATAGTTGCAATCATTTAAAATTCCTTTTATATGATATGCTATTAAAACTTGATCTTCAACTATTAAAATTTTGGGCATAATTTAAATTAGTTTTTTTTCAAAAATTAGACAAAATCCTTGCGTTGTTGTAATTTGATGAACGGCATCTAATTGTAAACACAATTGATGAATTAGTTTCGGTTCTATAAATTTACCAATGGCTTTTTTTCCATTATCGCAATATTTAAAGTTTAGAATATCTTCTTTAGAATCTATAGTAAGGCTAATATTTTTTTCTTGATTTTCTTCAAATGCGTGTTTAACAGAATTTATTATAAGTTCAGTAACTAAAAGTCCAATATACATTGCAGTATCAGAGTTTATTTCAACGAAGCTAATTTCAAAATCTATTGTTATTTTTTTCTCTTCAGAAATCTCATCAAAATTAGTTTTAATTTCTTCTAAATATTTTTTTAAATTAATACTAGTTTTATTTTTAGTTTGATATAGATGTCGGTGAAGTAAAGCAATCGTGTCTACTTTTGATAATAATTTTAAAAAATCATTTTTATGCTCTTCACTTTGTTTCTTTTTTACGGCATCTGAAATTAATAGTGAAATTAGTTGTAAGTTGTTGTTTACACGATGATTAGTTTCGCTAATTAAAAATTCGTTTTCTTGAGCATAGTTTTTTAATTGTTTATTTATGATGCTAACTTTTTTTAAGTGGTAAATTAAAAACAAAAAGCCAAAAACAAAAAAAGTAATGATAATGACTAATAGAATTTGACTCTTCTTTATTTCATTGATAGTTTGTTTAGAAATTGGTTGTTTATTTTCTTGAAAAAATGAATCATCTTTTGAATGAAATGTTTCTAAAAACTTATTGTTGGAAGAAAAAACATACGTAGTATTTAAAAATAATATTACGTAAAAAATAATTAAAAAGGTTTTCAGAAACACTTTCATAAATCATTAATTTTTATTTGATTTTAAATAGAGATATTCTTTAAAAATAAAAATCTGAAAAATGATGTAAAAAAGAATATTAAAAATCCAAATATCAATAAAAGGATCTTCGAGTAATACTAGTTCCAAATTTCCCACTGAAAAAATGGTAACACTACACGCAAAATATAATATTAAACCAATTGAAAAATTAAAGTATTTATGTTCTGTTGATAAATTTGAAATTATATAATAAAGTGCATAAAAATTAAAATTATAGAAATTCAAATTATTTCGTACACATTAAATTCCCAAAAAGACGTTGGAGTTTTAGCATACATAAAAATTAAAATCAACGTTTGTATAATTAAGGTTATAAATATAATTTTTTAAAAATTGCATTTGTAATTAAATTTTTAAACAATATTGATAAAAATAATAGCTGGAAGTAAAAGTAAAAATGTGAAATAAAAAAATTATTTCCAAAGGATAAAAAACCAATTAAGTGACATAAAATTTCAACAATACAAAGGGAAAATAAATATCCTAAAAAGGTTTTTTCGGTTTTTTTACGAACTATTTTATTTTTTAAAAACAAAAAAGTATTTAGTATTAAAAAAAACAACCCTAGTAAGCTTAAACAGAATTCAAGTATATCTTTCATGTTGATTTTAGGGCTTTTTAATTTGGGAACTTCTTTTAAATTTTTAAAAAATGCTATTATAAATAAGAAATATTAAGTAAAAATAATAATTTATTCTAATTTTTTAATTTAAATATTCAATTCAATAAAATACTCATAAAATCCTCACGATCAATTTCGACACAACCAAGTGAGGCTAAATGTTCGTTGTAAACTTGGCAATCTAGTAATTTGTAATTTGCTAATTCTAACTGTTTTGCTAAATGAATGAAAGCAACTTTACTGGCATTAGAAACTTTTGAAAACATACTTTCGCCACAAAAAACATGTCCTAAATCGATTCCGTATAAACCACCAACCAATTCATCATTTTGCCAAACTTCGACACTTTTTGCCAAGCCAAGTTCGTTTAGTTTGCAATAAGCTTCAACCATTTCATCAGTAATCCAAGTGCCAGGTTGATCTTTTCGAGTGATTTTCTTACAATTAGAAATAACGTCTCTAAAGGCAGTATTAAAAGTAACTTTAAATTTTTGCTGATTTAATACATTTCGCATGCTTTTCGAGATTTTTAAATCTTCAAAAAACAAAACCATTCGTTCTTCCGGGCACCACCATAAAATAGGTTCATCATCATTAAACCAAGGGAAAATTCCATTTTGGTAGGCTAATGCTAATCGTTGAGGAGATAAATCGCCACCAATAGCAATTATACCTTCAGGAGAAGTTTCAGAAAAATGTGGAAAATATAATTCTTGGGTTAGGAAATACATTTTTTGAGAGAAAAGATTAAAGAAAAAAGATTAAAGAAAAAAGAGAAAAGAAAAAACCATTCTTACTTAATTCTGAATGGTTTCTTTCTTCTTGTCTCTTTCTTCTATTTTCTGTTAGAATGGTAAATCGTCGTGTTCTTCTTCATTAAAGTTTGTTGCAGGTTCAAATGCATCAGAAGGCGGCATAGCTGGCATTTGATGTGATGATGCAGCAGGAGCTTCAGTTTGTAAACGCTCCACCCTCCATCCTTGAATAGAATTAAAATATCTTGTTTCTCCTTGAGGATTTGTCCATTCTCTTCCTCTTAAATTAATAGAAACTCTAACTGGTTCACCAACATTGTATTGATTTAACAAATCGGTTTTATCTTGTGTAAACTCAACTAATATATGTTGCGGATATTGCTCTTCTGTTGTAACAACAACTTCTCTTTTTTTGAAACTAGCACTAATTTGCTGAACGTCTCCAATCATTTTTATTCTTCCTGTAACTTCCATTTTTAAAATTTTATCGTTTTGCTAATAATACTTTCCAAGCTTTTAATACTTCGTTTTTGTCTAATAAATCTTTTGCTAATTGGTTTTTCTTTTGCTCATCGTCTGAACTTAAAACTGCTTTTACAGCAAAATCTTCTTTTACAAAGGTAGTAATTTCTTCTTCAGTTGGTATGGCTTCAATATTGCCTAATTTTCCTAAATCGTTTCCATTAAAAATAGGACTTTCTTTTACAAAATCAGGAATATTATCAACACCAATTCCTAATGTGGTTAGTGGTTTTTCAACTTCAAACAAACCTGCGTTTGCTCTACTGTACCAATTGCCACCGCAACGCGCAACTAAATCTATTTTATGTTGATCAATTACACCTTCTTCATTAAGAACTTCTTCACTAACATGAATTTTAACTACTTCGCAAATAATTAAATTTCCTGCTCCACCTTGGTCTCCTAATGCAATTATATCATTTACTTTACATTCAAACTGAACTGGACTTTCAGCTACTCTAAACGGTTTAACTACATCTGATTTTAACATATTTAAACCAGATTTTTCAAATTCGTTTACACCATCAGGATATTCAGTACTCGATAATGACATTTGTTGTACGATGTCATAATTTACTACATTAATAACAACTTCTTTTGTGTTTTGAGCATTAATTAAAGTGTGCTTAATAGTATTGTTTCTCACTCTTCTAGCGGGAGAAAAAACTAAAATAGGTGGATTTGAACTAAATACATTGAAAAAGCTAAATGGCGATAAATTTGGATTTCCATTTTCATCAATTGTACTCGCAAATGCAATAGGTCTAGGTGCAATGGCGCCTTGTAAATAACCTTGAACTTTTGCTGGAGAAATTTCTTTTGGATCTATCGATAACATAAAATGTATGTTTTTTACAAAGATAAAAATTTGAAGCGAATCGAAATGCAACTTTTGTATTCCTTTTTCCCGCTGTTCGTGCAACATGGTTGCTAACTTCCATCGGGGCTATAATGCTGTGTTGTGTAACTTTTGCCTTTTGCCTTTTTACTTCTTACTTAATTTACTATTTTTACTAATAAATGTTTTTTATGCAGTTTTCTGACAAGCGAAATATTACCCGCTGGTTTATTATTTTATCTTCTTTTTTTATAGTTATTCTAATTGTTTGGAATACCTATAACTTTTTCCAAATTTTTAAAAATGAAGAACGTGTAAAAATGGAACTTTGGGCAACTGCTCAAAAAACTTTAGCAAATGCAAATGAATTTACTGATGTAGAATTACCTTTTCAGTTGATAAGTACTAACACTAGTATTCCAATGATATTAACGAATAAAAATGATAGTATCATTAATTTCAATAATATTGCCGATGAAATTGCACAAAACCCCAAGGAATTAAAAAAGTTGTTTAAATCTATTAAATCGGACAACACACCCATTAAAATGGAACTTTCCGAAGAAGAGTTTCAATATATTTATTATGGAAATTCTCCTTTGTTGAACAAGTTGAAATATTATCCTATTGCACTTTTATTGATAATTATTCTTTTTGCTGCTGTTGTTTATAATTTTTACCGAGCAACAAAAATGGCTACTCAAAACAAGCTTTGGGCTGGTATGGCAAAAGAAACTGCACATCAAATTGGAACACCTTTGTCTTCTTTAATTGGTTGGTTAGAAATTCTTAAAACTGAAAATGTTGAAGAAACTACAATTGCTGAAATTGAAAAAGACATCAATCGTTTGCAAATTATTACAGATAGATTTTCGAAAATTGGTAGTGAACCCGTTTTAGAAAAATTAAATATTGTAGAAGAAACTAGAACTTCCTTTGAATATTTAAAAGCAAGAACTTCTAAACAGGTCGATTTTTCATTTACTGCACCAGAACATCCTATTTTTGTTGAAATTAATCATGCACTGCATAGTTGGACTATAGAAAATTTAGTAAAGAATGCTATAGATGCTATGAAAGGTAAAGGTGTTTTAAAAATTGTAGTAGAAGAAATTGAAGACACTGTAAAAATTAAAATTACAGATACTGGTAAAGGGTTGTCTAAAAAACAATTTACTCAAGTTTTGAACCAGGCTATACTACTAAAAAGAGAGGTTGGGGCTTGGTCTTTCATTAACAAAAAGGATAGTTGAAGATTACCACAAGGGAAAAATAAAAGTAGAAAGTTCTGAAATAGGGAAGGGAACCACGATGCAAATTTCTCTTAAAAAGACATATTAATAAAAAATCCCAACTTTAAGCTGGGATTTTTTTATTATAAATTCGATGCAATTTCTTTTGCAATACTCTCAAACTCTTCTTTTGTAAGACTAGCTTTTCTTTGAAAACGCATATCGTCCATATCGTGAAGCGGAATTAAATGTACGTGAACATGTGGTACTTCTAAACCTACAACGGCAACACCAACTCTTTTGCACGCTATAGTTTTTTCAATTGCTTTAGCAACTTTTCTAGAAAAAGCCATTAAACCCATATAATGCTCTTCTTCCATGTCGAATATTTTGTTAATCTCTTGTTTAGGAATACATAATGTATGTCCTTTTGCATTTGGATTAACATCTAAAAAAGCCAAATAATTATCGTCTTCAGCAATTTTATAACAAGGAATTTCCCCGTTTACAATTTTTGTAAAAATACTAGCCATGACTAAGAGGATTAATCGCGAGTGATTTCTAAAATTTCAAAATTCATAGTGCCATTAGGAACTTTAACTTCGGCAATTTCGCCCACTTTTTTCCCTAATAAACCTTTTCCAATAGGTGAGGTAACTGAAATTTTTCCAGTTTTTAAATCGGCTTCACTTTCAGCAACCAAAGTATACTTCATTTCCATTCCATTTACTTGGTTTTTTATTTTTACAGTAGATAAGACTAATACTTTAGAAGTATCTAATTGAGATTCGTCAATTAAACGAGCATTTGCAACTACTTCTTCCATTTTAGAAATTTTCATTTCTAATAATCCTTGTGCTTCTTTCGCAGCATCGTATTCTGCGTTTTCAGATAAATCTCCTTTATCGCGTGCATCAGCAATAGCTTGAGAAGCTTTAGGACGCTCAACAGCTTTTAAATGTTCTAATTCGTCTTTTAATTTTTTTAAACCTTCTGCTGTGTAATAAGATACTTTACTCATAACTTCATCGTTTATATAAATAGAAAGAATCCCACAAAAAATGGGATTCCTTTCAACAAATATACTAATTTTTTAATTATTAATTGTTAAACTTTGGTTCCACAAATATAATTAAATTATTTTTGAATGATGATAAATAAAAAGCCATGAAGAAAATATTGACCTTTAGTGTTTTGATGATTTTAGTGATGTCTTGTTCGCAAGATTCTGTTAGAAATAATAATCCTTATTTACCAACTTATAGATTTCAATCGAGTCCAATTAATTTAAGTTTGCCATTGTATCAAAACTTATTAAATGCAGGTAATCCTATAGAATATTATGAAGCTGGAGTTGGAATTCAGGGCAAAGTATTTATTATGAATACTGGCAGTAATGTTTTTATTGCATTTGATGCTGTTTGTCCAAACCAAGAAATTAGCGGTTGTTCAACTATGGATTTAGTAGGAATTAAAGCAGAATGTCCTTGTGATGATGCTCAATACAGTTTGTTTACAGGGCAGTCGCCAGAAATGCAATATCCTATGTTGCAATATAGGGTTGAGGTCTTAAGTAGTACGTCAATTAGAGTATACAATTAAATAAAAAAGCTATCCAATTGGATAGCTTTTTTTAACTACTAAAATTTGAGTGTAACACCAGCTAAAAAGTTGATGCCAGCCTGTGGATATAATCCTTTTCCTTGATAAGTAATGATGCTTCCAGAAGAATCATCATCATAAGTGTAAAAATATCCGTTTGATTCGTATTTTCTGTCGAAAACATTGTTTACTAATCCAGAGAATAAGATTGATTTAATTCCCTTGTTTAGTTTAAGTTCATAAGAAGCATTAAAATCTACTATCGAATAATCTGGTAATTTTGAATATTCAGAATCAATATTTCCCATGTATTGTTCGCCAACAAATTTTCCTAAAAGAGATAGTTGCATTCCTTTAATCGGTAACACATTAATAGCACCCGAAGAAACAATATTAGGAGAATATGCAATATTAGTATTTCCTAAATCTTCAAGAATTCCATCTCTTTGAAAGTAGAAGTCAATATTTTTATTTTCACTTAAAGTTACATTTGCTTGTAAATTTAACTTGTCAGTAACTTTATAAACCGATTCAACTTCTAGACCTAAACGGTAACTTTCTCCTGAGTTTGTAAATACTGGAGCACCTACATCATTTAATGAACCAGTTAAAACTAATTGATCAATGTAATACATAAAGAATCCATTTGTATGAATTCTTAATTTTGAGTTATTGTATTTCCAGCCTAGCTCAAGATCATATAAACGTTCTGGTTTGTTGGCACCGCTTTCATAATCATCGCGTCTTGGTTCTTTATTGGCAATACCGGCAAAACCATAAAAAGAATTTTCATTGTTTAGTTCATAATTTACCCCAACTTTTGGATTAAAGAAACGGAAAGTATCATTAACATCGCTAAACTTTGTACTGTTGGCTTGGTAAAATACCATTCTATATTGTAAATCAGCAAATACATTTAGTTTCCCAAATTGTTGCGAACCTTTTATGTAAACGTTCACATCGTCTTTATTGCCAAAATTGTCATAATAACGATTTGTTTGAGGTATGTAATTTGGTGTCCAAACAACTTCTCCAAAATGTGTTCCTAAATAGCGATTTATAGCACCACCAAATAAAACATCGGTTTTTGAGTTCTATAGTTAATTGAAAAAGTTGTACCAAAGAAATCGTTGTCTAACCATCTTTTTCTAACCAAGTCAGAAATAGAATTTCCTTCAAAAGCAGGTAAATTATATTCGGTTAAATCTTCATCCTCTTTATATTGCTTAAAATAACCACTGCCTTTTGTGTAATGAAGTGCTAGGTTAGAATTCCATTTTTCGCTCCATTTTTCGCTCCAATGTAATTGGAAGTGATTTTGCCAATAATTATCGGTTTCATCATTGTAAAATTTCATAGTTCCATTTTCGTCAAAATAAATTCCAGCATAGTTAAATGTTCTGTCGTGTTCTAATAAATAAGGGTCTTCTAATCCGTACCAAGCTTGGTAAGTTTTTTCTTTTCCACCAAAAGCAATTAATTTAATTAAAGTAGATTCTTTTACATAATTTACATTAAATAAATAACCAAACATATCAGATGTGGCGCGATCAATATATCCATCAGAATGAATTTGTGAAACTCTTCCGTTGAATTCGAAATTGTTATGTAATCCTGTGCCAAAAGAAATAGTGTGTTTTCTAGTGTTAAAACTTCCGATAGAATTTGCAACTTCAGCATGAGCTTTTTCTTGGTAAGATTTCATTTGCATGTTTAAACTAGCACCAAATGCACCAGCACCATTTGTAGAAGTTCCTACACCTCTTTGTAACTGAACACTTTCAAGTGATGAAGCAAAATCGGGTAGGTTTACAAAAAATGTACCTTGACTTTCACTATCGTTGAAAGGAATTCCGTTTAAAGTAACATTAATTCGAGAACCATCAGAACCTCTAACTCTCATGTAAGTATAACCTACACCATTACCAGCATCTGTTGTAGTAACTACCGATGGAAGATAATTTAAAAGGACTGGAATGTCTTGTCCCAAGTTTCTTGTTTCAATTTCTTCAGCTTTAACGTTTGTAAAAGTAATAGGATTTTTGTCTTTTGCTCTAATTGCTGAAAGTGTTACTTCGTTTAATTGGTTCACTTTTAAAGTGTCTGTTTCTTTTTCTTGAGCAAATGAGGCAATAGGCAATAGGCAATAGGCAATAGGTAAAAAATTCTTTAAACTTTTTACTTTTAAATTTTGACTTTTGTTTTTGAATAAAGTTTTCATTCGTAAAAAATTATACGAATAAAAGGGGCAATTATTCCAATTGTTAATAAAAATATAGATGTTTAAACGCTAGTTGATGTGCACTACAACTATTGTTCTTTTCCTTGGCAGCATTACCTGCCCAGGTTCTATGGGTATGATCTCAGCTCGTTTATTTAGAGCACCCCTTTGAGAACGGTTGCAAAGATAAAATAAAGTTAGGATTTAGAAATCAGAATTTAGAAAATTTTTAAAAATTTGGTTTTTTTCTATTTTCTTTTACTTCAGATGATTTCTTTTTTTCTTGAAGTCGTTTTTCTTTAACGGCCTTAGGTACTTTAGTTTCTTTTCTTTTTTTGGCTTTTTTAGGCTTTTTGTTAAAAGTTCAAAAAAACGTTTTATAACAATTTCTTTGTTTTTAATTTGGCTTCTGTCTTCATCTGAAGCAAGTTGTAAAATACCTTCTTGTGAAATTCTATTTACAAGTTTTTCATTTACAATATTTTTTTCGTCATCATTTAATCCAGAAGAGTTATTAATATCATAAAACAAAATTACTTTAGATGAAACTTTATTTACATTTTGTCCGCCTGCACCACTACTTCTAACGGCTTTAAATTGAAGTTCAGTTTCAATAATTTCACGATTCATAATAAGGTTGGTGCGATGATTTTAATAAATCGTTTATAGTTTTAACTGGATTAAAAGTTACTAATGGCACTTCTACAAAAATGGTGTTCCAATGAGCCATTGCGCCGTTCCAAAGCCCGGGTAACTCGTAAGCTTTTATAGGCTTGCCGTCTTTGTTTTTATTTACAACAAACCCAGCGTTATGATCTATAAAATTTGTGAGATCAAATTTTTCTCCTTTGTAGTTTTTTAAACCGCAAACAATATCTACAGGATTGAAATGTGTTAAAGCATTAACAACTGCAATTTGTTTAGGATTATCTAGATCTACTTGCGAACTTTCTACAATTTGTAGTGATTCGGAACCATCTTCATGTTTTACCCAAAAAGGTCCGCCGCCAGGTTCGCCTTCATTTTTAACCATACCACATACTCTTATTGGGCGATTAAGAATTTCTTTTAAAGCCTGAATTTGATAATCTTTTTGAAATTTATAGAAGTTTGATGAAACGGGGCGGTTTAATTTTTCGCAACAAAATTTAATAATTTCATTTATAATTTCACTTGAAAGAGCTTCAGGATTATCTAATAATTCTTGATATTTGAAAACTTGCTTTTGGGTTTCAATTAAAATTCCGCCTAATAATTTTTTATAATGAATATTCTCTTTTATAGCATTATGAGAAACATTATCGATGTTTTTTATATACACGATGTCTGCTTGTATCTCATTTAAGTTTTCTATAAGTGCTCCATGTCCACCTGGTCGAAAGAAAAGTTTTCCGTTTTCTAAGCGAAATAATCTGTTGTCAGGATGAACAGATAAGGTGTCGGTAGTTTCACTTTGATAAGAATAGCTCAAGGCCACATCAGGAAATTGGTTAGCGATTTCTTCAAATAAAAACTGATGCTCTTTAGAAATAGTAAAGTGAATTGAAGTTTTTTCGTTTGCTTTTTGGTAAAAAACAGACTCGTTAATGTGTTCTTCAATTGGTGTTACTTGACTTCCGTTTTTTGAATGAAAAGGAAGAACAGCTTTTGGTTTGTTACTGAAATTAAATTTTGGATTTTGTAACATGGTTTTTATAATCCAATATTCTCTTTCATCTGCCTTTTTTTCGTTAAAATTTGAAACCGATTTTTTTGTAGTTTCTATTAAATCTCTGTAAAAAGGAAAATTTCGAAGTCCAACCATAAAAATGGCCAATTCTATACATTTAGTTCTGTTTATGTAAGCATTAATAGTTTCTTTACCAAGATTAAAATCATTGATAAATTCTACTAAAAACTTAAACATTCTACTAGCTGCACCAGAAGCTGGAACAAATTTTGTGATGTTATAATGCTCTTTTTCTTGATCGAAAAGTTCAATGTATTTTTCTTCTTCAGAAGAATTTAAAAGTTGAATGCCATCATTTATGGTAGCAGGACGAACTAAATTTATTTTGGTAATACCTTCCTTTAAGAAGTGTAATTGTTTAATAACTCTTTGTAAAGGAATATTTCTTTCGTCGAATAATTGTAAATCTAAGGCTGTAAAATTCTCTTCCATTCTTTATATCCATAATAAGCGAGTATAGTAAATACAATGTATTGCAAGCTTGTTAAAGTGTATCCTTTTAAAAAATATAAAGGAATAGATATAAAATCTGCAATAATCCATACGATCCAGTTTTCAATTTTTCGTTGTGCCATAAGCCACATTCCAACAAAAAATAAACCAGTGGTAAATGTATCTACATATGCCGTCCAAGAGGTAAATTTATCAAAATAAATGTAAATTATGATAACAAATAGTGTTGTTAATGTAAATAAAACGATACTTTTTTTAAATTCTTGGGTATTCATAGTGGCAATAGGGTACTCTAAATCATCATTTTTTCTTTTGGACCATAGAATCCAACCATAAATACTCATGATTGTATAATAAATATTGATGAGAAAATCGCCAATAAGACTCCATTGAAATAACAAGTAAACAAAAATTAAAGTACTAATAATGCCTGTAGGGTAAACTAAAATATTATTAACTCGAGCAAATAAAACACTTATTAATCCAAACAAAACGGCAATAATTTCTAACCAAATAGAAAATGCATCATAAGTTTTATATTGGCTAAACAATAGATCCCACATATTTATTAAATTTCAAAAAAATTAGGGTTTTCTTCAAAAGCAGTTCCAATGACCACCATATCAGCACCAGCCAAAAAAGCATTTTCAATTTCTTTTGAAGATTTAATGCCACCACCAACAATTAAAGGGATGTTGATTTTTTCTTTTACACTTTCAATAATTTCTTTCGAAACCGCAATTTTAGCACCGCTTCCAGCTTCTAAATAAACCAGTTTCATACCTAAATATTCAGATGCTTTTACAGTATTTTGAATTGTTTTTAAGTCGTTTCTATTTAAAGGTTTGGTTTGGCTAACACGTTCTACTGCAGTTTCAATTCCGCTTTCAATAAGTAAGTACGCAGTCGGTATAATTTCTAAAGAAGATTGTTCTAATTTTTCAACCGCTTTAATTTGTTGGTCAATTAAATATTCTGGATTTCTACCTGAAACTAAACTTAAAAAAAGTAAAGCATCTGCTTCTTCAGAAATTTGATTGTAATCGCCAGGAAATAGAAAAATAGGTAAGTCGAGATTCTGTTTTATTCTTTTTATAATTTCATTAAAATTATTTCCGTCATAAGTGCTTCCGCCAAAGAAGATATGAGTTGCTGGCGATTTTTTTATTTTCTCGCATAAAGAAGAAATGTTATCTAATTGAATTTTTTCAGGATCAATTAAAATGGCTAAAAGTTTCCTTTTTGATTCGGTAGATTGTATAATATCGTTATAAAAACTCATTATTGTTTGGGTAAAGCGGCTACAAATATATAATCTTCTACTTTATAAAATTGGATGTCAAATTTTTCTATTTTATTATTAAATCGTAATTCAGCATCACAACGAGAGTCAGAAAGCAAAAAAGGATCTTCAAAAATATGATCGGGAAAACTAATACCTTGCTCGTTTTTAATTTTGAAAATAGATTCTTTAATTCCCCAAATTACAGTAGCTTTTTCAATTTGATCTAATTCGGATAAATTTTCTAAATGCTTAGTATCCATAAATCTAGGGGCAATTCTCAAAATCTTAGTTTTCATGATTTCAATGTCAATTCCAACAAAAGAATCAGTACTGATGCAAATACAAGAAAAGTCAAAACTATGTGAAATTGACACTTCGACAGGCTCAGTGTGACGATTGTTTGACCTCAAATGAGGTTTGCCATTTTCATCATAGTATAAATCAAAATCTGAATAACCTAAATGTTGCAACAACATACGCACTGCTAAAAAACCTTTTTGATGACTTTCCGATTTCATTTTCTCTAACCTTGTAAGTGAAGTATCTTTTAATTGAACCGCTCTAAAAAGGGTATTGAAATCTTCTGTTATTTTCCAAAAATATGCAGTGGTATTATTATTAATAGATATAGATTTATAAAATGCCATTCTTAATTATTGTTTTTCAATTGTTTAACATCTTAAACAATTCACAAATTACGTGAATTAATTTAGTAATTAAAAAGGAATTGCCTAACTTTGCACTCCAAAATTTTATTAAAAGAAAAATTATTATAAATGAGTACAAAAACTATTCCTTACGTTCCATACAAAGTTAAAGACATTTCTTTAGCAGCTTGGGGAAGAAAAGAAATTGAATTAGCAGAAGCTGAAATGCCAGGTTTAATGGCTTTACGTGCAGAATATGCAGAAAGTCAACCGTTAAAAGGTGCTAGAATCGCTGGATGTTTACACATGACAATTCAAACAGCTGTTTTAATTGAAACTTTAGTAGCTCTTGGTGCTGATGTAACTTGGAGTTCTTGTAATATTTTCTCAACTCAAGATCATGCTGCTGCTGCTATTGCTGCTGCTGGTATTCCAGTTTATGCTTGGAAAGGTATGAACGAAGAAGAGTTTGATTGGTGTATTGAGCAAACATTATTCTTTGGTGAAGATCGTCAACCGTTAAACATGATTTTAGATGATGGTGGAGACTTAACCAATATGGTTTTTGATCGTTACCCAGAATTAATTAAAGGAATTAAAGGTTTATCAGAAGAGACAACTACTGGAGTACACCGTTTATACGAAAGAATGGAAAATGGAACGTTACATATTCCTGCAATTAACGTAAACGATTCGGTTACTAAATCTAAATTCGATAACAAATACGGATGTAAAGAATCGGCTGTAGATGCAATTCGTCGTGCTACTGACGTTATGTTAGCTGGTAAAAGAGTTGTGGTTTGTGGATACGGAGACGTAGGAAAAGGAACTGCGGCATCTTTCCGCGGGGCTGGTTCTATTGTAACTGTTACAGAAATTGACCCAATTTGTGCTTTACAAGCTGCAATGGACGGTTTTGAAGTTAAGAAATTAGATACTGTTGTTGGTAATGCAGATATTGTAATTACAACTACAGGAAACAAAGATATCGTTGTGGGTCGTCATTTTGAAGCGATGAAAGATAAAACGATTGTTTGTAACATTGGACACTTCGATAACGAAATCGACATGGCTTGGTTAAACAAAAACTATGGTTCAACTAAAGACGAAATCAAACCACAAGTTGATAGATACAACATTAATGGTAAAGATATTATCATTTTAGCTGAAGGTCGTTTAGTAAACCTTGGTTGTGCTACTGGTCACCCAAGTTTTGTAATGAGTAACTCGTTTACAAACCAAACCTTAGCTCAAATTGAGTTATGGACAAACACTGATGCTTATGAAAACAAAGTATACATGTTACCAAAACATTTAGATGAGAAAGTTGCTCGTTTACACTTAGCTAAAATTGGTGTTGAATTAGAAACGTTATCTCCAGACCAAGCTAAATATATTGGTGTAACTGTTGAAGGTCCATTCAAACCAGAATATTATAGATATTAATATAGTAAAGAGTGATTAGTGATTAGTAAATAGTCATTAATTTTAAATATAAACCTGCAAGAAAATCTTGCAGGTTTTTTGTTTTTGGGCAATCCCACGCAATAGCGTGGTCGGGCTATGCGCTTTATCTTTTTTGTTTGTCATGCTGAGTTTGTCGAAGCGCAAAAAAAAAGGATGCCGCTGCTATCCCTAATGCGTTAACGGGTGAAGCAAGCTACCGTGTAGCGCGAAACACGTGACAGCGCTTTAGCGGTGTAACGCACTAATTATTAAAAAATTAACAACAATTTGAAACAATTGGCGTTACATTTGTACTAATCATCATCAATCAAAAAACAAAATCATGTTAAAAAATTTCTTCATCCTTTGTTCGGGAGCCGACAAAGATGTTGTTGCTAGTTGTAGCAATGGCGAACAAAACAAATATGCTGGAATAGGCGCAACCGTTTTCTTTACTGCGGTTATGGCTTTTTTAGCTGCTAGTTATGCGCTTTACACAGTTTTCGATAATTACTATATAGCTGCTGGTTTTGGTCTGGTTTGGGGTTTACTTATTTTCAATTTAGACCGATTTATAGTTTCCACAATAAAGAAGCGCGATAACTTTAAAAGTGAATTCATTCAGGCAACACCGCGTATAATTTTGGCCTTAATCATAGCGGTTGTTATTTCAAAACCTTTAGAAATTAAGATTTTTGAAAAGGAAATAAATTCTGTTTTATTGAAAGAGAAAAATGAATTAGCCATTCAGAATAAAAATCAGGTGACCAATTTCTTTAAAAAAGATTTAGACCAAAATAAAGCAAAAATTGACAGTTTAAAATCGGATATTATTAAGAAAGAAAAAGAAGTAAACGATTTGTATTCGGTTTACATTACTGAAGTAGAAGGAACATCTGGAACAAAAAAGTTAGGAAAAGGTCCGGTTTACAAAGAGAAAAGAGAAAAGCACGATATGGCTTTAAAAGAACTCGATACATTAAAAGCTACAAACTTGTCTAAAATTAAAAGTTTAGAAGCCGATGCCAAAACACTTCAAGCTAGTTTAGATAAAAAAGTTACCGAAGCCCAACCAATAATTGACAATTTTGATGGTTTAATGGCGCGAATTAATGCTTTAAATAAGTTGCCTTTTCTACCTTCATTTTTTATTATGTTGTTGTTTTTTGCTATAGAAACAGCTCCAATTATTGCCAAATTATTAGCTCCAAAAGGCGAGTACGATTTTAAAATTGAAGACGCAGAAATGGCAACAATAAATGTTTTGGCTCAAAATAAATATCAAAGCAATTTACAGCGTAAAACAGATGCAGAAATTTACGACAAAGTTTACAACGATATTAAAACGGATAAAGAATTATATGATTACAAAAAACAAAAAGCAACCGAGTTATTAAAACTTCAAGCCGATGGTTTTGTAGAAAAACAGAAAAAAGCTTTATAAATAAAAAATTGTCAAACTGAACTTGTTTCAGTTTCTAATCTCATTTGAATAAGATTTTGAAATCGAAGATTCAACGAAGTTAAACAAGTTCAAAATGATAAGATTTAATTCTCAAAATTTGAATCTATTTTATTAACTTTGAAAGAAAAATGAAATCGTTATTTTTTATTCTTTTAAGTTTAGTTACTAATTGCATTTTCTCTCAGGCTATTTACATTGAAGGTCCAGAAAATTTTGGTTTGAATAATTCGACAGACGATAGAGCTATGGCTCCTTTTTTTGAAGATCAAGATTATGTTTATTGTTATTCAAGAAAGACTGTTTCAGGATCTAAAGTAAGTGTTTTAATTCGAGTAGATGTTAATGATAATTCATTATATATTTATCCTAACACATTTCCGCAAAGTGGATTATCAAAAGCAATAAAAACATCAAATTTAATAATATTTAAGTCAGGAAGTGCCGCATTGATGCAGTTGGATTTAAATACAAATGTAATTTCAACATTAACATCAAGTGTTGGAAAATTTAATGTTTATGGTAATTATGTAATTTATGAAAATAACAATAATACCATGACTTTTATAAAAAATTTGTTAACAAATATAGTAACTGAAATTAAGGATTCGAGCAATAGAAGCATTATGTATGACGCTTCTTATTTTTATAACAATATAATTTACATTAAAGGAAGGCGTAATATCTATCAAGGTTTAGCTTATTCAATTTATAAATATAATCCAGTAAATAACAATATTACAACTTTGATGACAAATAATATTTCAGGGAGTTCTGGCTCTGGTGGAGGAGATATTTATCAAAGTAGAGAGGAAGTCTGGAGAGTTAATGACAATTTATTATTTCTAATGAAAGATACTAATAAATTTGTGAATTTCTATTCAATTAATCTTAACACACAATTATTAAATACTAATTTTGTTTTTAATTCTGGAAGCTATTATGTTACAGCAATAAACGATTTTATGATGTTCAATAATTTAGTTTATCTATATAAAGACGGAGCGTTTTACGTTTCAGATGGTATAAATTCACCTACTTTAAGTAATTTTCCAGTTTTTTTTCCAGCTGTTTCCTTAAGTGAAATTTACCAGTATAACTTAGAATTAAACAACAAACAATACGGGATTAAGTATACAGATGATAATGGATATGAATTATGGAGTTATGATGGTTTTAATAATCCTGAAATAGTAGTTGATTACTCTACTGGTGCTGAAAGTTCTTTTAGCAACTCTATGACTTCTGCATTTGTTCACAATAGTTTAATTTTTTGCTTAGTAAATTATGGCATTAACTCATATGCTTTATTAATGACAGATGGAAGTTATACCGGTACAGTTACTTTAATTGATAATAATTCATTTTCTTTATTAAATAATCAAATAATTCCTAAAGATGAATTTATTTATTTTTACGGAGAAAATTCAACAAATAAAGGTTTGTTTAAAATAGATTATTCAATATACTTAAACAATCAGATGTTCGAAACTAATGACAAAATCATAGTTTTTCCAAATCCTGTTCAGAATGATTTGAACATAAAAATCAATAATGTTTCAGAAAATACAAATGTTAAAATTTTTGATTTATTAGGAAAGGAATTCTATTCAAATTCTTTTGAAAACCAAAATATCAATATTGATTTAAATTTTCTGAAAACTGGAATATATTTATTAAAGATAAATTCTGGAACTAATAAAACAGTTCAAAAAATTATTAAAAATTAAATTAAAAATCCCAACTTAATGTTGGGATTTTTAATTAGTATAGGTTTTATTTACGGCAAATTAGAATAACCATTTCTAGATTTCCATAAGAAATACTTTTCGAGAATTACTTTATTTATGTCATAAATAACATTTGGAATCATAATCGCGAATGTTCTTGGTTTAAATAAACTAGAAGAAACTAATAATACTTCTTTTTTACCAGCATCCATTACACATAATCCCGGAATTCTTCCCCACGCTTTCTCTTTTAATTTGGTTTCACCTTTGGTTACTCTTATAATATTTTCGGCAACAATTTTACCTGTTTCATCACTAGGATAACCTGTTTTTGGAGATGCAAACGGAACTTTTCCTGGTGTAAATGGCAATGGAACATTTACTGCAATTCCTGCTGCCCATACATTAGGATAATCTACATGTTGGTAACTGTCTTTTACAGGAACATATCCAGTAGGTGTGGCATGTAATTCGGGTGAATTGCTTACAAAATCGACCCCAATAAATGGAGGCATTAACATTGAAAATTTATAAGGTAAAATTTCTCCGTTTGTTAGTTTAATAGTTTCTGGAGTTACCTCTTCAACTCCAACTTGCGTTTTATAATGAATGTTAAACATTTTCATGAAAGATTTTAACATTCCTTCAGCCATTGGCATACCATCAATTCCAAAATGTCCTAAATAGTCTTCAGGTGTAATCCAATATAAATCTACTTTTTTACGGATATTTTGTTCACGTAGCCATTTTTCTACATTAAATAAAAATTCATAAGCAGCACCCATACAACCCGCATTTTGAGTTGCTCCAATAACAATTGGTCCAGGATTTTTCTTGAATTCTTCTAATGCTTTTCGTGTTTTCATGGCTCCATTTGGAGTACCAATATAATGTGTATATTCGGCAACGCCAGGAGCGACATCATATTTTACTTTTGGTCCTGTTGCCACAACCAAATGATCGTATTTATAATCGCCTTTATCAGTTTTTACAGTTTGATTTTTAACATCTACATTTAAAGCCTCTGCATTTACAAATTCGACACCTTTTTTGGTTAAAATAGCATCTTTTCTAAAAGAAATATCTTTAATATCACGTCTTCCAAATGGAACCCAAATTAAAGACGGAATAAACATAAAAACGGGTGATTTATCAATTAAAATAACTTTATGTTGATCTTTGCCTTTTCTTTTTATCTCAAGCGCAGCTGTCATTCCTGCAAAGCTTCCGCCTATTACTACAGTAGTTGTCATGATTCTTAGTTTTATTACTATAAAGTTCCAATTTTTATAGAAATGTGACAGCAACTTTTGTTACATAAAAAGCCTAAGAATTTAAAATTTCAGCTTGTATTTTTTTGGTTAAACTATTAAAAACCAAATCATAAGAATGATTGATAAGTTCAATCAATAGTTTTTGGGAAACATCACTATTAACCGTTACAGTATTCCAATGCACTTTGCTCATGTGCCATCCTGGTTTTATAGCTTCATATTGTTCACGAAGTTCAAGAGCTCTTTCTGGATCACATTTTAAATTAAGCGAAGGACTTCCTTTTTCCCAATCTTGTAAAGAAGTTAAACAAAACATTTTTCCGCCAACTTTAAACACCAGAGTATCTTCATCAAATGGAAAATGTTCGGTTACACCTTTTTTAGATAGGCAAAATTCGTATAATTGTTGGATGTTCATTTGAATAGAATTTAATTATACTGTCCAAAAGTTAACAATGTTCCATTAGGATCAATGATCGAAAATTCTATCTGATGCCAAGGTTTTTGTTCTAAAGCACCATTAGGATGAATGGCAATTCCTTTTTCGATTAATTTATGATAAAGACGCTCAATTTCAGCATTTACTCTCAAATAAATCATAAAATCGGATTTCTTTGGATCTAAATCTTGAAAAGAGAAAAAGTGTAATTCTGTTTGTTCCAATGAAAAAATGAGATACTCACCATAATCGGCTTCTAATTGAAAACCAATTGTAGTATAGAAATCAATAGTTTCTTTTTATTGATAAATGGCAACTTTGGAATTACAGCTGAAATCATTTTCTATTCGTTTAATTTATACAATATTGGCTTACTTGGACTTGCATCGTTTTCAAAAGGAGCCATTTGTAAATTTAGTAAATAACTCCCGTCTTTGATACTATTATCAACGAAAATCATTTCGGTTATGGTGCAATCTAAACGAGCATTCTTATTCAATTCTTCAATGTTTTTTACATTCCAAAACGCTTTGTGTGCTAACAATTTTCCTTCATCGTGTTCTTTGTCTACACTTGGTAAATCAATCAGTAAATGCTTAATACCAATTTCTCTAATGTAAGTAGCCGCTTTATCTGACAAATAAGGCGGATTTGAATTGGAATAATTTTTATGCTTTTTATTGTCAATATTCGGAAGCGTTCTAATCACAATTGCTTCAGGATTATTTCCGTTAAGTGCTTTTTCAACTTGTTCTTTTGTAATGATAAAATCATCTCCAACAGCAATTGGTTCAATTGAAATTAATTCAGCTACAAAGAAAAAGGTTTTTAAATGTTGGTTTACACTATAAAAATCTTTGGTAATATGACCTAAGCATTCAGTGTGTGTTCCGTGTGCATGCGGATTAAAGAAAATATTGTTGAAATTTGTCGATGATTTTCCTTCGGAAACTTTCCCAATCCAATCGCCCATAGTTACGGGTTCAATTTTTGGTTCGTCTTGATACCACGCAATAGGATTTTGATTGTCATTCGTTAAAGGCAAAGAAATATCTAGAGGTTGAGAAAAATCAACTGTATAATTTTTATAGTTATGTTTAATAGAAGCTATCATAAATTATTTATGCATAAAATAAAGTGTAAACTGACTTATTTGTTCTCTATATAAAAAGACTAAAGCAAAAAATAGTACAACTATAATCAATGTTTTCAGCAAAGTTATTTTCCAATTATTATTGTAAAATCTTTTTATTGCAAATGCTAAGTATATAAAATTAAAACTAAAAATAGTTAATTGAGTTACTCTTGGAGTAAACCACTCACGAGGAAAAATAACCAATGTTAAGCAAAACAACATGAAGAATGATAAATAATGTATTGCAAATATGGCATGAACTCCGAATTGTAGCTTTTTTTTGAAATTTATTAACCAAATGATTAAACTTAAAAAAGGTATAAGTATAAAAATATACAGTTTCGAATTGGTTAAAGAATCAGTATCATAAACTTGTTTTAAAACTTCAACCGATTCGTTTTTAGTAATGGCAATTTCTTCTAAGATTTTAAGATTAGCTTCTATTGAAAAAAATATCCTGATGGAATTCTGAATATATCAGCCCCAGATAAAATTATAAAAAACAAAACGTTGACAACAATGAACAATTGAAAAGGCTTCATAAAAGGCTTTCGAAGTCCGTTTACATAGTTTTCTGTTAATTGTCCTGGTTTGAATAATAGAAACCAAAAACTTTTAATAAATTTCGAATCAAAATTGGTAAAACCATCAACAAATTGCTGGAGAATTGTTTTAATAGAAAAGTCTGTTTTTTCTACAATTTTTTCACCACAATTATAGCAGAATTTTCCCGCTAAAGGTTCGTGACAATTGATACAGTTTTTAGTTTCTTCCACAAAAAGAAATTTGGTTTACTCCAAATTTAACAAAAATAAGTCGGATGCAATTCCGTCGGATAAAAATTTACCTTTTTGAGTAGTTTTCAAAATTCCATTTTTAACAAAAAGTAATTCGTCTTGAATAAATTTCTGACTTTGTAGGTTGAGATATTCTAAATATTTTGGTCCAAATTCTTTTTCTATTCGCTCTAAAGAAACACCCCAAATGGTTCGTAAACCTGTCATAATATATTCGTTGTATCGATCAACGGTTGTTAAGGTTTCCGTTTCAGATGGTAATTGGTTTTCTTGAATCGATTTGATGTAAAGTGTATTGTTAGCAATGTTCCAACTTCTATTTATTCCATCATAACTATGCGCCGACGGCCCAATTCCGATGTATTTTTTACCCAACCAATACGCCGAATTATTTTTGGAAAAATAATCAGTTTTCCCAAAGTTAGACAATTCATAATGAACAAAACCTTCTTCTTGTAATCGGTTTACGAGAATATGAAAATGCTCTTGAGCAACTTCATCATCGGGTTGTTTTACTAAACCTTTTTTGATGAATTTATCCAGTGCCGTTTTTGGTTCAACCGTTAAAGCGTAACTCGAAATATGCGGAATACCAAATGATAAAGCGGTTTCAATATTTTGTAACCAACGTTCGTTACTCATATTTGGAATGCCATATATTAAATCGATGGTAATATTGTCAAAATATTTTGTTGCCGTTTCCAAACATCTTTTAGCTTCTTCGGCATTGTGTGCGCGATTCATGAGTTTTAAATCGTCTTCAAAAAAAGATTGAATTCCTATTGAAAGTCTGTTGATTTGTGTATTCGATAATTTGATAATTTGTTCATCCGATAAATCGTCTGGATTGGCTTCTAAAGTTACTTCTGGATTTTTAATAACATCAAAATTCTTATAAACTTCATCAATCAAAAACTGAATTTCTTCAACAGAAAGTATACTCGGCGTTCCACCACCAAAATAAATTGTTGCTACAACTTCATTTCCCAACTCATCTTTTCGCATTTGAATTTCTTTGGCTAAAGCCAAAACCATTTCCTCTTTTTCTTCAATGAAGTAGAAAAATGAAAATCGCAATAGTGACAAGCCTGTTTGCAAAAAGGGATATGGATGTAGATGCCGCTCATTTTTTAGTTTTAAGTTGCAGTCTCAGTTAACAGTTTTTATACTGAAAACCGTGACTGAACACTATTTTTTAACACGATTCTCATTCTGCTTAACAAAAGCATCCCAACCCGAATAACTTTTACCAATTTCTACTCTTCCTGAGTTAAAGAAATGACAAACTGCCGCCGCTAAACCATCGGTTGAGTCAAGATTTTTTGGCAATGTTTTTAAGTCTAACAATTGTTGGAGCATTTTAGCAACTTGCTCTTTACTAGCATTTCCGTTACCTGTAATCGCCATTTTGATTTTCTTAGGTTCGTATTCGGTAATCGGGATTTGGCGCGATAAACCTGCTGCCATAGCAACACCTTGTGCGCGACCTAATTTTAACATCGATTGCACATTTTTACCAAAAAAAGGCGCTTCAATTGCAATTTCATCAGGATGATGTGTTTCAATCAATTCGATTGTTCTTTCAAATATCACTTTCAATTTGGTGTAATGATCATCATATTTATTCAGAATTAATTCATTCAACTGAAGAAATTCCATTTTCTTGTTGACTACTTTGATTAATCCGAATCCCATGATAGTGGTTCCTGGGTCAATTCCTAATATGATGCGTTCGTTTGCCAAATTTTCTTTTCTTTGTAGTAATGATTGCAATTCCTCACAAAGCTAAACAATTCTTATTAGTTCTCGTCAAAGTTTTGATTGTAGGATTCGCATTTTTCTATATCTATCACCATTTACAAGGCGATAAGGCGATTTCTATAGAAAGTATTATTCAGTATTTATCGATCAAAGAAGTTTTAATTTTACTATTGTTTACTTCGGCCAATTGGTTTTTTGAGGTTTTAAAATGGCAAAATTTAGTCAATAGCTTTAAAAAGATTAGTTTTTTTGAAGCTGCCCAACAAACTTTTGGTTCGCTAACAGCTTCAATTTTCACACCAAATAGAATAGGGGAATATGGTGCTAAAATGCTATATTTTAAAAAGGAAAATGCAAAGCGAATAGTTTTGCTCAACTTTGTACACAATAGCAGTCAGATGTTGGCGACAACTTTGTTTGGTGTAATCGGGATGTTTTTTTCAACATTCAACATTCAACATTCAACATTCAAAATTCTTGTTTTTATTGGAATTGGAATTGCTATTTTGATTGCAGTTTTCTTTAGAAAAATTGAAATTTATGGTTTCTCCATCCAAAAGATAATCGATAAAATCAAAAAATTAGATAAAAACATTTTTTTTAAAACAGTTGGTTTTTCTATATTTCGCTACATAATTTTTTCTACACAATTTTTAATATTGTTGTTGTTTTTTGATGCTGAAATTGAAGTTAAAACTGCTTTTTTGACCATTTTTACGATGTATTTTTTAGCATCCATTTTACCAAGTATTCATATTATGGATGTTGCCATTAAAGGAAGTGTGGCGTTGTATTTATTTTCGAAAATAGGTGTTGAAGATTGGAAAATTTTAACGGTAACTTCGTTAATGTGGTTTTTCAATTTAGTTTTACCAGTTGTTTTAGGAAGTTATTTTGTACTGCGATTTAAACCAAAAACTACCGAATGATTGTAGCTTTTGTCATATTAGCAATCTATATTGTATTGATTGGTTCGTTGTTTTACGGATTTCAAAAAATGAAACCATTTACAAGTGATGAGGTTGTTCCTAAAATGAGCTTTTCAATTGTAGTTCCGTTTCGAAATGAAACTGAAAATTTGCCAAAGCTTTTACACACACTTTCATTTTTAGATTATCCAAATGAATTGTTTGAAGTTATTTTAGTAGATGATGAATCGGATGATAATTATACAATTACGAATTACGAATTTTCTATTTCAGTTATTAAGAATATAAGAAAATCAAATTCGCCTAAAAAAGATGCGATTGAAACGGCGATTGAAGTAGCTAAACATAATTGGATTATTACAACGGATGCTGATTGTTTGGTTCAGAAAAGTTGGTTAAAAACAATTGATGCATACATTCAAAAAGAAGAGAAAAGAATGGCTGCGGCAGGGGTTTGCTATTTGCCTCAAAATGGTTTTTTACATGCTTTTCAAAATTTAGATTTTCTGAGTTTGCAAGGTGCAACCATTGGAAGTTTTGGTTTAAATAAACCTTTTATGTGCAATGGGGCTAATTTTACTTATGAAAAGAAATTCTTTTTAGAATTAAATGGTTTTGAAGGAAACTCAAATATGGCAAGTGGAGATGATGTTTTTCTACTACAAAAAGCAGTTTTAAAAGAGAAAAATGCTGTTGGATTTTGCTTGAATAATGAAAGTATTATTGCAACAAAAAGCGAAGAATCTTGGAACGATTTATTTCAACAACGTGTGCGTTGGGCGGCGAAAAGTACGGGATATTCTTCGTGGTTTGGAAAATTAACAGCGCTACTAGTTTTTAGCACAAATGTAACTTGGATTGCAGTTTTCGTAATGTGGTTGTTAGGAAGCCTAAATCAGAATTGGTTTGCACTATTTGTGGCTTTAAAGTTTATTATTGATTTGTTTCTACTACAAAAAACAGCTTCTTTTTTCAGAATAAAATTACAATGGTTGTTTTTAGCGTCGCTATTATATCCTTTTTTTAGTAGTGCGGTCGCTTGTTATAGTTTGTTTGGGAAATTTACTTGGAAGGGAAGAAATTTTAGAAAATAGTTTTTTTACTTCACTATACTTTCGTTAAGCGAAAACTCGAAGTGACGCATTTAGGAATTAGCCCTGATGGAAGCGGCATCCTTTTTTGTTTAGATACTTCGACAAGCTCAGTATGACAAACAAAAAAGATATAGCGTACAGCAGGATTGGCTTCAAAAAATTACTCCGTAACCTTTAAAATAACAGGTAAAACAAATTGCGACTTCACTTTTATTCCTTGTTTAATTGCAGGTTCAACTTTTGGAAAGTTTGTTAATCTATTTTGTAAAATACTATCAATAACTTTAATATCGTAACTAATAGAATCGGTAGGTTCTTGTGTTTGAAATTGTAATGTAGCATCGGGATTTATAGTAACTTTTACTGCAATCGTATCTAATTCAGGATATAAAATATGGATGGTATCGATGCCAATTCGAGCTTGAATGGTTTCGGTTAAAAATTGGAAAAAACATTCTTTTTGAGTTTCTACATCTAGTATTGTATCGCAAGACGCAACACTTGGATATTGGTCGACTTGTTTCCAATTTACTTTTTGCAATTCTTCTTTTAATAAGGCATTTTCATCGGGAGCCTTTTTGTCGAAATATTGGCAAGAGTTTAAAAGAATGATAACTATTAAAACTATAAATTTTTTCAAAATTCTTTGATTTGCTGTAAAAATACTAAAGTTTTTTATTTAACTCTATTTTTCTTCTAATTGGTTAATTCGGTTTGCGATGAGTTGTTTTCTTTGGTTCGAAATATTTGGAAATTTTTCTAAATAATCTTGATACTCTTTTAAAAGCACCGTTGGAGATTGTCCGTGATAATCTTTTATAGCAATGATTTGATAAGCTGCTTCCGCATGATTGCTGTTAGTATTTAGTGTTTTTTTGTAATAATTCAACGCTTTTTCATATTCTTCAAGTTGCTGATAAAAGAAACCTAAATAAAAATATTCGTTATCGAAAGTATAAGTTCTCAGCTCAATTGATGTGTTGATGTCTTCTTCTGCTTTTTCAATTTCGTATAAAAAACCATAACATTTTCCTCTGTTGAAATAGAAATTAGGGTTTTGGTCGTTATAGTTTTCAATTAAATCGGTATAAATAGTTATGGCCTTTTTATAATCTTTTGTATTGAGATAAACATTGGCTAATTTTTCTAGAATATTATCATCGGCGCCATTTTTAGCAACTACTTTTTCAAAATCTTGAATACAATTTCGATTCTTTTTAAAGCATAATATATTTGTCCGCGAATTTTAAGCAGATCAATATTATTAGGATTGTTTTTTAAAAAAGCGTTGGCAACTTCTAATGAAGCATCAAATTGTTGCATATTGGCCAACTGAAGTGAAAGTTTATAGGCGCTTTTAAAATACTCTGGATTTAGTTGAAGCGATGCATTCCAATTTTCGATTGCTTTTTCGTAGTTTTTTTGTTTTTCGTAAGATAATCCTAAGTAATAGTAATAGGATTCGTTTTTGTCTTTAGTAACGAGTTGTTCTAATATTTTAGTCGATTTTGTATCGTTATTGTGAAGTAAAGCCAATGCATATTGAAAGTTTACTTTTAAATTTAAAGTGTCTTTTATTCTTATTTTTTCATAAGATGCTATTGCTTCGTCATAATTATCAATTGCTTCAAAAGCTTTTGCAATTTTGTATAAATCGGGTTGTTTTTCCTTTTTGTACTCGACAATTGCTTTTTGATATTGTCCAATACTTACCAAACTATCGCCAAGTTTTGAATTTTGAGAGATTGTATTAATACAATTGAAAAAACAAAACAAAGTAAAAATATGTTTCATAGATGTTGTTTTTATTATGTTTTTAACGGTTTATAAATTGAATTAGTATGCAGTTTCATTTTTGTGGATAAATAAATTAGACTTTTTTTACTTATGTGGTAACTTTGTTTAAAGTCAAAATAAATGGAATACTTTCTCTTAATTACAGGATTTTGCTGTATGTTACTTGGTATTGCTGGAAGTTTATTACCCGCTTTACCCGGTCCGCCCATAAGTTGGGTTGGATTGCTGTTGTTGTATTTATGTCCAGGAATGGAAAAAAATTATTGGATTTTAGGAATTACATTAGTGGTTGCAATAGTAATTGCTGTTTTAGATTATGTAATTCCTGCAAAAGGAACCAAACGTTTTGGAGGAAGTAAATATGGTATTTGGGGAACTAATATTGGTTTAATTGTTGGAATATTTGCGCCTATACCATTTGGATTTATAATTGGTCCATTTGTTGGAGCGTTAGTGGGAGAGCTTTTATTTGATAGAAAAGATACAACTCGTGCCACAAAAGCTGCAATTGGTTCTTTCGTTGGATTTTTAGCAGGAACTTTTATGAAATTTGTCGTGTCAATTGTGTTTTTAGGATTGTTCATTTCTATAGTTATGAATAATCATCAAGTTTGGTTTTAATTTAGATTATAGTCAAGTTGCTAAAGAATCTTTTTAGTACTTTTGTTTGCGTATGGAAACAATTTTTAAAGAGCGATTATTTAATTTTCACGATTGGGCAACTATTTTGTTCTTTGTCGCGTTTGTAGTAATTGCAGTTAATAAAAATGTTTTTACTGCTCGTTTTAACGAATTTGTTAGATTAGGAGTTTCCGATAAATACATTAAAATTTATAAAGATAGTAGTAACATGCGAAGTGGTTTTACCATTTCAATGTTTGCTGTTCAGTTAATATCGCTATCTTTTTTTATTTTGTTAATGTTAACCAATTTTGGAAAAACTACTAAAACAGACGGAATAACCTACTTGAGAATTGCTACATTTTTGGGTGTTTTTATATTGTCAAAATACTTGATTGAGAAGATTATTGCGACTACTTTTCATATTGAAGAATTTGCAGATCAATTTAATCTATTAAAAGTTAGTTATAGAACTTATTTAGGCGTTGTATTATTACCAATAAATGTGGTTTTGTTTTACAATTCTTTTAATAATCATTGGATTTATATTGTATTGATTGTCATTTTGTTAGTTTGGAATTTCCTAACGTACTTTTTTACATTAAAAGCACATCAAAATTTAGTTACACGTAAATTATTTTATTTTATTTTATATCTTTGCACACTTGAAATAGCACCCTACTATTTCATGTATTATTGGATTACAAAATAATAAAGTAACTATATGTCAAACTTAAAGGTGAAAACAATATTGGTTTCACAACCAGAGCCAAAAGTAGAGAATTCTCCCTACTATGAATTGCAGAACAAATTAAAAGTAAAAATTGACTTTAGACCTTTTATTCATGTTGAAGGTGTAAGTGCAAAAGAGGTTAGGGCTCAAAAGATTGACTTAAGTAAATTTACGGCAATTATTTTAACTAGTAGAAATGCAGTAGATCACTTTTTCAGAGTTGCTGAAGAAATGCGCTATAAGATTCCTGAAGATTTAAAATATTTTTGCCAGTCAGAAGCCGTAGCTTTTTATTTACAACGTTATGTGGTTTATAGAAAAAGAAAAATTTATGTTGGGCAAAAAGAATTTACTGATTTAGCTCCTTTAATTAAAAAGTATAAAGATGAAAAATTTTTATTACCAAATACAGATCAATTAAATGCCGATGTGCCACAAACTTTAAATAGTTTAAAAGTTGATTGGACACAAGGAATTTTTTATAAAACCGTAATGAGTGATCTTTCAGATTTGAAAGATGTTTATTATGATGTTTTAGCATTTTTTAGCCCAACAGGAATAAAATCTTTATTCAAAAATTTCCCTGATTTTAAACAAAACAATACTAGAATTGCTGTCTTTGGAGTAACAACTCAAAAAGAAGCATTAGATAGTGGTTTAAGAGTAGATATTATGGCGCCAACACCAGAAACACCTTCTATGACTGGAGCATTAGAAAAATATATTGTAGAGGCAAATAAAGCTAAATAATCTTTATATTATATAAAATAAAAAGGTTTCCAATTTGGAAACCTTTTTTATAATAACAAATTAAATTATAATTGCGGACCAGCAGCAACTAAAGATTTTCCTTCTTCGTTGTCAGTATATTGCTCAAAGTTTTTGATAAATTTACCTGCTAAGTCGTTAGCTTTAACTTCCCATTCTTTACTCTCAGTATAAGTGTTTCTAGGGTCTAGAATAGCATTGTTTACTTCTTCTAAATTAGTTGGAACTTCAAAATTAAAAACAGGAATTATAGTAGTTTCAGCTTTTTCAATCGAACCATCTAAAATTCTGTCAATAATTGCTCTTGTATCTTTAATTGAAATTCTTTTTCCAGTTCCATTCCAACCAGTGTTTACCATATAAGCTGTTGCTTTATGTTCTTCCATTTTTTTTACTAACTCTTCGCCATATTTTGTTGGATGAAGTGATAAGAAAGCCTTACCAAAACAAGCTGAGAAGGTAGGCTCTGGCTGCGTTACTCCTCTTTCAGTTCCAGCTAATTTGGCAGTAAACCCAGATAAGAAGTAATATTTAGTTTGTTCAGGTGTTAATTTTGAAACAGGAGGCATTACTCCAAATGCATCTGCTGTTAAGAAAATAACTTTACTTGCATGCCCCGCTTTAGAAACTGGTCTTACAATGTTATCAATATGGTAAATTGGATAAGAAACACGAGTGTTTTGAGTTACAGAACCATCTTTGAAATCTATTTTTCCATCTACATCTAAAGTTACATTTTCTAGTAAAGCGTCTCTTTTGATTGCTCCAAAAATATCTGGTTCGTTTTCTTTACTTAAATCGATAGTTTTTGCATAACAACCACCTTCAAAATTGAAAACACCATCATTGTCCCATCCGTGTTCATCGTCACCTATTAACTCTCTCTTAGGATCAGTTGATAGAGTAGTTTTTCCTGTTCCTGATAAACCGAAGAAAACGGCTACATCTCCATCTTTTCCTTTGTTTGCAGAGCAATGCATAGATGCAATTCCTTGTAACGGTAAGTAATAGTTCATCATTGAGAACAATCCTTTTTTCATTTCACCACCGTACCATGTACCGCCAATTAATTGCATTTTTTCAGTTAAGTTGAAAGCTACATAAACTTCTGAATTTAAACCATATTTAGCATAATCTTTAAATGAAGTTTTAGAAGCATTCATCACAATAAAATCAGGCTCACCAAAGTTTTCTAATTCTTCTTCAGTAGGACGAATAAACATGTTTTTAACAAAATGTGCCTGCCAAGCAACTTCCATTATAAAACGTACTTTTAAACGTGTGTTTTCGTTAGCACCGCAAAATGCATCAACTACATATAGTTTTTTTCCTGATAATTGTTTTACTGAAGCTTCTTTTAAAGCATTCCAAGTTTCCGTAGAAATGGGTTTGTTGTCATTAGCAGCTTTCTCAGAAGTCCACCAAATGGTTTCTTTAGTAACATCATCTTTAACGATGTATTTGTCTTTAGGAGATCTTCCTGTGAATTCTCCTGTCATTACATTTACAGCACCAAGCTCAGATAATTGACCTTTTTCGTAACCTTGTAAATTAGAGTTTAACTCTGCATCATACAATTCGTCATAAGTAGGATTATAGATAATCTCACTTACATTTGTAATCCCGTATTTTTCTAACGAAATCGTTTTCGTATTTTGAGTGTAGTTCTCCATTTAATTTATTTGTTATGTTGTTTTTTAATTAAAGTGCAAAAGTATAAATAATATTTTAGATAGTATTCTTAATTGTTGTTTTTTAGCAATAAAGCATATAGTAAATAAGCCCACGAACCAATTAATAATAAGCCTCCTAAAGGTGTTACTGGACCTATAAAACGCAATTTTAAGCCACTTATTGCACTTGTACTTAAAAGATATATTGATCCAGAAAATAAGATAACTCCTACTAATGCTAAGTAAAAAACGACTGCTTTTTCTTTTAAAGCAATCATGTTAGTTGTCGCAATAAATAATAAGAATAAAGCATGGTACATTTGGTATCTCACACCTGTTTCAAATGAAGTTAATTGCTCGGGTTGTAATACTTTTTTTAAAGCATGCGCACCAAAGGCTCCAAGGATTATTGAAATCATTCCTAAAATTAATGCAGTGATAATTATCTTTTTTTCCATGTCTTAAATTCTTGTAGCAAATATAGGGCTTTTAGAAATGTTAAATTATGATAATAATCACTTATTTCTTTCTTCAAAAATAACATTTGATTATCTTCGTGTGATTTTTAATCTGCCGTAATGAGAAATATTTTAGTCATAGGAGCCGGTCGTTCCGCATCTTCATTAATACAATACTTGTTAACTAAATCTGAACAAGAAAATTTAAATATAACAATTGGTGATTTATCTTTAGAATTAGCACAAAAGAAAGTAAAAAATCACACTAATGCACGAGCAATTGCTTTCGATATTTTTAACGATATACAAAGACAAGAAGAAATACAAAGAGCCGATATTGTCGTTTCAATGTTGCCCGCTCACATGCATATCGATGTCGCCAAAGATTGTTTGAAGTTTGGAAAGCACATGGTAACTGCTTCTTATATAAGTCCAGAGATGCAGGAACTTAATGATGCAGCAAAGGCTAAAGGCTTAATTTTTATGAATGAAATTGGGCTGGATCCAGGAATCGATCACATGAGTGCCATGAAGGTTTTAGACGAAATTAGAGCAAAAGGTGGACATGTAATTTTATTCGAGTCATTTTGCGGAGGTTTAGTTGCACCTGAAAGCGATACTAATCTTTGGAACTATAAATTTACTTGGAATCCTAGAAATGTTGTTTTAGCAGGTCAAGGTGGAGCTGCAAAATTTATTCAAGAAGGAACTTACAAATATATTCCATATAACAAATTATTTAGAAGAACAGAATTTTTAAGTGTTGAAGGTTATGGTAGATTTGAAGCCTATGCTAACAGAGATTCTTTAAAATATAGAAGTGTTTATGGTTTAGATGATGCTTTAACAGTTTATAGAGGAACAATAAGAAGAGTTGGGTATTCTCGTGCTTGGGACATTTTGGTGCAATTAGGAATGACAGATGATTCTTATACGATAGAAAATTCTGAGAATATGACCTATAGAGAATTTACGAATTCATTTTTACCTTATCATCCAACAGATACTGTTGAAATTAAGTTACGTCATGCGCAAAAGATAGATCAAGATGATATTATTTGGGATAAGCTTTTAGAGTTAGATTTATTTAATGGCGAAAAGAAAGTGGAACTTAAAAATGCTACTCCTGCTCAAATTTTAGAGAAGATTTTATCAGAAAAATGGAGTTTACAACCCGATGATAAAGATATGATTGTTATGTACCATAAGTTTGGTTACGAATTGCACGGAGAAAAACATCAAATTGATGCGACTATGGTTTGTATCGGTGATGATCAAACTTATACAGCTATGGCAAAAACTGTAGGCTTACCTGTAGCTATTGCAACTTTAAAAATTCTAAATGGTGAAATTAAAACACCAGGCGTACAATTACCAATCACCAAAGAAGTTTATTTGCCTATATTAAAAGAATTGGAAGAATATGGGGTAATATTTAAAGAAATAGATGTGCCTTATTTAGGATATAACCCACTTAATGTAAGTAGTTAGAAAAATATTGAATTATTTTAAAATCCCAAATTTTATTAAAATTCGGGATTTTTTGTTTTAAATTTATATCAAACATGTAATTTTGATAACAATATTTAAGCTATGAAAATAAATCAACTACAGATAGAAATTGATGATTTGATATTAAGAGGAGAATGTCCAGTGGACATTCGGTAATTAATTGCATTTTTAAATTTTACAGACTTATGAAAATAAATCAGCTACAAATAGAAATTGATGGTATCGACAAAGAAATTCTTCGCGATTTAATGGAAGACGCTCGTAAACCGATTTTACAAATTGCGAATAAAATAGGAATTTCAGGCGCTGCAATTCATCAGCGATTGCGTAAATTAGAACAAGCAGGAGTTATCTCGGGTTCAAAGTTTGTAGTAGACACAAAAGTTTTGGGCTATAGTACAATGGCTTTTGTGGGTATTTATTTAGACAAAGCATCAAGCAACCCAGCTACAGTTAGAGAATTGAAGAAAATTCCGGAAGTTTTAGAATGTCATTACACCACTGGAAACTGGAGTATTTTAATTAAAATTATTTGTAGAGATAATGAACATTTAATGCAATTATTGAATCATAATATTCAAAGTATAGATGGTGTTTCTAGAACTGAAACTTTTATTTCATTAGAACAACAAATCGAAAGGCAAATTCAATTGTAAACTAAATTTTGCATTCGGAATAAAAAAAACAAAACCCCAAATTCATTTAGAATTTGGGGTTTTAATATTTTAAGAAACATATTAATCTCTTCTTCCAAAAACTTGTAATGCCCAATATAAAAGTGATGCAATAGCTCCAATTGCAGCTACTAAATATGTTCTAGCAGCCCATTTTAAAGCATCTTCTGCGCCAGCATATTCTTGTTGCGACAACATGTTTTTATTTTTTAACCAAGCTAATGCACGATTACTAGCGTCATATTCTACTGGTAATGTTATTAAAGAAAACACTGTAGCAATAGACATCATTATTAAACCAATTACTGCAATAATATATCCAAATGAAAGTCCTTTAGCGGCAATCCCTAAAATTAATCCACCCATTACCAACCATTGTGAAAGAGTTGAAGAAATTTGAACCATAGGAACCATTTTTGAACGCATAGTTAACCAATTGTAAGCTGTTGCGTGTTGAACAGCATGACCGCATTCGTGAGCTGCTACAGCTGCCGCTGCAGCGTTTCTTTGATTATAAACCGCTTCTGATAAATTAACTGTTTTATCTGTAGGATTGTAATGATCTGTTAAACGGCCTGGTGTTGAAATTACTTTTACATCATAAATTTCATTATCGTGTAGCATTTTTTGTGCAATTTCAGCACCACTCATGCCATTTCTTAGATGAACTTTAGAATAAAATTCAAATTTAGACTGAAGTCGATTACTTACCAACCAACTTACTAAGGCAATTCCACCAATTAAAATATAATATCCAAACATTTTTTTTAAATTTATTGTTTAAAGGTAATCAAATTTTGAACCAAAGATTCTTTACAAAATGTTAATGTCATTTTGACATTTTTACGAAATTTATAATTACACTTATTATACGTAAATTTTCGAAAAAGTTACAGTTCTAAATAAAAAAAAGCCTCCTTTTTACGAGAGGCTCTTAATTCAAATGAATTTATTACGAGGCATTTTTAAGTTCTTGTAATTTTTTTGACTCATTAAAAAGTTGTCTTTTCAAGTTCATTTCTCTTTCAATACACGCTCTTCGATAACATTCATATTCGTCTTCTAAATCTTTTAAAATTGTTTTCGAACTTTGGGTAATTTCATTGGCTCTTTTGAATTTTAAAAATAAAACTGCTCCTAAACTTGCTGAAGCCAATAACAATGTCCATAAAATTATATTATAAACGGTTTTATTCATTGAAATTCCTAAAAAGGTAAGTGCATTCTTCTGATTTGTTAAATCTGTGTTTAAA